>NZ_VOSK01000039.1 GCF_009296175.1 Microvirga tunisiensis | reverse complement strand
ACCTCCATGACCGCGCCGGAGCCGAACTCCTGCTGGAGGGTCTGCAGAATCTGTTTCCGGCCATTGAGTTGATGTGGGCCGACACGGCTTATCGTGGGCTGAAGGACTGGCTCCAGAAGGCCCTGAGAGCCTCCTTCGAGACGGCGCTACGCGCCTCCTCAGGATGAGGTGAGTGAATGTAACTGGCCTTCTTACCGACTGGCGATTAGCTCTTCTCATAAAGGACGAAGCTGCGGCTGCACCCGGCGAACTCGCGTTCGTATTCCCGTTCCACTCGCCAGCCATGACGCTCGTAGAAGCGTCGGGCGCCATGATTGTCGCGGAAGCATTCGAGACTCTTTGCCCCTAATGTTTCAGCCCGCTGCAGCAGAAGCGCGCCGCCCCCCTGGCCACCCGCATCAGGATCCATGAACAGCATGTCGATATGCCCATCGGTCATGAGCAGGAATCCGAGTGGCGTTTGGCCGGAAAGCGCCACCAGCATGCGCTCCCATGCGGCGGCGAACCGCTCTTCGAAATAACTGACACTCCGGCTTGCGAGCACATCCTCTTCTAGGATGTCCGCAAAGGCTGCCCGGTAGGATCTTTCGGCAATCGCGGCGAGAGCCTGAATATCCTCAATCTTGGCAGGCCGCACAATCACGGCTGTCCCCGCAGGCGCGGATCGAGCGTGTCGCGCAGGGCGTCGCCCAGGAGATTGAAGCCGAAGGACAGGAACAGGATGGCAAAGCCCGCGAAGATCGCGCTCCACGGCGAGAGCATGAGGAAGTTGCGGCCTTCCGACAGCATCAGGCCGAGCGACGGTGTCGGCGGCTGCGTGCCGAGACCGAGGAAGGACAATGAGGCCTCTACCAGGATGGCCGCGGAGAGCAGCAGGCTCGTCTGGACCAGGATGACGGAGGCGAGGTTCGGCAGGATGTGCAGGAAGATGATGCGGGCATCCGAAGCGCCGATGGCTTTCGCTCCCGCCACATACTCGCTCTCGCACAAGACGAGCGCCGGACCGCGCAGGAGGCGAGCGAAGATCGGCGTATAAACGACGGCGATGGCGGCGGCCGCGCTGTAGGTGTGCGGTCCCAGGACGGCGATGATGCCGATCGCGAGCAGCATCACCGGGAAGGCGAAGAGCACGTCCATGACGCGCATGATGATGCGGTCGAGCCAGCCGCGGTAATAGGCGGCGACAAGACCGAGCGCACCACCGGCGAGAAGCGCGACGCCGACGGCGAGCAGGCAGGCGATAAGAGAGGTGCGATAGCCGTAGAGGATGCGTGTCAGCACATCCCGACCCAATTGGTCGGTGCCGAACCAGTTCAGCTCGGACGGCGCGCGCAGGCGCCGCGCGACGCTCTGCGCCATGGGATCATAAGGCGCGAACAAGGGCGCCCCGATCGCGAGGATGAGCTGGACCGCCACCAGAATGACGGCGAAGGCGAGAAGCTTGTTCTTGGCCAGACGCGACACGGCTCAAGCCCTCACGCGGGGATCGACGATGATGTAGAGGAAGTCGACCAGGAAGTTCACGAAGACGAAGCCCGCCGTCACCACAAGGATGGTGGCTTGGATCAACGGATAGTTGCGCTCGGCGATAGCGCCGAGGATAAGCCGCCCGAGGCCCGGAATGGCAAAGACCTGCTCGACCGCGATGGCGCCGCCAAGCAGATACCCGGTCATGATGCCGACACTGGTGAGAAACGGAATCAACGCATTGCGCAGGGCATGCTTGTAGACGACGCGCCGCTCCGGCAGACCCTTGGCGCGGGCGGTGCGGACGTAATCCTGTCCCAGCGCGTCGAGCATGGCCGAGCGCACCAGACGCGAGAGATTGGCCAGAATCGGCAGCGCCAGGGCAAAGGCCGGCAGCAGCATGCGCTGGAGATTGCCGACGGGATCCTCCGAGAAGGGCACATAGCCGAGCGATGCGAAACCCGGCGCCCAATTGGAGAGGAGCAGGATCAGCACGATTCCGAGCCAGAAGGACGGGATCGTCAGACCCGCGATGGCGGTGACACGCATCGCCACGTCGGCTGCACCGCCACGCGTCTGCGCCATCAGGCAGCCGACAGGAACCGCGAGCACTGCGCCGATGACGAGCGACAATAGGGTGAGTTCCAGCGTCGGCCACAGATGGAGAAGAATTTCGGTCGAGACCGGCCGACCGGTCCAGAGGGAGGTGCCGAAATCGCCACGCAGGGCCGATCCGGCCCAGAGCAGATATTGCTCGACGATGGGACGATCGAGACCGACGCGGCGGTTGAGCTCCGCCATGCACTCGGGCGTGATCTCGGTATTCGCTCCCAGCATGATCGCCACCGCATCGCCGGGGATCATCCGGATCATCAGGAACACGATGATCGACACGCCGAAGAGGACGATGACGAGATCGATGAGGCGTGCGAGCAGAACGCGGTTCATACGGGCAGGCTCTTCCAATAAAGATCCCGGCGCCGCGAGGACAGCGCCGGGACCATGAGTGATGTTCAGTAGGACGCGTTGCGCAGGTTCAGGAGAGAACGGTTCGGCATCGTATCAAAGCCCTGCAGCTTGCCGTTCATGGCCGAGAACAGGGTTCCGTAGGTGAGATGCGCCGCCGGGCCCGAGCAGGCGAGCTTCTGCTGCACCTTGTCATAGGCCGTCTTGCGCGCAGCTTGGTCCTGCTGGGTACGGGCCTGGTCGAGCAGCCCGTCGATCTCCGCATCCGAATACTTGAACACGTTGGTCGAACCGCCCGTGCGGAAGGTGCGGTAGAAATAATCATCCGGATCGGGCTGTCCCGCATTGAGGGATGCAAACAGATCGAAGTTGCTGTTGCGCCAATCCTGGATGAACTGGCCCTGCTCCTGGTTGATCAATTCGACCTTGAAGCCCGCCTTGTTCAGCTGCTCCTGCACCACCTGGGCGATGTCCTTGATGTCCTGGCGCGGCAGGACCTTCATGGTGACGGCCACAGGCGTTGCCACGCCCGCTTCCTTTAGCAGCGCCTGCGCCTTGGCGGGGTCGGGCTTGTAGCAGGCGAACTGGTTCACATCGAGCGCCCAGGATTTCAGGGCAGGCGACAGCGGACCGCCGGGCACGCCGGCGCCGAAGAGAGCCGCGTCGACGATCTCTTGGCGGTTGACGGCATAGTTCACCGCCTCGCGCACCTTCGGATTGTCGAAGGGCGGCTTCGACACGTTCATGCCGATGAGCGTGTAGGCGAGATCCATGGTCTCGGAGAGCTTCACGTTCGGCTTGCCTTTGAGCTGCAGCGCCGTGGCCGCATCGATGTTGGGCAGAAGCGCATATTGGCCATTGCTCAGGCCGACCTGACGGGTGGCCGATTCCGGCACGATGTTGAACTTGAGACCTGCGAGCTTCGGCATGCCCTTATCCCAGTAGGTCTCGTTCTTGGTCAGGAGGATGAAGCCGTTCGGCTGCCATTCCTGGAACTTGAACGGGCCCGTGCCGACCGGTGCCTTCTGCAGGGCATTCTTGTTCGCTTCCATGGCGCTCGGCACGATAGCGATGGTGGCCAGCGAGCTCAGAAGGGCGGCGGACGGCTCCTTGAGCTTCAGCTCCATGGTTGTGCCGTCGACCGCGTTGGCGCTCTCGATGGCCGAGAGGCGACTTGCCAAGGGCGAAGCGATGTCCTTGCTCAGCACGCGTTTGATCGAGGACACCACATCCTCGGCCTCCATGGCGGAGCCGTCATGGAATTTCACGCCCGAACGCAGCTTGAAGGTGTAGGCCTTGCCGTCCGACGAGACGGTCCAGGATTCGGCGAGGCCGGGGACGATCTTCAGGTCCTTATCGATGGCGGTGAGACCCTCGTAGATGTTGCCGTTCACCACCATGAAGCTCGGAAAGGCGGTGATGAGGTGCGGATCGAGACCCGTCGGGCCGTTATCCACGCCGATCTCCAGAACCTGAGCCGAAGCGGAAGCCATCGCGGCTACCATGAAACCTGCACCGATTGCGCTGCGCAGTGCTGACCTGACCATGCGTCTTTTCTCCCTTGGAAGCCGCAGGGGATTTATAGGCCATCGCCGGAAACCTGTCATGGTCCAATATCATACCACTCTGGACCCCTTCACCGCCTGTGCTATGGTCGGCCGGTAAACGAGAGCATTCCGGAGCAGAAGATGTCGCAACGCCCCATTGTCAAAGCCGTCGGCGTGATCAGCGGCACGTCCATGGACGGCATCGACGTGTCCGTCGTGGAAACGGATGGCGATACCGTCGTGAGGCCGGGACCGGGGCGGACCTTCTCCTATCCAGAGACTTTAAGAAAAACCCTCCAGGCGCTGATCGCCGAACCGACGCGAGCGCAGAGTGAGCCGCTGGAGGATCTCGAGCAGGCGGTGACGGACGCGCATATCGACGCCATCCGGCGCTTCATGACGGAAGTCGGGATTCCGGCGAGTGACGTGAGCCTGATCGGCTTCCACGGCCAGACGGTCTATCACCGGCCGGAAGCTCGCTTCACGCGCCAGCTCGGCCTCGGCGAAAGGGTCGCGGCGGCGCTCGGCGTCGACACGGTCTATCGCTTCCGCCATGCGGATGTCGCCTCGGGCGGCGAAGGCGCGCCCTTCGTTCCGCTCTATCACCGCGCCCTGGCGAGCAAGCTCGCTCAGCCCGTCATGATCCTCAATCTCGGCGGCGTCGGAAACGTCACCTATATCGACGGCGATGTGGTGATCGCTTTCGACACGGGCCCTGCAAGCGCGCTGCTCGACGATTTCATTCTGCGCCGGCGCGGCCTGAGCTTCGACGAGAACGGACGGCTCGCCGCTTCCGGCAATGCGGACGCGAAGCTCGTCGCGGAGTTCATGAACAACCCGTTCTTCGACCGCCCTGCCCCGAAATCCCTGGACCGTCAGGACTTTCATGCCCGCGCCAAGGGTGTGGAAGCCCTGTCCGATGCGGACGGTGCCGCCACCTTGGCGGAGTTCACCATTCAATCCGTCATCGCCTCGCTGCGCCATGTTCCGCGCGCGCCGCAACGCTGGCTCGTCACGGGCGGCGGGCGGCGCAACGCGCATTTCATGACGCGCCTGCACGAGGAACTGGGCGTTGCCGTCGATCCGGTCGAAGCCGTGGGCTGGGACGGCGATTTCCTGGAAGCCCAGGCCTTCGGTTATCTCGCCGTGAGATCCACGCTCGGGTTGCCCTTAAGCCTACCCACCACGACGGGCGTGCCGCATCCCATGCCCGGCGGCGAACTGCACCGCGCCGCGTGAACCTGCCATGGCTCCGTCTGCTCTGATCGAACAGGCCTTCGCGCCTGCCGCCGCCTCCATTCGCGACGGCAACATTCCGGCCGCGGTGCTCGGCATCGTCACGGCCGATGGCGAGCGTGCCGTACGATGGGCGGGCCATGCGCAGATCGAGCCGGAGCGGGAAATTGTTTCCCGTGAAACATGGTTCGATCTCGCCTCTCTCACCAAAGTCATCTTCACGACGACGCGCATTCTGGACCTGGTCGAGGCAGGCCGGATTGCGCTCGACGATCCTCTGGTGAGGGTCATCCCGGATCTGCGCCAATACGACATGAACGCGGCCGAGCGGCGCCTTACGTTCCGTCAATGTCTGGCGCATCAGACGCATCTGCCGGGTGTCGAGCCGCTCTACACCTACGGCCAGGACCCGAACACGTTGCGCGCCTTCATCCTGCAGCGCGTCTGGCAGGCCGGTCCACCGGTCTATTCGGACATCAACTTCATGCTGCTCGGCATCGCCATCGAGCGCATCACGGGCCAAGCGCTGATCGATCAGCCGCTTCCCGAAAAATTTTCGTTCCGGCCCGATCCGAACCTTTGCGCCGCGACGGAGAAGGATACCTGGCGCGGGCGCGTGATCCGCGGCGAGGTGCATGACGAGAATGCCTATGCGCTCGGCGGCGCCTCGGGCCATGCGGGACTGTTCGGAACCATCGACGGCGTGCTCGATTTCGCTCACTCGCCTTTCGACGGCTCCGCCCTTTCGTCCGATTCCATCAAGGCCATCCGCACGCGTGAATCGGACAAGCGCACGGTCGGCTGGGAGGGCTTCTATCCCGGCTGGCACGGAGGCGATTCCTGCTCTCCCGATACCATCGGTCATACGGGCTTCACGGGCACCAGCTTATGGCTCGATTTCGAGCGTGGCCTCGCCTGGTCGCTGCTCACCAACCGCGTCCATCCGAGCCGGCACAAGGACAGCGGGATCCTGGCGCTTCGCCGTGCAACGGGCGAGCAGGTGATCGCGTTGTTCGATCGACGGTAGCGCCTTTAAGGATGCCAACAGAAAGTTGGCTGTTCCTCTCGCCTGACCTGCCTGCGGGCCATTGTTGCGGCACCCAACTGGTCCTATACTGGTCTGGAAGAAAGTTGGTATAATGGCGACAGAGCATTTCAGTACCCGCTACCAGGATCTCGACACCTGGCCGAGCCTTGATGTCCTCTCGGCCTTCCTTGAAGGTCAGCTCTCGGCGGTGGCGGCCGTCAGGCCATCCCTGCCGGCCATCGCGGCGGCGGCGGAAGAGGCGGTCAAGCGCCTGCGCCGCGGGGGACGGCTCGTCTATGCGGGCGCCGGCACGTCCGGCCGCATTGGCGTTCAGGACGGAACGGAACTGCCGCCGACCTTCAACTGGCCCGACGATCGGGTGGTCTATCTGATCGCCGGTGGCACGGGCGCCATCATGCAGGCGGTTGAAAACGCCGAGGATTCGGTCGAGGAAGGCATTGCCGGGATCCGTAGCAACGACATCGGGCCCGACGACGTGGTGATCGGCGTCGCGGCCAGCGGCCGCACGCCCTTCACCATCGCGGCCCTGAAGGAGGCGGCCTCCCGCGGGGCGCAGACCATCGGCATCTCCAACAATCCCGACACGCCCATTCTCGAAGCCTGCTCCCATCCGATACTCGCCGATACCGGCGAGGAGGTCATTGCCGGCTCGACACGCATGAAGGCGGGCACGGCGCAGAAGATCATCCTCAACCTGCTCTCGACCCTGATCATGGTGCGCCTCGACCGGGTCTATCGCGGCCTGATGGTCAACATGCGCGCGACGAATGCCAAGCTGCGCCGGCGCAGCGAGATCATGGTCTCGCAGATCACCGATTGCGACGATGCCACAGCCATCGAGGCGATGCGGCAATCGGACGGCGACCTGAAAATGGCCGTTCTCATCGCCCTGGGCGCCGGTCCGGCGGAAGCGCGTGGCGCGCTCGAGCGAAACGGCGGCAATCTGCGCAAAGCCCTGGCAGACTTCTCCAAGTCTCCCTAAACTTCTCGAAGTCTTCCTGACAAGGATGGCATAACGGGCCAGCCGGGTGACCGGCTGAAAGAAGAGGCAAGGGGTCATGGGGCTGGGGCTTGGCATCGACGCGGGCGGCACCGCCACGCGCTGGCGGCTGGCGAATACGAATGGCCAATGCATCGCCCAAGGCTCCGTCGCCCCCCTGACCGGCCATCTCTTCTCCGCCGCCGCCGAAGAGCGCGCCCGCCAGATCGTTCTCGACATGGCCCAGGTGGTGATGAAGACGGGTCGCCCCTTGGGCATCATCGCCGGCATCACCGGGCTGACCCGCGACACGCCGGCGGAAGCAACCATGCGCGCCCTGTTCGCGGAGACCTTCGAGCTCTCTCCCGACAAGGTCTTCGTCGCGGAAGACATGTGGATCGCCTACCTGGCCTATTTCGCTCTCGGCGAAGGCATCCTGGTCTATAGCGGCACCGGCTCCATCGGCTATTACCTGTCCGAGGCCAAGGAGGTCATCCGCGTCGGCGGGCGCGGCAACCTGATCGACGATGGCGGCTCCGGCTTCTGGATCGCCCGTGAGGCCCTCAAGGCTGTCCTGCGCGCCGAGGAGGAAGGCCCCGGCACGGGCTGGACAACGACCCTCGGCACATGCCTGGCCCAGGCGCTGGGCGGTACCGACTGGAATACCGTGCGCTCCTTCGTCTATGGAGGCGATCGCGGCAAGATCGGCTCGCTCGCCCGCGCCGTGGGCGAGGCAGCGCTCGCCAACGACAGAACCGCGCTTAAAATTCTAAAGGAAGCGGGTAAGGAGCTGGCCCGCCTCGCAAATGCCCTCATCAAGCGTCTTGGCCCCCGGCCTGTGGCCCTGGTGGGCGGATCAACGCGGCTTCATCCTGTCCTGTCCGAGGCCTTCAGGAAGGAACTGGTGACTCCCGTCGAGTTCATTGCGTCCGATCTGGACGCTGCGCTGACGGCGGCACGGCTGGCCGCGACGCTCAACAGGGCGTGACAAACTCTCAAGGGCCGACTTATTGCCCCTCGCTTTGTCCTTCCTGGAATGACGCCTGCCACGTCATGGCCGGGCCTGTCCCGACCATCCCGATTTGAACGGTGCAGCGCTTCTCGGATCGGGATCACCGGCACAAGGCTGGTGATGACGTGGAAGAGCGAGCTCCATCCCTTTACGATCCAGCCCCACGAGCCTGCCCTGCACTGCGCAACCCGGAAGAGCTTGCCTAAACGGCCCTGCTCGTCCAAGACTCCAGCGGCGAATCCATCCAAGACGAATTTGACCGATGCATGCTCTTTTCGTGGGCCAGACCTATATCGACGTGACCTTCCTGGCGGACGAGCTTCCGACCGGGGACGAGAAAACCGTGGCGCGGGATTATGCGATCTCGTTCGGCGGCAATGCGGTCACGGCCGCCTTCGCCTGCGCGAAGCTGGGGCTGCCACCCGATCTCCTGACCTCGGTCGCGGATGACTGGCTCGGCCGCATGTTCATCGACATGGCGGCGAAATACGGCATCTCGGTTCACCACCGGAAGGTCCACGAGTCATCCCTGTCCTTCATCATGCCGCGGGGCGGCAAGCGCGCCATCGTGCGCTGCCGCGATGACCATTACCTGCACCCGGTGCCGCCGCTGAACCTCCAGGGCTGCAAGGCCCTGCATCTCGACGGCCACCAGGCCGATGCGGCCATGCATTATGCCAAGATCTGCCGCGAATCCGGCATTCTCACCTCCCTCGACGGCGGCGGCCTGCGCTCCAACACCCATGAGCTTCTGGAATTCATCGACGTCGCCATCGTGGCCGAGCGTCTGTGCGAGCAGATGGACCTGACCCCGGCCGCGATGCTGGGCTATCTCAAGAGCCGCGGCTGCAAGATCGGCGGCGTGACCCTCGGCGAGCGCGGTCTCGTTTGGTACGACGAGACCGGCCAGGAAAGCGTGCTGCCGGCCCTCAACGTGCCCGGCGAGGCGGTGGTGGACACCAACGGTGCCGGCGACATCTTCCACGGCGCCTATGTCTATTCGGCCATGGCTCGTCCCAATTTGCCCTGGCGCGAACATTTCATCTTCGCCCGCGCCGCCTCGGCCCATGCCATCCAGCACCTCGGGAACGAAGCCAGCCTGCCGTCCGTCGAGGACATTGCCCAGGTGCAGGAGCGTTACGCCGAGCGCAAGCTGGCGGCCTGAGCCGAGGCCGGCAGCAAAGGGCCCGATCAGATCTGCGCATCTGCGAGATCCAGCCTGCTTGAGACCCCCGATGGCTTCCAGGAAGGTCTCATCGTGGCTGACGATCAGCAGGGCCCCGTCATAGGCCCTCAACCCAGCCTCGACCACTTCGATGGAATCGATGTCGAGATGGTTCGTCGGCTAGTCGAGGATCAGGAGACCGGGGGGCCTCGGCCCGCCCAGCACGCAGGCGAGCCCGGTCCGCAGCAATTGCCCGCCGCTCAAGGTCGAGACGATTTGCAGCGCCCCATCGGCCCGGAACATGAACCGGGCCAGCGTCGCCCGGCAGGCATTCTTTGGCTCCGATGCTCTAAGCCGCCTTCTTCTGATAATCCTTCACGTCCGAGAACTGGATCGCCTTGTAACGATCGACCTCGTACTGAAGATTGAACGTGTTCGGCGCCATGAACACGGGCGCATCGTCGAGATCCCGCGCCATGGACGACAGGTGGCTCTCGACGAACTTGTCGAGCTCCCTCGGATCGTCCGCCGTGATCCAGCGGCAGATGGAGAAGCGCGTCGGCTCGTAGTCGATCGGCAGGCCGTATTCGGCCCCCAGGCGTTCCTTGAGCACATCGAGCTGCAGCGCGCCGACCACGCCGACGATGGCGCCGGAGCCGTCCTGCGGCACGAAGAGCTGCACGACACCCTCTTCCGCCATCTGCTGCAGCGCCTCGCGCAGCTTCTTGGCCTTCATCGCGTCCTGCAGCTTGATGCGGCGCAGGATTTCCGGCGCGAAACTCGGCACGCCGCGGAAGATGATGTCCTCGCCTTCCGTGAGCGTATCGCCGATGCGCAGGGTGCCGTGGTTCGGGATGCCGACCACGTCGCCGGCCCAGGCCTCGTCCGCGATGGCGCGGTCCTGCGCGAAGAAGAATTGCGGCGAGTTCAGACTCATGGGCTTGCCCGTGCGCACGAGCTTCACCTTCATGCCGCGCTGGAGCTTGCCCGAACAGATCCGCATGAAGGCGATGCGGTCGCGGTGGTTCGGATCCATGTTGGCCTGGATCTTGAACACGAAGCCGGTCATGCGGCTCTCGCCCGCCTCGACAAGGCGCTTGTCGGCCTCCTGGCCGCGCGGCGGCGGCGCGTAGGAGGCGAGCGCGTCGATGAGATCGCGCACGCCGAAATTGCGCAAAGCGGAGCCGAAGAACACGGGCGTGAGGTGACCCTCGCGGAAAGCCTGAAGGTCGAAGGGCTTGCAGGCTTCCTGGGCAAGGGACACCTCTTCCTGCCAGGCATCGGCCTCTTCCGGCGGCAGCAGGCTCAGGAGCTTCGGATCGTCGGGGCCTGAGACCTGCGTCGGCTCCTCGTCCGTATCGATGCGCCGGACCATGTTGCGGCGAAGGTCGAAGGTGCCGGCAAAGCTCCTGCCCTGGCTGATCGGCCAAGTGACGGGAGACGTATCGAGAGCCAGCGTCTTCTCGATCTCGTCGAGCAGGTCGAAGGGATTGCGTGCCTCGCGGTCCATCTTGTTGATGAAGGTCACGATCGGGATGTCGCGCATCCGGCAGACCTCGAAGAGCTTGCGGGTGCGCGCCTCGATGCCCTTCGCGGCGTCGATCACCATGATGGCCGAATCGACGGCGGTCAGCGTCCGGTAGGTGTCCTCCGAGAAGTCCTCGTGGCCCGGCGTGTCGAGCAGGTTGAAGACGCAGCCGCCGTACTCGAAGGTCATGACCGAGGTCACGACCGAGATGCCGCGCTCCTTCTCGATGCCCATCCAGTCGGACCGGGTGGAGACGCGGTTCTTCTTGGCCTTCACCTCGCCGGCGAGCTGGATCGCGCCCCCGAAGAGCAGGAGCTTTTCGGTGAGCGTGGTCTTGCCCGCGTCCGGGTGGGAGATGATCGCAAAGGTTCGGCGGCGACCCACGGGGGCCGGAAGATCGGTCATGGCGGTTTAAAATTTCTCTGGGAACGAAGGTGGGGGACAGAACGCCGCAGCGCCCCGCCCTTCCGTTGGGCTCTTCTCAACCCATATGGGGGTTTCCCGTCAACAGCGAAAGGAGGTGATCCAGTGTCTCATTGTCATACCCTACGGTCCCCGGTTGCCGTGACCTGGATCTTGGCCTCTGCCGAGATCGGTGCGTAACGCACAAAATGGCCGGCTCTAACGGGCCGTGGAACCGACAATGGAAAGGCCGCCTCTCGGGGCGGCCTTTCTTTTTGCGCTCGGACCGCGGGCCTGCCAAAAAGTCCGGACAGTCATTCCTCCCTCACGTCATGGCCGGGCTTGTCCCGGCCATCCCGACTGGAAGTGCCCGCGCGTCATCGATCGGGATCACCGGCACAAGGCCGGTGATGACGAAAGAGGTGAGCATACGTCAGGCTCTGCCAGCTTCTACGCCCCGAGCAGCTTGCCCGTCCGCTTGGCGGTCGTGCCGGCGACCTTGGCGATCCGCATCCCCTGCGTGACGAAACGCACGGCGACCCGGGCGAACATCACGCCGTCGGAGGGAGCCTTGGCGAGAACCACGGCGCCAGTAAGCGGATCGATCACCTCGGCGATCACCTCGCCCTCCTTCACCTTTGCTCCCACGTCGGCTTTGAACACCAGGATGCCGTAGGCCGGAGCCTGGACCGGCTCGGAGGCGGCCAGGGGGGTCGCCCGGCAGAGAGGCTCGGGCACCTGGGGAGCCTCGCCGGCAATGGCACCGCGTAGGACCATGTAGTCGACCATGGCGGCAGCATCGGCCTTCCCCGTCTCATGATCCACATCCCGCTCGCCCCGGAACTCGAGCGTCGTCGAATGGCAGCCGAACGGGATCGGACGATCCGGGAACCGGTCGGCCAGCTCCGCCCAAGGACGGCTGCAGGCTTCGTCGAAAGGCTCGTCGCCCGATACATCGGCGATGAGATAGGCGTGAGAGCCGATGAGCGCCGAGAGCGGGGCGAATTCCTCGGCCGAACGGGTGTGGGTGTAGAGATGCACCACGGCCTCCGAGTCGCAGTGCATGTCCAGCACGACGTCGGCCTCCTGGGCCAGACCCAGCAGGGCCTTCTTCATGACCTCGGCCGCGTTCGACGGTTGCCAGGCTTCGAGCTCGGCCCGCAGGGCCTCGCGGATCAGACGGACATTCGCCTCACCGTCGTTCGCGAGCTCGCCTTCGATGCGCTCGGCGACCTTCGGCACGAGGTGGGGATAGCCGCGGTTGAAATTGACCCCGTCGGCTAGGTGGAAGCGGCCGATATGGTCTCCCATCACCCTTTGCGCGAGTCCGATGGGATTGGCGGAGGGCACGAGGATGATCTCGCCCTTGATGCGGCCCTCGGCCTCAAGCTTGGTCAGGCGCTCGCGCAGGTGATGCGCCGCGATCATGCCGGGGATCTCGTCGGCATGGAGCGAGGCCTGGATATAAATGCGCGGGCGCGCGCCTTCCGGACCGAAGCGCTGGACCGTCAGCGACAGGCTCGCTCCGGGGGCGAGGGGCGCAAGGGCGATATTGTCTGTTCTCATGTTCCGTCAATCAGGGTTTAGCCAGGACCCGTCAGGTAGCCTGCCACCCCTGAGATTGGAAGACGAAACGCTGCGGATTCGACACGATGGCGGCAAGTCCCTGCAGGGCCGGCTCCGGATTGACGATGGCGTAAACCGGCACCTTCCTCGCCCAGGCGTCATGCGGCGCCTTGTGGTCGAACGCCCCCCGGAAATCGCCGGCCTGCAGGATGTCGATCATGCGGGGCGCAATGCCGCCGGCGATGAAGACGCCGCCAGAGGCCTCGAAGGTCAGAGCCAGGTCGCCGGCGAAGCGCCCGAGGAAGCGCGCGAAGAGGGAAAGCGCATCCGCCGCCATCGCATCGCCCTCGCGGGCCGCCGCCAGAACGTCGTTGGGCATCGTGTAGGGACAGTCGACGCAGCGATGGGCGGCCAGCGCCTTGGCGATGCGGAATAGGCCGGGACCGGACAGCACCACTTCTCCCGAAACCCGACCGCCGACCCGCTCCAGGTGCGGCCAGATCGCGGTTTCCTCGTCGGTCGTGGGGCCGAACTCCATGTGGCCGGCCTCCGTCGCCAGGATAGCGAAGCGGTCCTCCACGGGCATCAGCGCTCCCGCGCCGAGCCCGGTGCCGGGGCCCAGCACCACGCGCGGGCCGGGCCTGGGCGGCGGGAAGGCTCCGATGGGGGCGAGGTCGCCCTGCACCGCGTCGAGCACATCCACCGAGGCGGCCACGGGCGTGTAGTCGTTGACGAGGGTAACGCGCTCAAGATCCAGCGCCTTGCCGATGGCTTCGGCATCGATCACCCAGTGGGCGTTGGTGAGGCGGATTGCGGGCGCGTCTACCCGCGTTGCTACCGCCACGATAGCGGAACGAGGTGCAGGTCCCTCATAGGCCTCGAGCGCGATCCTGATTGCTCCGACCGGATCGGGCGTCTGCGCCGTCAGGGTCCGCGGCAGCAGCTGAACGGGCGCTCCGGGCGCGGGCAACACGGCGAAGCGGGCGTTGGTCCCGCCGATATCCCCGAGCAGAACAGGAAATGCGAACATCGAAACCTAGCGTCCTTTCCGCCTCGCGCTTCAAGCCAATGACCAAATGATCAGACCGCCTCTTCCCAGCTCCGGCTCAGGCGTACCGCAGAGTTGATGAGACCGACCATGGAATAGGTCTGGGGGAAGTTGCCCCACAGCTCCCCGGTCGTGTAGTCCGCATCCTCGGAGAAAAGCCCGAAGGAATTGCGCAAACTCAGAATGTGCTCGAACAGTTCCTTCGCCTCGTCCTTGCGCCCGATGACGTTCAAGGCATCCACGTACCAGAAGCCGCAGATCATGAAAGCCGTATGCATGAGGCCGAAATCGTCCTCCACATCATAACGCAGCAGAAGGTCGCCGCGCCGTAGCTTCGCGCCCACGGCTTCCACGGTCGCGATGAAGCGCGGGTCGTCCGGCTTCACGAAATCGAGCTCGGCCAGCAGCAGGAGCGTCGCGTCGAGATCCGCGCCGTCGAAGGAGGACGCGAAGGTGCCTGTCTCCGGATTGTAGGCGCGCTCGTTGATGACCCTGTGCATGTGGTCGGCATTCTCGCGCCAGAACGCGGCCCGGTCTTCACGTCCCATGGCTTCGGCGATCTTGACGAGCCGGTCGCAGGCCGCCCAGCACATCACGCTCGGAAAGGTATGAACGGCCGCCTTGGTGCGCAGCTCCCAGGGACCGGCATCGGGCTGATCGAAGACCTCGATGGCCCTGTGCCCCAGCTTTTCCAGATGGGAGAACAAGGCCCTGTTGCCGGTGCGGATCAGGCGCTTGTCCAGGAAGGCGTGCACGGAGGCCAGGACGACGCTGCCATAGGCATCGTTCTGGATCTGCGTATAGGCCGCGTTGCCGACACGCACGGGGCCCATGCCGCGATAGCCGGCGAGCGCCGTCGCCTCCCGCTCCTCCAGATCGGGCGAGCGCGTGATGCTGAAGAGCGGCGGCATGTCCTTCTGATCGGGAATGGCCTCCATATCGTCGACGATGTTGGTGATGTAGGTGAGGTATTCCTCCATCGTCTTGGTGGTGCCGAGCCGATTGAGGGCCTGGATGACGAAATAGGCGTCACGTAGCCAGCAGTAGCGGTAATCCCAGTTGCGCTTCGTGTGCGGCGCTTCCGGCACCGAGGTGGTGAGCGCCGCCACGATAGCGCCCGTTTCCTCGTAGTTGCACAGCTTGAGTGTGATGGCGGCGCGGATCACCGCCTCCTGCCAATCGAAGGGAATGGAGAGTGACCGCACCCAGTCGCGCCAGAAATCGACCGTGCTATCGAGAAAGGCCCGGGCCGTGGAATCGGTCTCTGACCGAAGCGGCTCGTCCTCGCCGAAGAAGAACGACAGGGGCCGGTCCACCACGAAGGGCCGCTCGTCCTGCACGTAGGACACGGAAGCGTCGGTGGTGAGCCTCAGTGAATAGGCCGGGCCGACGAAGCGCAGGTGATTGCTGCCGCGGGTCAGGTTCGGCGGGCAGCCGCCCCAATCGTAATGGGGCCGCAGCCTCACGCGGATGCGCGGACGGCCCTTCACCGGATACACCCGGCGGATCAGCATCGGCGGGCGGAAGGTGCGGTCGTAATGCTTGAAGCGCGGCGCAAAATCGGTAGTTTCGAGAATGTTGCCGAAGGAATCCGTCATCCGCGAGACGAGAACCGCCGTGTTCTCGAGATAGGTCTGCTCGCAGCTGACCATGCCGACCATGTCGATGGCGAAGATGCCCTTCTGCTCCGCATCGGTCTGGCCCTCGGGGCTGTCGAGCAGAGCGGAAAAGACCGGATCGCCGTCGAAGCGAGGGAAGCAACTCCAGACGAGCTGCGCGCGGCGATCCACCAGGGCCGAGATCGTGCAATTGCCGATAACGGCAAGATCTAGCGAACTCATATCAGCAATCATCCCCTTTAAAAGGCAGAGTTCCTTCGAAAGCCCACGTGGACAGGCAATGTCGCAAATCCGCAGGCGTTCCAAGGCGAATCTTGGCAATGGTGTCTCCCGCACCGATACGCACCGACAGACCGCCATGTGCATTCACGGTCCTGAAGCCGTTCTCGTCGGTCAGGTCGTCGCCGACGAAGATCGGCCGCCGTCCCTTATAAGGAGATTCGTGGAGAAATCTCTCGATCACTTTGCCCTTCCCCGCCGCCGAGGGAAGGATTTCTGCCACAGCTTTTCCGTGTTGAACACGGTAATCCGGGCCCAGCGCTTCGACGGCAGCCTGAGCGGTCGCGAGAGCGAAATCCTTCTCATGGGGGGCGAGGCGCCAGTGAATGGCAACCGAGCAGCCCTTGTCCTCGATCAGGATGCCTTCCTTGGCGGCAACGATCCGGCTCAGCCGGTCGACCATCTCGCGCAGGGCCGGGTGCTCGTCGGGATCGCACATCGAGAGCCGCCCGGCAATGCGATGCTCGAGCCCATGCAGTCCCGCCATATCGAACACATGGGGCACGAGGCGTCCGTCGAGGAAGTCGACGGGACGGCCGCTGATGATCGCGAGCGCACCGCCGAGCCGCCTCTGCAGCGTTGTGAGGACATCGGGCAAGGCCGCGTCCACGGCAACCGCATCGGGGCGCTCGACGATATCGACGAGGGTTCCGTCGAAATCGAGAAAGAGAGCATAATCCTCGTTCACGTCAGGCATCGGACCTTGTCCTGCAGGAGCTTCACGCATTGGCCGGTGCAAGCCTCCGGCCCCTGGCGATCAATCGTCTGATCCTCTGCTGCTTGCGCAGGCGGGAGGCGGCCAGCAGCATCTGGCCCGCCCAGCGATAGACGTTGCGCTCCTTGACCTGATCGCGCATCAGCCGCATCCGCTCGCGTTGCTCGTTCTGCGGCATGGTCAGCGCGCGGTTGATGGCCTCGCCCATGGCATGGGCATTGTAGGGATTGACGATCAGCGCCTCGGACAACTCACGGGACGCGCCCGCGAAAGCCGAGAGAATGAGCACGCCCTGCTCGTCGTCCCGTGCTGCCACGAATTCCTTGGCGACGAGATTCATGCCGTCGTGCAGGCTCGACACGATGCAGAGATCCGCGGCACGGAAGAGCTCGAAAACTTCATCGGGCTCGTGATGACGGATGAGGAGCCTGATGGGCTCGTAGCCGTCACCACCATATTTTTCGTTGATGTCGCGCGCCAGAGCCTCGGCCTCCTCCTGAAGGAGGCGGTAATTGGCGAGCTTGCTGCGCGTTGGGGCAGCCACCTGAACGAAGGTGAAGTTCCCTCTCCATTCAGGATGCTCGCCGATCAGCGCGTCGATGGCCTGCATCCGGTCAAGAATGCCCTTCGTGTAATCGAAACGCTCGATGCCGACGCCGATGCGCATGTCCGGCGACAGCCCGAGACGCTCGCGCACGATCCTGCGGCACTCCTCCACGGGCCTCTGGCCTTCCATGGCGGTGGGCGGCCATTCGATGGAGATCGGATAAGGACGGATCAGGGTCTCCTCGCCGCCGAAGAACACCGAATCCTTCTCCCGGTCGATGCGGCTTTCCACGTAGGAATCGACCGAGTCCAGGAAATTGTTGCAGTGCGCCTGAGTGTGGAAGCCGAGGATGGAGGAGCCCAGCAGCCCGTCGATGATCTCTTCCCGCCAGGGGCAGATCCCGAAGGTCTCGGCATTCGGCCACGGGATATGCCAAAAGGTGACGATAGTCGCCCGGGGGAGCCGGTCGCGGATCATGCGCGGCAGGAGCGCGAAATGGTAATCCTGCACGAGGATGATCGGGTCCTCGCGCTTGGCCTCGGCCACGATCGCGTCGGCGAACTTCTCGTTGACGGACCGGTAGAACTGCCAATCCGTCTCCCGGAAGATCGGCCGCACGAAGGCGATATGGCACAGGGGCCAGAGGCCCTCGTTGGCGGCACCGTAATAATATCCATCCTGCTCCTCTTCCGAGAGCCAGACGCGGCGCAGGGTGTAGGAGGGGTGATTCGGAGGCACGGGCACGCGGTCATTGGCGTCGACCGTGTCTCGGTCCGCCGTGCCGCTGCCATGGGCGACCCAGGTGCCGCCGCAGGCGCGCACCACGGGCTCGAGGGCCGAAACGAGGCCGCTTGCCGGAATCTGCAGGGAAATCTCGCCACCGTTGGTGCGGTTATGAATGTAGGGCTCGCGGTTCGAGACCACGATGACCTCCGAGCCCGACAGCTCATTGGACAATGCGGCCCTCAGGGTCTCCGGGCTCCAATCCGTATGCGCCGCATCGATGGTCCGGCGCGAGGCTTCGAGTTCCTGGAGGACATCGCGGATTTCCTGACCCAACGGGATGATGTTCTCCTCCACCGGCGGATTGGCATTGCCGGTGCGGGCGCTCTCGAGAGCCTGCCGGATGGATGAGAGCCACCGGCGCATGATGATGGCCGCGATCATGGCCGCGAGGGCCGCAGCCCCGAAGGCAACACCTGCCAAGGCGAGGAAGAGATAGTTCCTCGCCTCCCCGCCGCGCTGGTCGGCATAGCTCAGGTCGTGCAGGACCACGAGATGTCCCGGCCGACCTCCTGCATTCAAGGGGAAGGAGCTGACCAGGACATTGTGATCCTGGTTCCTGACGACCGAAAAGCTTTCCGAATCGGACCGGGATGCCTCGGCGCAGGAAAAGGACGGCGGCATGTTGCTGGTGGGGAAGCGGAGTTCCTGCCCGTCGCAATAGCCGATGGCGAGCACGCGCTCGTCCGAGGCGATGCGCTCGAACAGGATCCCGGCCTGCTGAGCGTCGTTGCGGGCCAGGAGGCCACTGACCTGGTCCCGGACGGAGTTGAACACGAGACGCGATCGCAGCTCGACATCACGGCGCGTCCATTGCTCCACGAAGGATGTAGCAAAGGGCAGCACGGCCAGGATGACGATGGCCGCCACGAGCATTGCGATACCGCCAAAGCGGACGATGATCCTCAAAACGCTAAGTTCCTCAAGAAAACCGACACTTTCATCACGGCAGGCGAGCTGACCTTGCGGAGCGGCTCCAGACTTTGCCTTCGATGGAGGGCTGCGGGAGAACGCAGCCTTCGCCCTGTTTATGGGCTTGCGTGCGGAACTTTCCAGGCTTCACCGGCTCCTCAGCGAGGCTCACGGGAGGATTCAAACGAAAACTGCGGCCGGTGCAGTCAGCATCGGCCGCGGTTTCCTGAACAATCGCCAGAGGAAAGCTTAGTGCTCGCGGAACGCGCGGGCGATCTGCTCCTGCATCGGCTTGAAGAAATATTCGAACGGGGTGCGCTGGTTCACCTCGACGAACACCTCGGCCTGCATGCCTGCGATCAGGTGCAGGTTTTCCAGCTTTTTGATCTCGTCCTGCGGCAGCTCGATCCGGATTGTGTAGAAGGTCGCGCCGGTCTGCTGATCCCGCGACACGTCCGCCGAGATCCGGCTCACGGAGCCGTGCAGATCCGGGATCATGCGCGCATTGGAGGCATGGACCTTCACGGTTGCCTTCTGACCGAACTTCACCTGATCGATCTCATTGGGCAGAACCTTGGCCTCGAGCTCGAGCTTGTCGTTCACCGGAACGATGTTCATCACCGGCTCGGCCGGGGAGATTACGCCGCCGATCGTGTGAACGTTCAGCTGGTGGACATAGCCGTCGCTGGGAGCACGGATGTCGATGCGCTTCAGCTGATCGTCGGCCGCCACGCGCCGCTCGGTGTATTCCGCGATCTTGCCCTGGATCTCGCGCAGCTCCTGCATCGCCTCGGCGCGCATCTGCTCGTCGATCTGGATGATCTGGAACTGGGTCTCGGCAATGCGGCTCTCGGCCTGGGCGACGGCTGCGATGAGCTGACCGCGCTGCCCCTCGATGCTCGCAGCGTCGCGCTCGAGCGCGTTCAACCGCGTGATCGGAACCAGGTTCCGATCATAGAGGTCGCGGACGCCCTTCAGCTCCGCCACGATCAGCTCGGCCTCGCGGGCCTTGGCCTGCTGCTGAGCCCTCAACCCCACGATTTCATCCTGGGACTGGGCGATGCGCTTCCGGAGCTGGTCCTTCTGCGCGTCGCGGGAGGCGCGGCGCGCCGTGAACAACGTGCGTTCCGAGGACATGATCTTCGTCACAGCCGGCTCGTTGAGTCGGCCGGCGAATTCCTCAGGAGTCTTGACCTCGGACGCGCCGTCGCGCTCCGCCTCCAGGCGAGCCTGGCGGCCGACATACTCGTCGAGCTGCTTGGAGACGACCTGCATGTTGGCGCGGGTCACTGTCTCGTCCAGGCGGACCAGGAGATCGCCCTGCGAAACGCGATCGCCTTCCTTTACCTTCAGCTCGCCGACGATGCCGCCGGTCGAGTGCTGGATCTTCTTGACGCTGGTATCGACCACAAACTGACCGCCGGCGACGACGGCGCCGGACAGAGTCGACGTGGCCGCCCAGAGACCGATCGTCCCGCCGAAGAGGGCGATCATGGCCACGCCGCCGATGGTCGACTGGCGCAGGATCCGCTGGTGGACGGAGGGTTTGCTTTGGGGAGCTTGAATGACCAACATTTAACCAACCTCTCGCAGGTTCGCAGCCTGAGCTGCCGGAGCCTGCTGCGGCCGCACCGGTACAGGTGCCGGCGTCGCATTGCGTTTCATGACGGACTGCAGAACCTCGTCGCGCGGTCCCACGGCCTTGATCCGGCCCTCTTCCATGATGGCGACGTGATCGACTTGACCGAGAGCGGCCGGACGGTGCGTGATGACGACGACGACGCCGCCGCGCTTGCGCACCGCCAGGATGGCTTCGTTCAGGGCCTCGTCGCCGGCGCCGTCGAGGCTGGCATTCGGCTCGTCGAGAACGACCAGGAATGGGTTGCCGTAGAGAGCGCGGGCAAGAGCCACGCGCTGGCGCTGACCGCCCGACAGGGAGGCACCACCTTCGCCGATCCGGGTATCGTAGCCGTCGGGCAGGTTGAGGACGAGCTCATGCGCGCCCGCCGTCTGCGCTGCGGCGATCACGTCCTCCGGCTTGGCGTTAGGCTGGAAGCGGGAGATGTTCTCGGCAATGGTGCCTTCAAACAGCTCCACATCCTGTGGCAGGTAGCCGACGTGGCGGCCGAGCGAATCCGGCTCCCACTGGTCGAGGGCCGCGCCATCGAGGCGGATTTCGCCGCGCAGGGTCGGCCACACGCCGACGAGGGCGCGGGCAAGAGTCGACTTGCCTGAGGCGCTGGGGCCGATGAGGCCGAGGCCCTGGCCAGCCTGAAGCTGGAGCGAAGCAGCCTGGACGATCGGCAGCGAGGCGCCGGGAGCACCGACATAGACCTCTTCCACCGACAGGGCGGCCTTCGGCGCGGGCAGCGGCATGCGCTGGCCCTGAGCCGGCACGAGGTTCATGATGTGCTGGAGGCGGCGATAAGCCTGACGGGAGGCCGTGAAGCCCTTCCAGTGGGCGACCGCGATTTCGATCGGAGCGAGCGCACGGGACATCAGGATCGAGCCGGCGATCATCAGGCCGCCCGACATCTGCCCCTGGATCACGTAATAGGCGCCGAGGCCCAGGATCGCCGACTGGAGCACCATGCGGAAGACCTTGGCGAAGGCGCTGATGCCGGCCGAGGACTCGCTGGCGACCAAACCGTCATTGACGTGACGGACATGCACCTCGTCATAGCGCTTGGCCAGGAAGCCCAGCATGCCGTTCGCGCGGATGGTCTCCGCATTGCGGCGGCTGGTCTCGGCCATGGCATGACGCTCGGCGCCACTCTTGGTCACCTCGTAGGAGGGAGCCTTGCTCTTGGCGTCCGTATAGAGGGTCAGGATAATGATCACCACGCCGCCGACCACCGACATCACGCCGATGCCGGGATGGATCAGGAAGCAGCCGATGAGGAAGATCGGCATGAACGGCATGTCGAACAGAGCCGTGGGGCCCAGGCTCGAAAGAAAGCCGCGGATCGTATCGAGATCGCGGATCGGCTGCATGCTCTCCGCCTGCTTGGCGCCCTTGAGCGGCATCGTGGCCACCAGATCGAAGACCCGGTGCGAGAGCAACTCGTCGAAGCGGGCGCCGATGCGCGCCAACATCCGGCCGCGCAGCATGTCGAGACCGCCGGAGAGCGCAAACGCCGCAAGGGTAATCAGGGAGAGACCAATCAAGGTCGGGATGCTCCGGCTCGACAGCACGCGGTCATAGACCTGGAGCATGTAGATGGAGCCCGTGAGAGCCAGAAGGTTGACCACCGCAGAGAATACGGCAACCCCGGTAAAAGAGGGAAGGCAGGACTTCAGAGCGTCTTGGACCTCTGTGCTTTCTTCCCGATTTCTCGATGCCTGCTTCATATCTTCTTTCCATAGGCCGACCAGTCACCCGGCGCCGTCGTGGTGTAGAGCCATTGTGCAAGGATATAATCTACCACAATGTTTTCTATCTGGCGATGGCTGCGATGTCGGGGTCGTGGCCCCACAAGAGTATCTCGTTATAGTTAGGCCTGGAAGGCCGTGTTGCTCAGCACTCTTATGGGTATTGAGATGCCCCTAAGGTGGTCGCTTTCCGTTACGCCACCTTTTGAAACCCTATTATGTGTAACTATGTCAATAAAAAGTTCTGAATGTCCGTGCGCAATGTTACATCTCCTCTATCTGGAGAGGACATGCAATGTAATCACTTAACTCTGAAGATAATGCTTTGGTAAACTTTCAGGGTTAATGGTCTCTGACCTGAAAATGAGGTCGGAATATGGACATCAACATAGGTTCTCCGGATCGCACCGAAGCCGCGAAGCAGGATGGCGCATCGTCCAAAACCGCCGTCCGGATCGACCCTACGGCCAGCGCAGCGCTGGAGGAGGCGATCAAGACCGCGAAGCTTGGCCTGAAGCCGGCGCCCTTCCCTGAAGTATCAACGGATGAGCGCATTGCAACCGGTAGCCGGGCCTTTCCCGGCAAGTTCCTGAGCCAGGCCGCCATGGCCCTGCTCTTCGTGGGAGCCGGCTGGTCCGCTTCCTACATCGGGACACTGGCCAACAAGGATGCCATCCATCGTCTGGAGGCCGAGACGGCCCGCAGCCGGGAGATCCTCGCGCGGCTGAGCACCGACCTCGATGCCCTCCGAGAAACCGTGGTGGCGTTCAAGGACGTCGAGCACACCGCGTCCACCTCTTCGGTCTCCGAACGGGCGAAGCTGACAGAGAAGCTGGAACGCCTCACCATCAGCCTGCAGGAACCGGGCAAGAAGTTCTCCGCTCTCGAGGGCCGGCTCGACCGGATGGAGAGTCAGATCCTGACCACTCTGGCGGGGCTGAGCACGAAGCCTGCGATCCCTCCCGTTCCTGCAGCACCTCCGGCTGCCGAGGCTGCGAAGCGCGAGGAGACCTCCGTTCCCACGCCGGTGAAAAGCGAACCTGTCGACGGATGGGTGCTGCGCGAAGTCTATAACGGTGCGGCTCTCGTCGAGAACCGCAACCGCCGCCTCTACGAGGTCATGCCCGGCGGCATTCTTCCCGGGGTCGGCCGCATCGAAGGCATCGAGCGCCGCGGCGCCCGCTGGGTCGTGGTGACCGACAAGGGTTTTATTGGCACGTACCGCTAGAGCATCGGACGGAGAACCGGATCCACTTTTCGCTGACGCGGGCCTTCGGGTCCGCACGATGCGCTAGTGAGGGATGATTCCTCTCAGGCCATAGACGAGCCCCGCGAAGACCGCGAGGCTCGCGATATACAGGAACACGAACCAGAGCAGGCGTTTCGAGCGTCGTTCCGGCGGACGATGTGTTTCAGCTTGCATCAGTGATATCCGTAGCCGCCGCCCGAGATCTCGTCAGCCACCTTGCCGCGGAAGACGTAATAGGAATAGGCCGTGTAGGCGAAGGTGATCGGCAGCACGATCGCGAAGCCCACCAGCGCGAAGAGCTGGGAATTGACGGTATTCGCCGTATCCCAGATCGTGAGGTTGGGAGGTACAATGTA
The DNA here is from genome assembly GCF_009296175.1 of Microvirga tunisiensis. Classification (GTDB taxonomy): domain Bacteria; phylum Pseudomonadota; class Alphaproteobacteria; order Rhizobiales; family Beijerinckiaceae; genus Microvirga; species Microvirga tunisiensis. The sequence continues at coordinate 17,676 of NZ_VOSK01000039.1, read as the reverse complement.
TGGAAAGAGGCTGATGCCCAGGCCGAGATAGCCGAGCAGGAACAGGGCAATTGCCAGGAAAAACGGTCGGTAATGCCGCCCCTCCTCCAGGTCGCGGAAGAGCCTGTAGGCCACATAGGCCGTCACCAGAGGGATCGGCGCGAGAAACGCGATGTTGGGCCAGGAGAACCAGCGCGTTTCGATCTGCCTCTCCAAGAACGGCACCCACACCGACACGATGGCCATGGCGACGATGGTAGCGAGGAGAAAACGCACTGCCATGCGGCGCGCCCAGATCTCCAGTTCGCCCGTGGTCTTCATCACGCACCAGGTCGCGCCGAGCAGCCCGTAGCCGAAGATCAGACTGATGCCGGTGAGCACGCTGAACGGGGTCAAGAAATCGAAGGTGCCGCCGGTGAACTGGCGACCATCGGTGGCGAAGCCCTGCACGAAGGTGCCGAGCACCATGCCCTGGAAGAAGGTCGCCACCAGCGAACCGAAGAAGAAGGCGTTGTCCCACAAGAATTTCGAACGATCCGCCTTGAAGCGGAACTCGAAAGCGACGCCGCGGAAGATGAGCGCGACGAGCATGAGGATGATCGGCAGGTACAAGGCCGGCATGAGCACCGCATAGGCGATGTGAAAGACGGCGAAGAGGCCGCCGCCGCCGAGGATGAGCCAGGTCTCGTTGCCGTCCCAGATCGGCGCGACCGAAAACATCATCCGGTCGCGCCAGTTGTCGCTGCCGGCCGCCTTGAAGAGGATGCCGACGCCGAGATCGAAGCCATCGGCGATCACGTACATGGCAACCGCCACGGCGATCAGCCCGGCCCAGATCACCGGAAGCCAGAAGGCCAGTCCCTCATATTCCATTCCGAAGCCGAACATGATCTTCTAGCCTCCTATCGCGCTGGTAGCGCCCTGTGACCGGGCCTGCCCTCAATCGCCTCGTCCGGCACGGAGAACGGACGCTTCGGCTTCTTGCCGAGATCGTCTCCGCGAATGTCCTCGACCGGATCGGGCCCGCGCCGCAGGAGCTTGGCGAGATAATAGGAGCCGAAGCCGAACACGAAGGCATAGACAACGATGAAGATCAGGAGCGATGCGGTCACCGCTCCGGCCGCAATGGGAGACACGGCATCGGCCGTGCGCAGATGGCCATAGACCACGTAGGGCTGGCGGCCGATCTCGGCGGTGAACCAGCCGAAGAGAACGGCGCCGAAGCCCGACGGCGTCATGATCATGGCGGCCGTCAGGAACAGCCTGTTGGTGAAGAGCGTCCCCTTCCAGCGCAGATAAAGGCTCCACAGCCCGATGCCGAGCATCGCGAAGCCGATTCCGACCATGATGCGGAAGGAGAAGAAGACCGGCCAGACCGGCGGGCGCTCGTCCGGCGGGACCTCCTTCAGGCCGGGCACGACGCCGTCGAAAGCGTGCGTGAGAACCCAGCTGCCGATCTTCGGAATGGCGATCTCGTAATGGTTCGTCTCCGCCACTTCGTCGGGAAGGGCGAAGAGGCGAAGCGGCATGTTCGCCATCCGATCCCAGTTGCCCTCGATGGCGGCGAGCTTGGTCGGCTGGTATTTGAGCACGCCGAGGCCGTGAAGATCGCCGATGACGATCTGGACCGGCACGAAGATGGTGGCGAACCACAAAGCCATGGACATGGAGCGCCGCGAGCCCGCGAGCTTCGCCGCCGGCGCATCGTGCGGATGCCGAAGCAGCATCCAGGCGGACATGCCGGCTACCGCGAATGCCGTCGTCAGATAGCAGCCCATCACCATATGCGCATAGCGCAGCGGGAAGGACGGATTGAAGACGACCTTGAACCAATCGACCGGCACCGCCTTGCCGTTCTCGATGGCGAAGCCGTCCGGCGTCTGCATCCAGGAATTGGCGGAGAGAATCCAGAAAGCGGAAATCAGCGTGCCCAAGGCCACCATGCAGGTGGCGAAGAAATGCAGGCGGTCACCGACCTTTTCCCAGCCGAAGAGCATGATGCCGAGGAAGGCCGCCTCGAGGAAGAAGGCCGTGATGACCTCGTAGGCGATGACGGGGCCGAGCACGTTGCCGGTGAACTCGGAGTAGCGTGACCAGTTCGTTCCGAACTGGTAGCTCATGACGATACCGGAAACGACCCCCAGACCGAAGGAGACCGCGAATACCTTCACCCAGAAGCGGAAGAGGTTGCGGTAGAGCGGGTTGCCCGTGCGGAGCCAGTTGAACTCCAGGGCCGCGAGCCAGCTGGCAAGACCGATGGTGAAAGCCGGAAAGATGATGTGGAAGGCGATCGTGAACGCAAACTGGATGCGCGAGAGCATCAGGGCATCGAATTCCATTTCCGCTTCCCCTCATCAACCTAGCTGCTTTTAGGGCGTCGGCAGGCAGGGACCAGAGGTCAGTGGCTCAATGAACCCGCAGATTTGGACTATATTCCCCAGAAACCGGCCGCCATCCCGTGCTGAGGCGCTGCAGGGCTTCGAGCTCGATCGGGTCATGACTGCAGAAGATCTTGACGTTGCTGCGACCATCGTTGGCCAGAATTCGCAGCCGCTCCTGGTTGTGGAGGCGCAGCGGCCGGTCCTCCTCCATCATGCGCTGATAGGCGAGTAGCCCCGGCGTGCAGGACGAATCTTCGTCCATCTCATACCGATAGAAATAGGCATCGCCTGCGTTGAGCAGCCATCCGTCCGGCGTATCAATGGCAATGCCGGCATGTCCCATGGTATGGCCGGGCAGCGGGATCATCAGGATCTCAGGCGGCAATCCATCGAGATCGCGCACCGCGCCGAAGCCGAACCAGCGCTCCCCGGTAGGGTCGTAGAAACGCCAGTCCCGCACCTCGTCCCATTGCTTAGGGCTGTAGCGGCGGCAATGGATGAAGCCGTGTCTCACCTCGGCCTCCTCGAGCTCCGCACGCAGGACATGAACGGACGCGTCCGGAAAGTCCTCGAGGCCGCCGGCATGGTCGAAATCGAGATGGGTCAGCACGATGTGGCGCACGTCGCGGGGCGAGAAGCCGAGGCTCTTCACCTGTTCCAGCGCCGTATAGCGATGCTCGAGCTGGATCCGGTTCGTATGGATAAAGAGCGGGCTGATCCGCCCGTAGGGATCCTCCACATCCCTGGAGCCGAAGCCCGTATCGACGAGAACAAGGCCGCTGCTGTCCGTCTCGACAAGCAGGCAGTGGCAGATCAATTGCCCCGTTAGGCCACGGCTGACACCATCCCAAAGCTTTCCCCCGACAGGACACATGCAGCCGCAATTGAGATGATGAATGCGCATGGAGGAGCCTCGCTGAAATGAAGGTGGCGAAGCCCTAACGGGCAAGACAGGAAAATGTTCGAACGGCTGACAGGACGTCTCGATCCCTGGCAGAAAGTATATTTTCCCGTCACTTGCGGCAGGAGAAGGGAGGGAAAGTACTCGCCGTTCCGGCATTCATGGCGGCGACCACCATCATGTTGGCGAGGTCGAGCTCCTCCGCGGAGCGGGGGCAGACATCCCCCCTCGTCGTGCAGTCCGAGGCCAGGAAAGCCTCGTGACGCTCGATGAACTCCTGACTCAGACCCTTCGTGCCCCGATGTGCAAGGGCGTCCGACCACGCTTTCTTATAGCGAGCGCACTTCACCTCGGGCCAGCTTCGAGGTTGAGAATCTTGCGCATTGACGGGCGCAGTGCCGCTGGCCGCGGTGAAAGCCAGCAGGGCCGCAAAGGCAGCTAATGTCGGCGGACGTCTCATCGCATCCTCGGCTCGTTCAGCGCGGGTGCGATGGACCATGGGAGAGGCCTAAGGTCAAGCCGTCGGACTGCTCGAATCCCGCCTGCCGCCCATCGGGATTCAAGCCCGCATCTCGGGCTGGGCCTTGCCCTCCTTCTTGCCCGACGATGCACGACGCTGCTTTGCGGGCTTCTTCTCCGCCGGCTTCTCGACTTCTCTGGAGAGGCGCTGCTCCAACAATGCCAGAACGGCTGCCTCTTCGGGCTTGAGACTGGAGAGATCCTCGCGCAACTCCGTCTCGATCTCTTCCTTGATGTCCAGAAGCAGGCCTCCGTCGAGATAGGAGGCGAACACTTCAGGATGAACGTAGCATTTGCGGCAGATGGTCGGCGTGTTGCCGAGCCGCGCTGAGACCTTCTCGATGGCGGCCCGAATGTTCTTCTTGGCCTTGGCATCGCTGTCGAACTCCTCGAACTCGGCAAGCGCGAGTGCCGCCAGCACCGTGCCGGCCCAGGTCCGAAAATCCTTCGCCGTGATCTCGCTTCCCGTGATCTCCTTCAGGTAGGCATTCACATCGGCCGAGGTGATCGATTGCTGCTCGCCGTTCTCGTCGAGATATTGGAACAGATCCTGCCCCGGCAGGTCCTGGCAGGCCTTCACGATCTTGGCGACGCGCCGATCCTTGACCTGCAGGCGCCAGGTCTTGCCGCTCTTGCCCTTGAACTGGAAGCGCAACGCGCTGCCTTCCACCTTCACATGCGGATCGCGCAGGGTGGTGAGGCCATAGCTCTTGTTCTGCCTGACATAATCGGAATTGCCGACGCGGATGAGCGTGTTTTCGAGGAGATGCACCACCGTCGCCAGCACCTTTTCGCGCGGCAGCCCGCGAAGACTCATGTGCTCGTCGATGGTCTTGCGGATCGCCGGCAGGCCCTTGGCGAATTCGAGCATGTGCTCGTATTTCGTGCTCTCTCGGACCTCGCGGAAGCCCGGATGGTAGCGATACTGCTTGCGGCCCTTGGCGTCGCGGCCCGTCGCCTGAATGTGGCCGTTGGCCCTGGCGCAGATCCACACATCCGTATAGGCGGGCGGGATCGCGAGGGACCTGATGCGCTCGAGGGTCGCCTTGTCCTCGACCTTCTTGCCGTCCGGCTTGGTATAGGTGAAGCCCGTGCCGGATTTCCCGCGTCGGATGCCTGGCTCCTCGTCGGAGACATAGAGCAGCCCCGCTGTCTCGGCGGCGTCGCGAGGGTCGACGACATTCTCTGTGGTGGCGTTCGATTCCGGCATGGGAAGCCTTGGTTGAAGAGCAAGACGTCAACCGGGCCGCGCCAGTCCGGGTTCCCTGTGCGACCTCGCTCCGTGTGATTTGCGCCGGTCGTTCCGGAGCTTGAAGACCAGAATGGTGGCGCTCAGGATCAGGCTCAGGACGTTGAAGATCATCATGGGCCAACTGCCGATCAGGAACCCATAGGCCGACCACAGGACGAAGGCCGTGACCGTGACCATGTACATGTGCTTCGAGATGGCTCTCGTGTCCCGCTCCCGCCAAGCCTTGACCACCTGGGGAACGAAGCTCGAGGTCGAGAGGATGCCCGCAATCGTCGCCAGGAAGGTCGGCAGCCAATCCGGCATGTCTGTTGTCTCCCATGTTTCAAGATGACGGCAACGGGCCCTGATCGAGGGAGTTCCCTTTTGCCCTCCGTGGAGGGTAGAAGGGCGCAACCGTTTCAACCGGATCATCCCTTGTCTTCCTTGTCTCTGCCTGACGTCCAAGGCCGCAAACTCGTTTTCGTCATCACCGAAGACTGGTTCTTCGCCTCCCATTTCCTGCCCATGGCCAGGGCCGCGCGCGAGCTCGGGCTTCAAGTCACGGTCGTGACCCGGGTGCGCTCGCACCGGGATGTGATCGAGGCCACGGGCGCCAAAGTGATCCCGCTCGAAGCCGAGCGGCGCAGCCTGAACCCCATGGCGGCGGGCTATGCCGCCGGGCAGCTAGCTGCGATCCTGAAGGCCGAGAAGGCCGATCTCGTCCATTGCATCGCCCTCAAGGGCATCCTGGTCGGGGGCTTCGCGGCCGCCATGGCGGGCGTCGGACGCCGTGTCTATGCGCTGACCGGTTCAGGCTTCCTGGGGGCCCGTACGGACATGATTGCGCGCCTCTCGCAGCGCGCCGTGCGCCTGCTCGTACGCGGCCCGGAGACCGGCCGGACCCGCTACCTGTTCGAGAACACGGACGATCCCAAGCTCCTCGGCCTCGATCCCGCGAGCGACCGTGTCACCATTCTCGGTGGAGCCGGTGTCGATCCGGATCTTCTCAAACCCGCTCCCCTGCCCGACCAGCCACCGCTTAGGGTCGCGGTGGTGGCACGCATGCTCTGGTCCAAGGGCATCGACGTGGCGGTGGAGGCGGTCCGCGCCGCAAGAGCCCAAAGTGCCGACATCGAGCTGTCCCTCTACGGCGCCCCCGATCCCTCGAACCCGAAGGCAATTCCGGAAGAGACCCTGAAAACCTGGAGCGCCGAGCCGGGGATCTCCTGGTATGGGGCGACACGGGACGTCGCCGCCGTCTGGCGCGAGCATCATGTCGCCTGCCTGCCCTCGCGCGGTGGCGAGGGTCTGCCGCGAACGCTTCTAGAAGCCGCCGCCTGCGGCCGCGCCATCGTCACTACGGACGTCCCCGGCTGCCGCACTTTGGTGCGGGAGGGCATCGAGGGGCGTCTCGTTCCTGCCAACGATGCGGCGAGCCTGGCCGAGGTGCTCGTGGCCTTGTCCCGCCGGCCGGAGGAAGTGGCCCGCATGGGCGAGGCTGCCCGCGCCCGCGTTCTTGCCGGATTTACGGAACGGCATGTGATCGAAAGCGTCAAACAGCTTTACCGCTCCATCCTGGCCTCATGATTCCCGATCCCGTCGCCTTCATCCAATCCGAGACCAGGCTTCGTCCCGTGCCCCATACGCCCGAGATCTCCCTGCACGTGGCCGACGAAGCGACGGAACTCTGGCAGAAGACCGAAGAGGAACTGGGCGAGATTGGTCTGCCGCCTCCCTTCTGGGCCTTTGCCTGGGCGGGCGGGCAGGCGTTGGCCCGCTACATCCTCGATCGACCGGAAACCGTGCGCGGGCGGCGCGTGCTGGATTTCGCCTCGGGCTCCGGCCTCGTCGCCATTGCGGCCATGAAGGCAGGCGCCGCCGAGGTGACCGCCAGCGACATCGATTCGTTCGCCATCGCGGCCATGAGCCTCAATGCCAAGGCCAATGGCGTTTCGATCAATCCGCTCCAGGCCGACATCGTCGGGCAGGATCAGGGCTGGGATACGGTACTGGCGGGCGATATCTGCTACGAGCGCGATCTTGCCGACCGGGTCGTCGAGTGGTTGTTGGGCCTGAGCCAGAGAGGCGCCACGGTCCTGATCGGCGATCCGGGCCGCAGCTATCTTCCCAAGGATCGGCTGGAGAACCTTGCCGCCTACGAAGTGCCGGTAACCCGGACGCTCGAGGATGCGGACATCAAGAAATCCAGTGTCTGGCGCTTCAGGCGACCTTGAACGCTTCTCCTCTGCAAATCTGCAGCAATTTTACGCAGACCTTTGCAAATTTCCCTCTTCAATTATGTAGCGTTATAACATACATATATGAGGTGGATTCGCGCTGCACTCGCCGGGCGCGAGGACGATGGGGGCGTAACAGCGTCAGCAGCCGAAACAAGGAGTGATCCGATGGCTCATACACCATCTCTTCAGCACAGCTTGACCCATGAGGGTGCCCCGATCCGCTCTCCCAGAGCCTCTGAAAAGACGGAACGGGCCATTGTCCAGTCGGAGGCCCTCTGCCTGGCCAAGGGGGTGCGGCTGACCCCCATCCGCCGCCGTGTGCTCGAAGTGCTCCATGCCTCCGACAAGCCGCTCGGTGCCTACGATCTGGTGGACCTGCTCGGCTCACAGGGACGGCGCATGGCACCCATCACCGTCTATCGCGCCCTGGACTTCCTCATCGAGCACGGTCTGGTGCATCGGCTTGCGAGCCGGAATGCCTATATCGCCAGTTCCAGCACCTCCCATGATCGCAGGACTACGGCCTATCTGATCTGCGAAGGATGCGGAGATGTGAATGAGATCACGTCACCGCTTGTGGCCGATACCGTGCTCAAGGTCCTGCAGGAGCAGGGTTACCAGCCTCGCACGAAGATTCTGGAGATCACGGGACACTGCGCCGGTTGCCAGGACGTTCACTGAGGCTGACCCCGGTTCCATTAAGCCGCGCTTGACGAAGAAGGCTTTTGGCATCAGCTAAACGACGGCAGCCCGGAGCTGCCGCCGTGGATTGCAGCATGTCCTTCACCTCGCCTTCTGAGACCGCTCCCGCCCCTGAGAGCCTCGCCGGCCCCGCTCAGCGCCACCGCACGGTGGTCGTGCGCGTCGGGTCCGTCATGGTCGGCGGCGGCGCGCCGATCGTGGTCCAGTCGATGACCAACACCGATACGGCCGATGTGGACGCGACCGTGGCCCAGGTCGCCGCGCTTGCCCGGGCGGGCTCGGAGATCGTGCGCATCACCGTCGACCGCGACGAGGCCGCCGCCGCTGTGCCCAAGATCCGCGAGAGGCTCGACCGGCTTGGCGTGACCGTGCCGCTCGTCGGCGACTTCCACTATATCGGCCATCAGCTTCTCGCCGATCACCCGGCCTGCGCCGAGGCGCTGGCCAAGTACCGCATCAATCCCGGCAATGTGGGCTTCAAGGAAAAGAAGGACCGGCAGTTCGGGGCCATCGTTGAGCAGGCGATTCGGCACGGCAAGGCCGTGCGCATCGGCGCCAACTGGGGTTCTCTCGACCAGGAGCTGCTGACGCACCTGATGAACGAGAACGCGACCTCCGCGAATCCCCGCGACATGCGCTGGGTGACCCGCGAGGCCATGATCCAGTCGGCCCTGTTGTCCGCCGCCCGCGCGGAGGAGATCGGTCTGGGCCGCGACCGGATCATCCTCTCGGCGAAGGTTTCGGCCGTGCAGGACCTGATCGCCGTCTACCAGGATCTCGCCCGCCGGTCCGACTATGCCATCCATCTCGGCCTCACCGAGGCCGGCATGGGCACGAAGGGCATCGTGGCCTCCTCCGCCGCCATGGGTATCCTGCTCCAGCAGGGGATCGGCGACACGATCCGCTATTCCCTGACCCCTGAGCCCGGCGGTGACCGGACCCTGGAGGTCAAGACCGCCCAGGAACTGCTCCAGACCATGGGCTTTCGCACCTTCGTGCCTCTCGTCGCCGCCTGCCCCGGCTGCGGGCGGACCACATCCTCCGTGTTCCAGGAGTTGGCGCGGGACATCCAGAATTGGATCTCCACCTCCATGCCCGAGTGGCGCCGGACCTATCCGGGCGTCGAGAATCTGAACGTGGCCGTGATGGGCTGCATCGTGAACGGGCCCGGCGAGTCGAAGCATGCGAATATCGGCATCTCGCTGCCCGGAACGGGCGAGCAGCCGGCGGCTCCGGTGTTCATCGATGGCCGCAAGGCCATGACTTTGCGCGGCCCGACGCTTGCCCAGGACTTCCAGAAGATCGTCCTCGACTACATCGAGAAGAATTACGGCCAGCTCGGGCGCGATGCTGCCGAATGAGGCAGCAAGCGTGGCCATGGAACCTCCCGCGAAATTCCGTTTTAAGCTAAGGCGCGATGTGCTAGAGAGCCGCCGCGCCGGCATTGACGGCTGCTGCGCTCTTTGGAGAAGGGGCCGCCCTTCGTCGTTTGCAGAGTGATTCAACAAAAGCCGTCCGCGGGCACGTCCGCAAAGAAAAGCACACATGGCAGAACAGCACGCCGTTGCCTCGGGACATGCAGATTCCGCAGCCCCTGAGGCCACCTTACCGGACAGCCATTTCAAGGCGAGCTTCTGGACCCTGACCCTTGGCGCCATCGGCGTCGTCTACGGCGATATCGGCACCAGCCCGCTTTACGCCATGCGGGAGACCGTGATGGCCGCGACCGGCGGTCACCATGGTACTCCCGTCCCCCTGACCCGAGAACTGGTGATCAGCATCCTGTCGCTCCTGCTGTGGGCGCTGATCCTCACGGTGTCCGTCAAATACGTGTTCCTGCTGCTGCGGGCCGACAACAAGGGAGAAGGCGGCTCGCTGACCCTGGTGGCCTTGGCGCAACGTGCGCTTGGGCGGCGAAGCCTCCCGGTGCTCATGATGGGCATGGCGGGAGCGGCCCTCTTCTATGGCGATGCCGCCATCACGCCGGCCATCTCGGTGCTCTCGGCCCTGGAAGGCCTGAAGCTCGTCGCGCCCTCCTTCGAGAGCTATGTCCTTCCCGGCGCGCTGGCGATCCTGATCGCCCTTTTCGCCGTACAGAGCCGCGGCACAGGCAAGGTCGCAGCCTTCTTCGGCCCGCTCACACTCCTGTGGTTCATCACCATGGCAGGCCTCGGCCTCCTCCATATCGCCGACGATTGGGAGGTTCTGCTCGCGTTCAACCCCTATTATGGCGTGTCCTTCCTGGTCACCCATCCGGGAACGGCCTTTGCGATCCTCGGCAGCGTCTGCCTTGCCGTGACGGGCGCCGAGGCCCTCTATGCCGACCTCGGCCATTTCGGCCGCAACCCGATCCGCGTGGCCTGGGGCACGGTGGTGTTTCCGGCGCTTGCCCTGAACTATCTCGGCCAGGGCGCCCTTGTTCTGTCCAACCCCGAGTCCATCACCAACCCCTTCTTCCTGCTGGCCCCGCCCTGGCTGCTTCTCCCCCTGGTGATCCTCGCCACCCTGGCGACCATCGTGGCAAGCCAGGCCGTGATCACCGGCGCCTATTCCCTGACCCGGCAGGCGGTGCAGCTCGGCATCCTGCCGCGCCTCGAAGTGCGATTCACCTCGGAGACGCACCAGGGACAGATCTACCTGCCGCGCGTGAACTGGCTGCTGCTGGCCGCCGTGGTCAGCCTGGTGCTGCTCTTCGGCTCCTCCAGCAGCCTGGCCAGCGCCTATGGCATCGCGGTGTTCGGCACCATGGTCGTCACGACCCTGCTCGCCTGCCTGGTCATGAGCCGGAGCTGGGGCTGGGGGCCGCTGAAGACCGGGCTCATCATGATTCCGCTGCTGCTGATCGACCTCACCTTCCTGTCCTCGAATCTGGTGAAGCTTCTCGACGGCGGCTATGTCCCGCTGGTCATCGCCGGCGTCTTCTTCGTGCTCATGTGGACCTGGGTGAAGGGAACCAGGATCCTGTTCGAGAAGACCCGCAAGATCGACGTGCCTTTCCTCGAATTGGTCCAGATGCTGGAGAAGAGCCCCCCGCACCGGGTGAAGGGCACCGCCGTCTTCCTGACGAGCGATCCGGACACGGCGCCGGCGGCTCTCCTGCACAACCTCAAGCACAACAAGGTGCTGCACGAGAAGAACGTGATCCTCACCGTCAACAGCGAGGACGTTCCCCGTGTGGAGGACGAGGACCGTGTCGCCATCGAGCATGTGGGCGATTCGTTCTGGCGCATCCGCCTGAGCTACGGCTACATGGAGACGCCCAACATCCCACGCGGCCTCGCGATCCTGCGCAAGCAGGGCTTCAAGTTCGACATCATGGCGACATCGTTCTTCCTGTCGCGCCGCTCGATCCGTCCCGCCAGCCAGTCGGGCATGCCGCTCTGGCAGGACAAGCTGTTCATCGGCTTGGCGAAATCCGCGAGCGACGCCACGGACTTCTTCCAGATCCCGACCGGGCGCGTGGTGGAAGTCGGCACCCAGGTGACCGTGTAAGCCTGTTGCTCTTGGCCTGACTCAATGTCAGTTTTGGCGATCCATGACTGATATCACCCTCATCCGCCCCAGCCTGGACTGGCTTCCTTTTTACGCCCGCGCCCTCGAACAGGGCTGGTCGCCCAACACGGACCAGGATGTCAGCCGCGAGCAGCTTCTGCAGTTCCGGCGCGACCCTAAGCGCTTTCTCCACGACCTCTACAACAGCCCCATGGTCCGGCTGCCGGACGGGCGTGAGGTGGCGCGTCTGCCAGCGCACGATTTCTGGATCAGCGACGGCGAGTTCTGCGGTCGCATCGGCTTTCGCTTTCAGAGGGGAACGGAAGATATGCCGACCGCCATCTACGGGCATATCGGCTACACCATCGTGCCCTGGAAGCAGAGACGGGGCTACGCCACCCAAGCGCTCGCATGATCCTGCCGGTCTGCCGGTCGGAAGGTTTCTCGCGAGTGCTGATCACTTGCGACGACGACAACGAGGCCTCGCGAAAGGTGATCCTCGCCAACGGCGGCAAGCCTGCAGGCTCGCTTCCGCACAACCGCCGCCCCGGTCACGTCAAGCTGACGTTCTGGGTACCGACGGCTTGACACGGAAGCACACGGGTGCGGTGGCGCCGATGGCACTGACGCGCCGGATCTAAACCTGCCGCTCCACGACGAAGCGGACCGCCTCGCGCAGGATCTGCGCCTCCGGCCCGAAGCCATCGAGAGCGCTTTCCGCCCTCGCCACGAGTTGCCGGCACTCGTGGCGGGCGCCGTCCATCCCGAGCAGGTCGACAAGGGTCGCTTTGCCCTTCTCCTGATCCTTGCCCGTGCGCTTGCCGAGCGCTTCCGGGGAAGCTTCCCGGTCGAGGATGTCGTCCGCAACCTGGAAGGCTGCGCCGAGCGCGCGTCCGTATTCGACCAGCGTCCGGCGCGCTGCTGCATCGGCCTGCCCCAAAAGTGCCCCTGCCTCGACCGAGAAGGTGAGGATCGCGCCGGTCTTCATCATCTGGAGCAGGCGGACGTCGGCTTCACCCATGTTCACGGCCCCGTAACGCCCCTCCGCTGTCAGGTCGAGCAGCTGCCCCCCGACCATGCCGCCAAGGCCCGAGGCGCGGGCGAGGCCGAGCACGAGATCGGACCGGATGGCAGGATCGGCCGCAGTCGCCGGATCGGCGAGAACCTCGAAGGCGAGCGTCTGGAGCGCGTCTCCCACGAGAATGGCCGTGGCCTCGTCATAGGCCTTGTGCACGGTGGGACGCCCCCGGCGCAGATCGTCGTCGTCCATCGACGGCAGATCGTCATGCGCCAGGGAATAGCAATGCAGGAGCTCGACGGCGCAGCCTGCCCGCAGGGGCCCCTGCCCTTCCACTCCGAAGAGGCGGGCTGCCTCGATGGCCAGGAACGGACGCAGGCGCTTGCCACCTCCCAGGACTGCATGACGCATAGCGGCCATGAGGCGGGGCGGCCGGGCAATCTCGCCCGGAGCGGCTTTGTCTGATAGCAAGGCTTCGAGACTTGCTTCGACAACCCTCGCGGCGTCAGAGAGCCGCGTTGTGAAAGTACTGGTGGATGGCGCCATGACGAGCCTGAATTCGGATGGAGCCGCCGCTCCGTCCGAGGGAAATGCTGATGAGCGATTGGGGCCAAAATGGATGCTGCGGTCGGGACGGCCGCGGGAGCCGATGACGGCCGCCCGCTTTTTCCGCCGCCTCATTCAGATCGGCCTTGGTCTCGTTCTCTTATGGGTCGGTGCGGTCTTTTGGCTAGGCCTTTTGTACTGGGCCGTGCCGCCGGTCTCCACCCTGATGCTCGGCCGCTGGCTCACCCTGCAGCCCGTGGAGCGGGATTTCGTCAGGCTCGACGAGATTTCTCCCAACCTGCCGCTCGCCGTCATGACCGCCGAGGACAGCCGCTTCTGCGAGCACAACGGCGTCGACTGGGATGCCCTCTGGGATGTGGTCGAGGCCGCCGATGAGGACGGCCCGTCCCGGGGAGCCTCGACCATCCCCATGCAGGCGGCGAAAAACCTCTTCCTGTGGCCAAGCCGCTCCTATGTCCGCAAGGGCCTCGAGATCCCGGTCGCGCTCTATCTCGACCTGATCTGGTCGAAGCGCCAGATGATGGAGGTCTATCTCAACGTCGCCGAATGGGGCGACGGCGTCTTCGGGGCCGAGGCGGCGGCCCGGAAGTATTTCCGCAAGTCGGCCAAGAATTTGACCCGTCAGGAGGCAGCCCTTCTGGCGCGGGCCCTGCCCAACCCCCTGGTCCGCAATCCGGCTCGCCCGCGGCCCGGCCACCGGGCCTTGGCGGGACAGCTGCAGGTGCGTATGGAGAGAGCTGCCCCTTTCAGTGATTGCCTGAAGTCTTGAGAGCCTCCCTGCGGCAATGAAAACCCTAGGATTACGTCAAAGGGCTAGATATTTGCCCAAAGACCTTGTATGAGGCGCAACCTCATCAAGTTTGAGATGTGAGCGTTCCCCGGTTGAGCGGGCGCTCCGCTATTTTAACCGGAGACGAGATATGGCCGTTCCAAAAAGAAAAACGTCGCCTTCGCGGCGCGGAATGCGTCGCTCCGCCGATGCCTTGAAGGCCCCGACCTACATCGAGGACAAGGATTCCGGCGAGCTGCGCCGTCCTCACCACGTTGACCTGAAGACCGGCATGTACCGTGGCCGTCAGGTTCTGAAGGTGAAGACCGACGCGTAATCCTACGCGGCATGCGACGATCCGAACCGGCGCCTCGAGCGCCGGTTTTTTTATGCCCATAATCCCCAAGCGCTCTGATTTTCCATCGCATTTTACCCTTCATTAAGCCTGAAGGCCGATCCTGCATCCCTTGGTTTTCAGGGATTTCGGTCAGGCTTGCGAAGAAATGCCTTCAGCCGTCCCCGATCCGTGCGTATTCGAGGGTGAGTGTGATGGCGACGAAGCGGCAGGGCCGGACGGGACTATTCAAGGGCGTATCCCGGTCGCCGCGCCAACGCCAAGCCTCCCCGACCTCTCGCTCCCTCGCCATAGGCGTCATCTATGCCTGGGACATGGTATCCGACACCCTGTCCTGGGGTCCCGGCGCCGCCGAGGCGCTCGGCCTGCCGTCGAGAGACCTGCCGAAGACCGGCCAAGCCTTCTCGCACCTTGTCGAGCCCGGCTGCGGTCTGTCGCGTCAGGATGCCATCGGTACAGCCGAGGGTTCAGGTCGTGCTTACGAGACCCGGTATGCCCTGCGGTTCGAACCGGACCGGGTGGTGATGGTCGAGGATGCGGGCCGTTGGCAGCCGGATGTTGAGGGACGTCCGGCCTTTGCGCGCGGTCAGCTGCGTCTCGACGCGGTTTCGGGCGCAAGGGATCTGCTGCCTGCGGTGCTGAAACAGCGCTCGGAGCTACTGTGCAGTATCCAGAACGGCATCAATGAGGCTCTGAGGATATCCCAGACCTGCACGCTGATCGTCGGCGCACTCGACGATGACGAGGCCGGCACCATGGCGGAGATCGCCCGCAAGCTGCGCCCGATGATGCGCCGCCACGATCTCTTCACCGTTCTCGGCCCTCACCGCTTCGCCCTGAACCTGACCTGCTGCCCGGCCGCGGATGCTCCGAGCGCCACGAAGCGTCTCATCGGGCTCATGAAGGATCACCCAGCCGCAGCCTCTCTTCATCTGGGAGCGGCCTGCGCGCCGGATCACACCTTCAAGGCCACCAAGTTGTTGCGCTTCGCCGAGCAGGCTTTGGCCTCAGGACTGGAGCGTGGGGAAGCCAGCAAGCTTTACGATGCGCGCCCGAAAGCTCCGTCGCCGGCTGCCGAGCAGGCGCCGTTCGATTGGATCGCCGCCCTCAACAGCCGCAGCCTGATCCTCGCCTGCCAGCCGATGGTGGAGGCTCACAGCCGAGCCCCGGCCCTGATGCAGGCCCGTGCCTCCCTCTCGAGCCCCGAAGGCGGCCCGATCCCGCTCGGCCCGGTGCCGCGGCTGAAGGAGGCGAACCTCGCCCTTCTCGTCGACGGTCGCATGCTGGAACTGGCGGCCGATCACCTGAAAGATCATCCCGGCGCGCGCCTGGCGCTGCCGGTCTCAGCCAAAACCCTGCAGGATCCCGAATGGCTGCCCATGCTGGCGGCGCATCTCGGTGCCCGCCCCGGCATCGAGTCGCGGCTCGTCATCGAGGTTCCCGAGGCTGCCCTGGCCGAGTGCCGGAAAATCCTGGGCCGTCTCCATGCCATGAAGGCCCTGGGCATCGGGCTCGCGCTCACCGGCTTCGGAGCAGGTTATGTTTCGCCGGGCCAGTTGCGGATGCTGCCCGTCGATCTTCTCAAGATCGACGGCGTCTTCATCCAGCCCCTCAAGCGTTCGACCGACGATCGCCTCACTGTCAGAACCCTGGTCGACAGGGCCCAGCACCTCGGCATCGCCACAGCGGCGGAATGGGTGGACGACGAGGTCACAGCCCGTCTGCTGGCGGGCTGGGGCGTGGATTATCTCCAGGGCGCATTGTTCGGCGAGCCTGAGGCGGTGCTGCAGTCTTCGACCCTGCATCAAATGCTGAAGGAGGCGCGCGGCTAGAGCATCGGACCCAAAAGTGGAAGGCACTTTTGGGATCCACCCAATGCTCACCTTTCAACTGGCGCATCGTGCTCCTCGCAGAGCTACCTCGCAGAGCTACTTGCTCGCGAGCTTGTCGAGCTTGGCCTGCATGTCGGCCATCTGCTGCTTCAGACTGTCGAGGTCGTTCGTTTCCTCACCCTTCACAGCCGGCTTCGTCTCAGGCGCGCCCGGGGCCGATTGTGGGAAGGGCGAGAACATGCGCATGGCCTCCGTGAAGAAGCCCATATTCTTGCGCACCTGCTCCTCCATGGCCTGGAAGGCTCCCGGACCGAAGGCCTGCGCCATCTGGTCCCGGAGCTTCTGCTGCTCCTGGGACAGATTGTTCATGGAGAATTCGAGATAGCTCGGCACCACGGCCTGCATGCTGTCGCCGTAGAAGCGGATCAGCTGGCGGAGCACGGTGACGGGAAGGAGGTTCGGCCCCTCCTTGTTTTCCTGCTCGAAGATGATCTGAGCCAGGACCGAGCGGGTGATCTCCTCGCCCGACTTCGCGTCATAGACCACGAAATCCTCACCCTTGCGCACCATGCCGGCCAGATCTTCCAGCGTCACGTAGGTGGAAGTGCCCGTATGGTAGAGGCGGCGGTTGGCATATTTCTTGATGACCGTCGGTTTCTTGTCCGTCGCCATTTTGCCCGATACGCTCCCGGGAAATCCACCATGCCCGGCATCCTTCATCCCGATCCGTCGGGATGCCAGTCCTCAATGATTATAAGTCTTATGCCGAACGATCAAAGCGCCAAAAGTCTAAGGCGTCTCGGGGCAGAGTTGCGCGATCCGATCCTTGACATCCCAGCCTCTGGGGATTTGATCGGGTCAGCCCTACATTCATTCCAGCATCAAATCATCAGCACAGGAGAGAGGCATGGCTCGAGACAGCATCGTCATCGTCGGCGCGGCACGGACCGCCGTCGGCTCGTTCAACGGAGCCTTCGCCAACACCCCGGCCCATGAGCTGGGCGCCATCGCCATCAAGGCGGCTCTCGAGCGCGCCAAGGTCGACGGCTCGGAAGTGGACGAGGTGATCCTCGGTCAGATCCTTACCGCGGCCCAGGGACAGAACCCGGCCCGTCAGGCGGCCATGGCCGCGGGCGTACCGCAGGAAAAGACCGCCTGGGGCCTCAACCAGCTCTGCGGCTCGGGCCTGCGCACGGTGGCCATCGGCATGCAGCAGATCGCCAACGGCGATGCCAGCATCATCGTGGCGGGCGGCCAGGAATCCATGTCGCTCGCCCCGCACGCGGCGCATATGCGCTCCGGCACCAAGATGGGCGACTTCAAGCTCATGGACACCATGCTGAAGGACGGCCTGATGGACGCCTTCAACGGCTACCACATGGGCAACACCGCCGAGAACGTGGCCCAGCGCTGGCAGCTCACCCGCGAGGAGCAGGACCAGTTCGCGACCGCCTCCCAGAACAAGGCCGAGGCGGCGCAGAAGGAAGGCCGCTTCAAGGACGAGATCGCGCCTGTGACGATCGCATCCCGCAAGGGCGACATCGTGGTGGACCAGGATGAGTACATCCGCGCCGGCACCACCATCGAGTCTCTCGCCAAGCTGCGCCCTGCCTTCTCGAAGGAAGGCACGGTCACCGCCGGCAATGCCTCGGGCATCAATGACGGCGCGGCCGCCATCGTGCTGATGACG
>NZ_VOSK01000398.1 GCF_009296175.1 Microvirga tunisiensis | reverse complement strand
GTCTGTTACCCGATAGGTAAAGCCCGATGTATTCCGCCACGCCCGAAACAGCTTCATGGACGACCGGAAAATAAGGGCTTGCGAGGTCCGAGTTCGAGAGGGTTTTTGGAACAGGAACGGAGAGGGTTTTGTCAAATTTGACAAAACGGATGTCAGAGCGCGAGGTCTCAAAGACTGTCACCGAACGACTTCGGTCGATGGTCATACGAGACAGGCGCAGCGACCGGGAGGCATAGCTACGCAGCCTTAGAAACAAGCTCGTCCAGGCTCTCAAGATCATCGTGATGAATCAGAATGACACCATTCGACACTGCAAGCTGCCTTGCCGACTTTGTGAAGGTGTTGTTGCTTACTACTACACCAAAATCTGCCACATAGAAACTTGTTGCAGCAACGACCTCTTGAACTGCCTTGTTTCCAACGCTGCTACTATAGAACTTGCATTGAATAGCTAACCTGCAACCTTCCTTCTCAGCAATGAGATCTGCCCCCTGATCACCTGATGTCGGAGTGTTATTCACGGCCCATCCAAGATTTTCCAGAATTTCTTGGCAAACTATTTCGTATTCCTGTCCAGTCGATATGTTATCAAAATCGACGAGATCGACCTGTGTGGAGCTAAATTCACTAACAGTGGCGTCAATAACCCGTTCTAATTCCAGCCAAACAGAGCTATCTTCATCAAGACTAAACGGCTCGATACCGCTTTCAAGTAGCGCAGGGAAGACTTTTTCCTTGATAAAGTACTTCTTCTCAGAGTTCCACCTGTCGAATTTATAGTCCCCATACGCGTCCTTATAAACCGTCTGCTTTTCCCGGATGTACAACGTCTTTTTATGCGTTTCTGCAACGCTCCGCGTGACAGAAAGTAGCTTTTCGTGCTTCCTTCTTGCGCTTTCATTCTCTTCCTGCTTTTGCTTCTCCGCGCCCTTGATTAAAGCCCAAACGAGGGCGACCACCCCAAGGCCAAGAACGACAGCAACAGCAGGGTTCTCAGAAAGGAAGGTGTAAAGCTTGTAGATCAACGCGATACCAATCAGGATCGCCAAACCCCCTAACGCCTGCATCGTCTCTTCTCTTTTCTTTTAGTTTATCAGCCTGTTGTTGGCAGAACTTTGATTCAAAACGTATGAAGCCCCGCATTTACTCGCAAGCCTCATCAAGGGCCGAGAGCCGCGCCATACACAAGAAGGTAGCCGAGATGCCCAAACAAGACGGAACTCTGACGACGATGAAGGTGCAGTCTGGCGAGCCAGATGGGTGCGATAGAACGATTTCCCTTATTTTTGCATCAAGCTCATCTCGCCGCTCAATTAGTTCCGCAGCACGAAAAGTGACATCTTGCTTCATGATCCTCAACGACCTACTCGCGTCTAAACTGCAGGCAGATGCCCGCGCTTCCGCTGGTTGTTAGATTTCAGAAGCGCCGCTTCGCGTACGCCGGTTTCTGCTTGCGGGGTCCTTTCAGCCCTGACCCTTTCCAGCAGAACGCTTGCCGGTTCGTCATTCGGATATTTAGGGGAAAACTCGCCCCCGAATGCTTTCGAGAGGATCGCCCGGTCATTCATTGGCCACCTGCTGGATCTGGGCCTCCTGATAGTCCTTGTAGGTTTGACCGGTGCTCTCCACCTTCCACGCTATCCGCCCATTCATGTTTCCGGCATATACTACCGCAGCCGCAGCGCTTGGACTTGCAAAGGCCACGTCCTCGACGAAGGTGAGCACGCTCGGGTCACTGGACGGAATAAGGCGGCCTTCACCCAGAAGGCGATCACGTAGGTCGCGATACCGGTCCCATGATTCGTTGCCCTTTGCCCGTGCCGTAGATCCTTTCAGAACCAGGAATCCGCTTTCCGTCTCGACGGCTCTCGCTGTTACACCAACGGCGTTCATCTCAAATACCGGTGTCGGTCCGCTTTCAGGCTTTGCGGACGAGGAGATAGTCGGCTGTGGCTGAGCAAAGTCGAAGCCTAGGATTGGGAGGATCAGGCTGATCTGCTCGACGAAGAACTCCATATCCGCCGTATCTGCTTCCGCAAGAAGTGTGAAATCGGGAGCCGTTCCATTGGCGAGGGTGGCACGTCGTGCCGCCTGGGTGAGAGCGATAAGCCGACTCTCTAAGAAACGCGCATGAGCCTTGGTGAGGTTCTCGTCCTTTGAGACGATCACCAGAACTCGGTTGAAGAAATCTTTCGCCTCGTCCGCATTATGCTGCACGAGGCGGGCCTTCACGCTGTCTGCCTCGCCGACATAGACCTTTGACCGCAGAGGATCGTTGGGATCTGGGCCTGACAAAACATAGACGCCCGTTCTCGTAACCTCGGGGCGCGAGAGCAGATCTGGAAGGCGGGATCGTGGCGCGACAATCGCCTTGCCAGTCCATGAGGCCATTATCTCGGCTGTCAGAATCCCAGTCGGGGTTCCGTCAGCGAGAAACACACGAATGGTCCGGCCTCGCGGACCAGAGGACGTAATCATGCTGTTTCCCTGCATGGGGATCACTCTATTCGGCGGCTACTCGATCCTGTGTGGATGGTCCAGTCGCTATCTCAAGCGGCGGCAGCGAGCGAACGATCTTCATAGTTTCCAGGCTCACCGTGATCATCCGCTGGAATAATCTCAGGGGATAGGCCGGATCGCCAACGGTCTCGATGGCATACTGGTTTGCATCATTGATGATCCCGCTGTCCTTGTCGGTTTTGACGACCTGCCGCTCCATAACCCATTCCAGAGCAGGCTTGCCGTTGACGACGTAATCATAGGCTTCAAGCGGGATGTTCGTCATGGTGATCCTGCTGTTGTAGATCACGGTACTCCGGTCCTTACCTTTGCCGCCAAACTTCATTTTTTCGACTCGGTAATCAGCGTCGGTGAGATCCTCCATGAACAACGCTCCCCCTTTGTAGGTCACAGTGTAGGGCTCGACGCTTTCGTAATTGATGTGGAGGTCGGCGAGCGTGCGGCCCGCCTCTACGAAGGCCCAGAACTCCTCAACCCCACGCACGCATGGAATGCGCGGCATCTCCTTGGACAGATTGTCGGCATACCGACTACGGTAGTCTTCGGAGTGAAGAATGCCATACACGTAGTAGAAAACATCCTCCCTCGTAATCTGCTCGCCACGATAAGTTGCCTCAAAATGAGCTATTCCCTGAGGAGAACTCGTCGAAAACAAAGGCGGTTTGGACAGGCGACGGCTGACCTGCTGCTGGGTCATCCCCATACACTTCATCATCAGACGCGCTGCCACGTCCAATCCCAAGGCCCGACCGCTTCGCCGTTGTCTTCGTCGGTAGCTGGTTTGTGACTGCAACGATCTCGATATGACCACTCACATCAACGCCCAGGTCCATTTTGTTGATGGTGGCATCGAAGCGGTCGTCGTGGGCACGGAGCGCGTTCAGGATTTGCCAAACAACCCGGTACTTTTCGTTACTGTTGAGGGCTTCCTCTGGCGAGACACCCGCAGGAATACCCACTGGCAGGATGACGTATCCCATCTTCTTGCCTTCGGCACGCCGCATCACCCGGCCAACCGACTGCACGACATCAATCTGGGACTTTCGAGGATGTAAGAACATTATAGCATCGAGTGCTGGGACATCGACACCTTCTGACAGACAACGGGCGTTGCTAAGGATGCGGCAGGTGTCGCCCTCAGAATCCTCCTTTAGCCAGTCGAGAAGCAGTGTTCTGCTTTTGGCATTAAACGTGCCATCGACGTGCTCCAACTGGCAGTCGAGTTGGTACGTGTCACCTGGGAAGCCATCCATGACGTTGCCGCCGTCCAGGTACTCCTCGACAACCGCTTTGAACTCGTTCGTGATTAGCTTTGAGCTTCGGATGTCCTTGCAGAAGGCAATCGCCCGCTTCATAGGATGGGGGTCGGAAGTCACATCGGCTTTCAGATCAGCCTTCGTTAACGCCTTATAGCATCCGATGATCTTGGTTGCGTCGTCGAGCAAAAGTTCGCTATTTGCGTCGGTCAGGCGCTTCTGAACGCCTGTGCTCACCATCTCCTCGTCTACTGCCAGGACGATCACCTTGTAGTCGGTCAGAAGCCCATTCTGAACTGCCCACGAGAAGCCCCGTTGAAACAGGACCTCTCCGTACAGGGTGGCGTCGTCCATTGAGCAGAGTTCGACGGAAGCCTCATTCGCTTTCGTCTTCACGGCATCGCCGAAGATACGTGGCGTGGCAGTCATATAGAGGCGCTTTTTGCCGCTTATGAAGTCCTGCCGGTGGATTTTCACAAAGTTGGATTCGTCGCCATTCGAGAAGACTGCACCAGTCGTGCGATGTGCCTCATCGCAGATAATCAGATCGAACTCGGGCAATCCGTGGTTTTTCTGGGCATCTGAAATGACCTGAATGGATTGGTAGGTCGAGAAGACCACGGTCATCCGGTCGTCTGCTGGGTGGGCGATCTTGTCTACCAGCTTCTTGGCGTCGGTCGTGGCAGGAAATGCAAGATCATGGATCTCCAAGTCAGCAACATCATCCCCATTCCGACGCTTGCCAACCTGACTGTCTGAGCAGACAGCGAAGGATCGCAACAAAGTTTCGGAATCATTGGTCCACTCGCGCACACTCTGGGACATCAAGGCGAGTGATGGGACGAGGAAGAGAACGATCTTGCCCTGGCCCGCTAATCTTTCTGCGATCTTCAGACTGGTGAATGTTTTACCGGTTCCGCAGGCCATGATCAGCTTGCCACGGTCAGCATCCTTGAGCCCGCCTTCGACAGCATCCAATGCTTCTGATTGGTGCTTTAGAAGCTTCTTCTTCGGCGCGAGTACAACCTTCTGCTGGCGGCGGTACACACCCCAGTCAATGGGGCTTTCCGATAGATCGTGCAGACCAATCCGCAACGTAACATTGGCAAAAGTCCGGGCTGAGCTGGCGGGTCGGGGTTCCGGCGCAGCGACAATTCTGATTCAATCCCCTGCATGTCACCGGCCCCGGATCTTGATGGCCTGTCGAACGCCGATCTGAAGCGGTTGGTGCTGGAGCTGTTGGG
>NZ_VOSK01000397.1 GCF_009296175.1 Microvirga tunisiensis | reverse complement strand
ATGCGTTTGCCCGGCAAATGCGGCTCCATCCGATCCCACTGGTGATCTTTCAACATCAGACGAACTCCGCTCACCCAAGCCTCCGCGCCCAAAAGGAGCTTGAATCAGATTTGCGAGTCCGTCGAAAGCCTGAATGTCAACGCGCTCTAGGAGCCGGAAAGACGAAGTGAGTCGTTCAAAGCCTGCCCTCCGTCCACTCCCAGCTCATTCGTTGTGCTGTCACGGAACGGCCCGTAATGAGGCCAGAAAGTTCTGGTCTCGCACCGTAAGGAGGTCTTCACCTGGCAAGCCTGAACTTCCCAAACTACCGAGCCTTGTGAAAACGCTGACGGGCTGCTCATTTGAGTTATTTTATATCTCGCAAGGCCTGTTTGACTGCGGAATCTCCGGTATCGAGGTGTGAACTTGTACAAATAGTTCGCTGCGGCGAGTCTGGTTTGAGTTTACGCACGGGCTCGACCCAGAGCGGGAGTTCGGCGCCCGCCCGGCCAATGGCTGCTGCAGGTGGAAAGCGGATCTACGAGACGGACGGGGCGGTTAGGGCTTCCATGTGCTGAAGCTATTTATAGCATTCGGGCTGAACACGTGTTCGGTGTTATACACCATCAGTGACCAGAACCCTCTGATTGGCAGAAACTGTCCTTTCGGAAACGTGACTTGGTAGGCCCATTGCCGACAAGCTGATGCGCCTTCAAGTCGGCGTAGAAGTACATCGGCTCGTTACGCTTGTTGTCATTGGGTCGGCCTTCACGGCGCCTGTGCGGTGACCGCCAACCTCGATGCATAATCAGGGCTTGCCAGCGTCGCTTGCGAATTTCGAAAACCGCTCGGTCTCAATCCATCGGTTATCTCTTGCTGAGACCGCGGTCCAGCGTACGAGCCGTGGTGGTGCGTAATCACAAATAGGGAGGCACTACGATGACGATGAGGCCTGATCCGACTTTCTACGCGTCGCCGAAGCTTGCGATGGAAGCTGCACCGGAGAACTTTGCCTATACTTTGCTGCTCAGCCCGGACTTCTCACAGCCCGACGCGCTCGCCGTGATTGACGTGAAGCCCGGCTCGCCAACCTTCAGTCAAGTCGTCCACACGGTGACGATGCCCCACAAGGGGGATGAATTCCACCATTTTGGCTGGAACGCCTGTTCGTCGGCCTTGTCGCCGCTCACCGGCCACGCGTTCGTCGAGCGGCGCAATCTGATCATCCCCGGGATCCGCTCCTCGCGCATTTATATCGTCGATACGAAGCCCGATCCGACCAAGGCGAAGATTCATAAGATCATCGAGCCCGAGGAAGTCATGAAAAAGACAGGCTACTCGCGGCCTCACACGGTCCACTGCGGGCCGGAAGGCATCTACGTCAGCACCCTCGGCGGCGGCGGCAAGGACGGCACCGATGGACCGCCTGGCATCTTCATCATGGACTGCGAGACGTTTGACATTCTCGGACGCTGGGAGATCGATCGCGGACCCCAGAACCTGCACTATGACTTCTGGTGGAACCTGCCGCGCGACTACATGGTGACGAGCGAGTGGGGGCTGCCGCCGCAGTTCGAAAACGGGGTCGTGGCAGAGGATCTGCTCTCGAACAAGTATGGCCATCAGATCCACTTCTGGGATCTCCGGGCACGGCGCAACGTCCAGACGATCGATCTTGGCGCCAACCACCAGATGGCGCTTGAGGTGCGGCCGGCGCACGATCCGGTCCGCGAGTACGGCTTCCTGGGCGTCGTGGTTGACAGCACGAACCTCGAGGGCTCGATCTGGACTTGGTGGCGCGAAGGTGGACAGTTCCACATCGAGAAAACGGCCACGATCCCGCCCGAGGCAGCGCCCAAGGACCAGTTGCCGCCCCTCCTCCAGGGGTTTGGCGCAGTGCCGCCACTGGTGACCGACATCGACCTCTCCATGGATGACCGGTTCCTGTACGTCTCCTGCTGGGGGACCGGCGAAATGCGTCAGTACGACGTCACCGATCCAAGGAAGCCGAAGCTTGCGGGCTCGGTCCGCGTCGGCGGCATCGCCCGCCGCACGCCCCACCCGAGCGGCAAGGCGTATGCAGGGGGTCCGCAGATGGTCGAGATCAGCCGCGACGGCAAGCGTGTCTACTGGACCAACTCGCTCTACTCGACGTGGGACAACCAATTCTATCCTGACGGCGTGCCGGGCGCCCAGGTCATGGCCAATGCGAGCCCGAGCGGCGGTCTCGCGCTGGCAAAGGACTACTGGGTGAGCTTCCCCGACGGATATCGGGCGCATCAGATCCGGCTCGAGGGCGGCGACTGCTCCACGGACTCGTTCTGCTATCCGTCGGTTTGAATTTGACCGGAGTTGATTGGACCCCTATCGGGCTGTGGCTGGCTGTCGTCGTGAGCGGCGTCTATCACGGGGCGAACCCGGGGATGGGGTGGCCGCTCGCCGTTTCGGCTGGGCTGATGGAAAGGAGTTCGCGAGCCCTCGTCGCGGCGCTTGGGCCACTAATGGTCGGCCATCTGCTAGCGATGCTCGTGGTGATCCTTCCTTTTTCGCTGCTGGTCGCCCTCGTCGAATGGCAAAGACAGGTCCAGATCGGCGCCAGCCTCCTGGTCATCGGGTTTGGTGTCTTCCGGTTTGTCACCCGTCGCCATCCGCGGGCGCTGGCTCGGATACGACCGACGCAACTGGGGCTCTGGTCCTTCGCCGTGGCGGTCGCTCATGGCGCGGGATTGATGCTCGTGCCGGTCTATCTCGGGCTCTGCCGAGCCGCCGACCTCGACAGGAGTCATGAGGCGGCAGGCGCCCTCATCAACGCCAATCTCGGCATCGCCCTCCTGGTCTCCGTCGTCCACTCTGTCGCGATGATCGTCGCCGGCGGATTCTCCGCGTGGTTGGTCTACCGCTACCTGGGGCTCAAATTCGTGTCGCGGAGTTGGTTTAATCTTGATGCGACTTGGGCCGTTAGCCTCGTCTTGGTGGGTGTTGTCTCCCTCGCATTCAGCCTTACGGACCGGCAATGAGCCGCATCGGAGAATCATGGTGGTGAGGTTCTATTGGCATCGTCACACATTGACGAACAAGATGCGGAGCGACGCAACTTGAATCGACCGCTTCCCATCACTCATCGGCGACCATCTGGCTGGCGACGTCCATGACCGGATTGGGTCAAGACGGGCCGAATGCCAACTTCGGGCAAATGGCCGGTGAGACCGCGAGTGGTTGCCCGACCGCCGGCCTGCATCGGGTCGAGAGATGCTGTTCGATCGCCGTCACTGGAATGGCCGCTTCTGGCACCTTCCCGAAGTAGGGGGCAGCGCAAGATCTGTGCCCAATTATACGGTTAGCTAGAACGGAACAGAAACCATCCCGAGATGGGCTTGCGGACTGACCCTGAATGTGAAGCCAGATGCTACTCGCATCGATCTGGTACCCATTTGAAAGTATTGCACTAACCTCTTCGTCAAACCTATGTGGGCACCGCTGCTCTCTCACGGGCGTAACTTCGCAGAGTAGTAACCTTCTCCATCTGCTGGTTCGCCTTGGAATGATGGCTCAGAAACTTGGATTCGGGGCGCATGCGGCCGTCACGGAGATCTCTCGGTTAACTCAGGAGCCTGCGTTCTTGCTACGTACTTCGTTGCCGTACAATCAGGCACAGATCTTGCGCTGATCCCATCAGAGGACGGAGTTCCGCTTCGCGCCCTCGGCTGGGATCGAGTTGGGCACCAGCCATATCTCAGTTGTCGACCGGGACGGCAACGCGTTGGCGATGACCACCACGATCGAGGACGGCTTCGGCGCCCGGATCATGACGCGGAGTGGGTTTCTGCTCAACAACGAGCTCACCGACTTCAACTTCGCCCCAATGGAGGAGTGCAAGCCGGTGGCGAACCGGGTGGAGGCGGGCAAGCGTCCCCGCAGCTCCATGGCGCCGACGCTGGTGTTTGACGCCGACAACAAGCTCTACGCGGTCGTCGGTGCGCCCGGCGGGAGCCAGATCATCACCTACGTGACCAAGACGCTTGTTGGCATCCTGGATTGGAAACTCGACCCGCAGGTGGCCGTTGATCTGCCGAACTTCGGCAGCCGCAACGGCCCAACCGAGATCGAGGCCGGCACCGAGGCCGAGACCTGGAAGTCGGCCCTTGAGGCCATGAGACACCAGGTGCGATCGATCGAGATGAACTCCGGCATTCAGGCCATTGTTGTCGGCCCGAATAGCCTTACGGGAGGCGCTGACAGCCGCCGCGAGGGCGTCGCGATCGGCAACTGATTGAGCGCGACAGTCGTGCGGTGAAGGCCCTTCCGAGGAGTGGGACTCAGGAGTATCCTTCGAGCATTCCGCCACGGGAGGTTCCCAATCGTCGGAAAGCTGGCCGCGTTGCCGCCTTTCAGCCAGCCATTCCCTGTATAGCCCGCTCTCCGTCTTGCGTCAGACGAGTCCAGTCACGTTCGGTGCGTCGCGATATCCCGACTACTCCAGCAAGAGAGCTCACATGCCTATGTTGGTTCCGATCTTTGGCACTGTGACCGCGATCCTTGTGCCGGTTTGGGGTGCAGCCTCTGAGCCACGCGTCGCAGTGGATGCGAACCTCGTCACGGCGCTCGACACCTCAGCCTCGGTAGGGCGCTACGAGGAGTGGCTGGAGCGAGAAGGAGTGGCCCGAGCCGTTGTTCACCCTGGCTTCCTTGAGGCAGTCAGGAGCGGCTATCACAGACGGATTGGCTTTGCTGTCTTCACGTGGTCGAGCCATGGTCACACGAAGATCCTTGTTCCCTGGACCACAATAGCCACTCCCGAGGATGCCACACGGGTGTCGCAGCATCTCCTCTCGATCAATCTCATCGGTATCCATCCGAGCGGGGCCGCGGGATTTTGGGTGCCGCGCGTGGTAACGTCGGTTCATGGAGATCGATGAGGACAAGATCGACGATGCCGTTTTGGCGCTGTTATGGCTGACGCTGCATAACGAGCGTTGTGCCTGGAAGGGCTTCGACTGGGCAACGACGGATCGGCTTCACAAGAAGGGCTTGATCGGCGACCCAGTC
>NZ_VOSK01000396.1 GCF_009296175.1 Microvirga tunisiensis | reverse complement strand
ATGCGTTTGCCCGGCAAATGCGGCTCCATCCGATCCCACTGGTGATCTTTCAACATCAGACGAACTCCGCTCACCCAAGCCTCCGCGCCCAAAAGGAGCTTGAATCAGATTTGCGAGTCCGTCGAAAGCCTGAATGTCAACGCGCTCTAGGAGATCAGCGATAATCGCGATGGCCAGCTCCAAAACGAGCAGCCCACCAAGAAAATCAAGTCTGCCGCTCCTCATCCAGTCGCTAAGACTTCCGCCTGGTAAGGCGAGCTGGGTCTGGGTCACTACCTCATCAATGATGAGCTTTCCGGTATAAAGTAGCAGAATGGGCAGGATTGAACGCGTTAGTCGCAGCCCGAGACTTGCCGCTGTAAGAGCAGGGCTGGCCTGCCAAACCAGACGGAACAGAGACGGAAGGTGACGCAAGGCGCCAACCCGCTCACGCAGCGAGCGGCTAGAGGGGAACACTGGAGCGGTCATCCCATTAAGATGGGAGTCCAGGGCTTACTCGTCGAGCCACCTAACTGCTGTAGATGTGGGGCTCAGTGCTTTGCGAACAGTGCCCGTTCCTTACATAGTCTCTTCGTGTGAGGCTGAGCATATTCCGGCGCTACACCCTTAGGACGAGCCGATTAGGCTATCGAGCAAATGTATAGGGAGATCAACATGGAAATCCGAGCTGCGGGTACGATCGAGACAAGGCGTGCTCCGGCGGATGCGTTCACAGGCACGGTCGGGCACGACCCAATCATCGATGCACCTGCCCCGGCCCGGGTACGTGCCGCGCGCGTCAGCTTTGAGCCAGGCGCTCGCACTGCCGGGCATACCCACCCGTTGGGACAGACCCTACACGTTCTCTCCGGAGTCAGTCGTGCCAGACCTGGGGCGGACCCGTTCGAGAGATTAGACCGGGAGACACTGTCTGGATCCCATCGGGTGAAAGGCACTGGCAAGGGGCCTCGCCCCGCACTGGCATGGTCCATCTCGCCATGCAGGAAGCGCTGGACGAATCCCACGTCACCTGGATGGAGCACGTGTCTGACGAGCAGTACGACATCACGCCGGAGGCTTGAGGTGATCTTCTTAACCCCGGCTTCCTCGCTTGCGATCCGGCATAAGGATAGAAGCCAATCGTCTCGGAGAGCACCATGACAGACCATGACAAGTCCCATGATCCGCACGAGCACTGGAAGCACGACGGCGTTCAAGTAATCAAGGGTGACCGCCTCGATCCGAACACAGCTCAGACCCCGGGCATGTTTCGGCAGGCTGCAATCAACCATGCGCGAGTCGGAGCACAGAAGATCTGGGCAGGCACGGTGTCGATTCAGCCGAATGCCAAGACTGGAGTTCACCACCACGGTGAGTTGGAGAGCGTGATCTATGTCGTAAGAGGCAAAGCTCGCTTGCGCTGGGGTGAGCGGTTAGAGTTCGTTGCGGAAGCTGGTCCGGGGGACTTCATCTATGTGCCGCCCTTCGTGCCCCATCAGGAAATCAACGCCAGTCCGGATGAGCCCCTCGAATGCGTTCTCGTGCGCAGCGATAGCGAGGCCGGCGTCGTGAACATTACTGACGTAGACCCGGTTGAGCGGCCGGAGGAGGTTTACTGGGTCGATCCAATCCACAAGCACCAGGACTAAGGCATTCCAGAACCACAAATCCTACAAGTCAGTAACAACCCGGTGCTTTCCCCCGGCTGACTGCAGGGTCACTTAGCTCTTGAAAAGCCGGCGGGATCAGCGCCAAGGACGGAGTTCACACCAAAATGCAGGCCTACCGCTCGCTGGAAGAACGTTTCGCACGCATCAGCTCGATCGAAGACGCGATCGGTATTCTGCAATGAGACTCTGAGACCATGATGCCGGAGGAGCTGCCGACGGTCGCTCGGATCAGCTCGCGACCCTTAAGGGTATCAGCCGACCGCTCACCGCGGAGGTCTTCCGCACCCACCTGCAGGAACGATATCTCGGACGCTGAAGGAGACTAAGCTGCACATGAAATCCATCATCTTCACTCTGGGTCGAGCGTTTTCACGGACAGCCACCATCCTGCTTACGGTCCTTATTGCTCTTGGACTGCCTGCCAGCCGAGCAGCGGCTCAGCCTGACAGCGATCCCTGTCGGCCAGTCCAATATGCTGGCAGCACCTTTGTGGCTTGCACAGTGGATCTTCGGAAATACGAGGTGAGGCTGTTCTGGCGCGGGCCGGACGGGGAAGTACTTGGCTCGTTTGATCGGTTGAGAGCGACGCCGGAGGCTTCACGCCTTGCCGTCGCGATGAATGCGGGCATGTACCATGAGGATCGCTCGCCAGTGGGACTTTACGTCGAAAACGGAAAGCAGCTGAAAGCAGCCAACACAAGGAACGGTCCTGGAAACTTCCACCTCAAGCCCAACGGCATCTTTTACGTCAACGGCCGTCAGGCAGGCGTACTTGAGACGGGAACCTATCTGAAGCGGAAGATTATGCCGGATTTCGCAACGCAGTCGGGCCCGATGCTCGTCATCAACGGGAAAATCCACCCTCAGTTTTCGGAACAAAGCACCTCCCGAAAGATCCGGAACGGCGTCGGCGTGAAAGGCCAAGACACGGTCGTGTTTGCGATTTCAGAAGACCCAGTCACGTTTAGCACACTCGCTCGCTTATTCCGGGACGAGCTAGGTTGTCCGAATGCTCTGTTCTTGGATGGAAGTGTCTCCAGCCTTTATGCCCCTGCATTGGAAAGGATGGACACGCTTATGCCCATGGGACCAATAGTAGGTGCCTTACGCCGGCGCCCATAGTAAGTGGCTTCAGCGGCAGCGCAGACGTTTCAGGCCGAAGCTGTAGGCGTGATGCCTTCAGGATCCATGTACAAAGTGGTCATTCACAAAGCCAGCGGTTCCGAGCAGCCGAAGCTCGAGATTCATCCCGTGCCCAAACCTCGCGATCGAGAGGTTTTGATCCGTACCGAGGCAGTGGGTGTGAGCTATGCTGACATCTGTGTTCGTTGGGGAGTGTACGAGCCCGCACGTTGATTCGGGGGGCCGATCACGCCAGGATTTGAATATTCAGGCTGGGTGGAAGACGTTGGCCGCAAGGTCAAGCATGTGAGACCCAGCGACCCAGTGTTTAGAGACACTCTCTTCAACGGCTATTCCACGCACGTGTGTGCTCCGGCAGATCTGGTGTGGTCTAAGCCTCAGGCTCTGGACTTTGAGGCAGCCGCTGGTTTCCTGGCCG
Organism: Microvirga tunisiensis; assembly: GCF_009296175.1. Lineage (GTDB taxonomy): Bacteria > Pseudomonadota > Alphaproteobacteria > Rhizobiales > Beijerinckiaceae > Microvirga > Microvirga tunisiensis. The sequence continues at coordinate 1,816 of NZ_VOSK01000396.1, read as the reverse complement.
TCTACCTGACTGCGTATCATGGCTTGCTGCAGAACGTGGTGATCCGGCCCGGCATGCGGGTGCTCGTGCATTCGGCCGGCGGCGGAGGCCAGCATCTCCTCAACCATCCGCAGACTCAAGGGAAAGCGGAAGTACAGCCAAACAGCGTAGCTGATCACTTCAGCCGGAAAGTGGTGGCGGGCATAACGAAGGTGCGGATCGGGTTCATCCCTCACGGATAACTTGATCCGGGTCATCCTTCAGTTAAGTGGCATCGTCAACTTAACGCTTTTACTTGCTCTTTCCGGTGTTTAGGTCCGGAGCGGGCCACGCATTTTCAAGAGCTTAGACCCGCCGGGGAATAGCGGAAAATGCCAGAAGACGGCCTTTATTCAGTTAAGTTGACGGTGCCGAGAAAGCAGGCCGCCCACGCATTCCAATCAAGATTCAGGCCCTTATCCTCGCGTGATGGATTCTGCGACGAGCCGCCGATGGATCTGTCCCTCACGGGTCGCTAGCGTCCATCGATGTTGCCGTCGTAAGGTTGAATTGTGGCTCAACCCAGCAGTAAACTGCATAGCTGATTTCTGACCAGGCGGACTGCGGCGGCGGCAATCCCGGCAGCAGTGGACGGTCGACCTGTTCGAACTTGACTCGTATCCGCACCAGTTTACGGCCTTGGGTGAGTCGACGCGGCACCAAGAATTCATCCTCACGAAAGCGGCGCTTCGACGTGAGAATCACGGGAGACGGAGGCGCCAACTCGCCCGTTGGAAAGCTGTGATAGAATGTGGTTGACCCTGCGAGGTACCAAGTACCAGCCTGCTCCCACATCGGCTCGGAGGCTTCGCCATCTGCCACTGACACCAGGGCTCGCTGGTGAGGCATGCCATAGTCAAGTACGCGCCGAACCATCACACCTTGATTATCAGGACGAATAGTCAACGTGAACTCGGATGTGCCCCGCGTGTACCGTACAAATTGCGCCTCTTCCGGGCCGAGTTCGTAGCTTGAGGTCAGAACCTGCGCTGGCGTTGCCTCAGGGGAGAGGTAGTGATGCGCCTGTTCGGATGCAGCATCGCCAATGTGGAGTTCATCCGACTTCACGAGCGAGGCGGCCGGCAGGCCATACCAATATGCAATCGTCCGATAGCGTTCGAACATATCATTGACACCCCCATGCTCCAGTTGGATGCGAGCGTTCTTACCGAACGGGAACAGGTCGGCCAGCAGGAACCGATAGGCGGAGTGGACGAGATCGTTCGAGTCGAGAGCGTCGCCAGGTGTTGGCGCACCAACTGGGTGGCCAACGAACGGTAGGGTTACTGTCTGACCGCCCCAATAATCCCCACCCCCGCCCCACTCTTCCGTACCGGTCCCATGAGCCTGTGGTGAGCGTGCATCGTCGAAAAAGAATCGCGGGTCGCCTTCCAGGGTACGAAGCTCGGCATTGTCAGTGAAGGTGAATGACGTGCCTATGAAAGATCCTGACCAATCCTCGCTGCCTTCGAGACCGCGCGTGTCAAGCAGCACATGGTCCATGTCCAGCACCCCTGCGCCCTGGTCCCGGTATGTTGCATGGAAATAGCCGACCGTGGATGGCTGGTCATCAAACGGCTCATAACGAATCTCAGCGTCAAGGACCACGGGGCGGTTGAGCGCTGGTGGCGGGATGTAGCGCGACGCGCGAATGTGTGAGTAAGGCGACGGCCAGATTTACGAGATGTCGCCTCCGGTTGAAGTCGACCTACCGTGTCACGGGACGACACGGAGGAGCGCATGAGCCGGCTCGATCAGGAGGCTCGCATGACTATCAAGGCATTGGCGGCGCGGGGAG
>NZ_VOSK01000395.1 GCF_009296175.1 Microvirga tunisiensis | reverse complement strand
ATAGAGACAAGTATCCATAGCGGGGCTCCTCAACCGTTGCACACCCCGCATCCGCCTCATCAATCTTCACGAAAGCTATTCCAAATCAAGCACTTGAAGCGAGTAATAAAATTGCTCACCAGCCTCTTACTCCTTCGGGTGAACGCCTTGCCTATGGCGCATTCCTTCAAGACCGCGTCGTATTTTCCGAATGGCTCGAAGTCATCGGTGCCCTACGATATGATTCCTATCGCCTGATAGGCGTCGATATCGAGAATGAAGGCAGTCGCCTTTCACCCAAGATCACAGTCGGGATTACGCCCTGGCAGCCGGTCACGTTCTATGCGAGCTATTCCGAGGGCTATCGGGCTCCTGCATTGACCGAAACCCTGATTGATGGGTTCCATCCGCCGCCGCTCAGCGCCGGACGTTTCTTCCCCAATCCCGATCTGAAGCCTGAGATTGCCCATAACATCGAAGGTGGCGTCAACCTGCGTTTCGATAATCTTATCGCCGAAGAGGATCGTCTGCGCATGAAATTCGGTGTCTTCCACAATCGTGTGGACGACTATATCGAACAGGTTTTCACGCGCTTCCCCGCCCCTGGGGGCTATCAGTATCGGAATATCGCCGAGGCGGTCATCGACGGTTTCGAAGCCGAGGGGATCTACGACGGTGGCTCCTATTTCGTCGGAATCGCGGGCCATATTCTTCGCGGCACGAATAGCCGAACCAATGAAGATCTCGTCAAAGTGCCACCGAACCGCCTGACAGGAACCGTCGGCTTTCGCGGTTACGACAGCCGGCTCGAGCTCGGAACCCGCGTGTCCCTCGTCGGCGCCAAGGCTCAGGCAGAGGATTTCGGTTTCGTCGGTGATCCTTATGCCGTGGTCGATCTCTTCGCCAACTGGAAGGTTAGCGAGCGAGTGACGACGGGCCTCGTGATCGAGAACTTGTTCGATCGACAATACACCGAATACCTGAACGGGAGTCCAAGTCCGGGTTTCAACGCCAAGGCGTCTCTGTCGGTCAAACTGTATTGAGGACAGAGAAGAGACACGTCACGCGTGGGATGGACCACGCTGCTTTGAGGAGGCAGGCATGACAATGACCATCAGATTGACCGCAAGCAGCTCAAACAAAGGTGTGAGCTTCAATAGCTATATGAAAACTTATTTCAAAGATTTTTCATTTGAAGGATGGCCTTACATTCTCGGTGGTTCGGGAGAGTTCAAAGGAACCCAGATTGTTCTGCTCGACAACATGAACGGCCGAAATACCAAGGCCATCGTTCTCGACGGCAGTTCCATATCTTATGATCTTGCAAAGCATATTGTTAGCGGATCCGTAACCACGGTGCGCCTTGGCACCCTCGGGAACAGCTACAAGGAGCCGGGCGAGTTCACTGAGGATCCCGCAGGACGAATCACGAATATCTCGGCGCAGGTGCAGATCTCCGGGTTGGCGATTGCCGGAGCCGAATTCCACTCTCTGGTCTCCGGCCTCATGGGAGGAGCCAGTTCGAGCCGGAAGGCCAATCCGGCGATCCTCAATGCGGCGCTTGCCGATGAGGCTCACAACCTTATCGGGTCGAGCGGCAGCGATACCTATACCGGGACCCGCTTCAGTGACCGCATCAAGGGCGGTGCCGGTAGTGACAAGCTGACAGGTGGGGCTGGAGCTGACGACCTCTGGGGTGGAGAGGGAACTGATACCTTCATCTTCAAGTCAGTCGGAGAGTCGACCGTCATGAGTTCCGGGCGGGACACGATCTTCGATTTCTCCTTCCAGCAGAAGGACAAGATCCACCTGTCATCGATTGACGCCAATGCACTCAAAGGAGGGAACCAAGCCTTTGAGTTCATTGGCACCCGGGCTTTCAGCGGAGAGGCCGGGGAGCTGCAATACCGGAAAGCAGCCAGCGACACCTATGTCTCCGGTGATGTGAATGGCGATAAGATTGCGGATTTCACAATCCATTTCGACGATGCCATCGATTTCAGCCAGAGCTACTTCGTCCTGTAAGGTGTTGCGGTAAGCGGAAGGCATTGAAGGTCATTGCCTCTCGATCACCAAGGGCAGGATGATGATCGAGCCGCTCCTGCTATGAGCAACGCGTGGAATCCATTGTTGTAAGCTCGGTTGACGGGATGGTGCGTGTCTGGGTTTGATCGAACAGAAGTCGCTCTGGCTCTGTCTCGTTTGTGATCTGGCCCACGAGCAGTCTGGATCGCGCAATCTTTAATACCGATCAGAACCTGAACATAGCCCTTTAGAGCCCTGTCGCGCTCCCCTTTCTCAATGACGGGATCTTGGTGACGTACACACAGACCGTAACCTTCATCGGGCTGGCATCGTAAGCTGCGGAGCAAGTTCTCCATCCAAGTTGTGCCCTGTAATATAAGTGCAGGACAGTTTTCTTAGATCTGTAGAGGCGTGCTTGCCATGCTACACGCACGGTTTTCAGAGCGGCCAATAGAAAGAAGCGATTACTCGGTGAACACCCGGACATGCTCGCACCCGTAGCAAAGTCGAGTGCCGGTATTCCAGCTTCTGAGATCTCATTCCGGTAGGAATGAATGAGCGAAAGAGCTATCATCCCTTGAACACAAGGGTTCAGCTGTGTACCAGTCCCAGGACGGCGCCAGTGTTTTCGACATCTGGATCGACGCCGCCGAGGCGTCGGGTAGTCGCTCTGACCCTGAAGCATCCATTGTCTTTCCGGACAAGGACGTCCTTTTCACCGCCGATTTCAAAAAATCTGGAGCCGATCTGCTGCTGACAAGGCAGGAGACAACGGCAGTGATCCTCGACTATTTCAGGGGCGACCAGCGTCTGAGCATCACGACGCCGGAAGGTGCGAGCCTTTCAGGAGAGACTGTCGAGGCGCTGGCAGGCTCCGATCTGCAAGGACAATATGCCCAGCTGTCAGGGGCAACTGCGGTTCGTGCTCCTATCGGTCGGGTCGAGAAGGTATCAGGAACGGCAACCGTCCTGCGAAACGGCGTGCCGATCGACCTGCAGGTCGGTGACATGGTCACCAAAGGTGACGTCCTTCAGACAGGAGCAAGTTCCTCATTGTCTATCAAGTTCAATGACGGAACGGTCTTCAGCCTGTCTGCCAGCGCCCGAATGGTTTTGAACGATATGATCTATGCTGCGGATTCGACCTCGAACTCTGCACTGTTCACCCTCGTTCAAGGCCTCATTGGATTTGTCGCAGGTCGGATCGCCAAGACAGGCGACCTCAAGGTCGATACTCCTGTTGCCACCATGGCGATCAGGGGAACGGCCGTACAGGCGGAGGTCGCTTCGTTCAGCGGCGCCACGCGTTTCTCGCTTCTCACCGAACCAGATGGGACTGTGGGCTCGTTCCTGCTGCTGGAGAAGGGCAATCCGTTTCGCGTGATCGCGTCGATGTCGGATGCGCGCTCCTCGACTCTCCTGACTCCCGTGGCCGGTTCTGAGCCACGCATCACGCAGATCACGAAGTCAGGCGACGACATTCGCGGCGAAAGTGATTTTGTCCGGGATCTCTTTCAGGTGTTTGCTCCTGAGCCTCGCCAGAGGAGGGGCAGCAGCGATTTTGAAGACACGCCCATCATTCCGGTGAACTTGCCTCAGCCGGTCGACACGCCCGATCCATCACAATTCGCCGTCGTCATTCCTGTGGGCACGGGACACACGTTGTCCCGCAGCCTGATCCTTCCAGGACTCACATCCGAGCCTGCACCGGTGTTTGGCAAGGCTGTCGAGGACGGACCGCTCGCGCGGCTCGATGCGGTGCCGGATAGTCTCACGTTGGACGACACGGCATTGCCACTCGTGATCATACCAGCCTCGTTGCCGCCAGGTGTAAGATATCTTAGTGGATCGCGAAGCTTTTCTTTGAATCCTTCGCATCCGGCCTATCAGCATCTGGGGCAAGGAGAGACCGAAATCGTCACTGTCGATTATGTTTTGCTGAGTGATGATAGCATCCGGGTTCCAGCTTCAATCTCCTGGACCATCGCCGACCGGAACGATGCCCCGGTTGCAGCGAGCGATCGCATCGGCAATATGAACGAGAGCGGACGCAGGATCCTGACCGTGCGCGCCAACGACCGCGACGTGGATGGTGACTCTGTCAGTATCGTTCACTGGACAGCTCCGCTCGAAGGCTCCATCGTCCGCAACTCATCCGGAGATCTTGTTTTCGATCCTGGTCGCGAATTCCAGACTCTGAGCGCCGGCGAGACGGCAACAGTGACCTTCGCCTACACGATTTCGATGCCAAGGGAGGAGCCGATACCGCGAATGTCACTTTGCAGGTCCGTGGCGCGGGGACGTTCTCCTCGCCTCATATGTCCGCTTTGGGCAGTGGAACTCTCGGGTTTAACGACCAACCGGTCTCGCTCATCATCGACGCACCATCAGCGACGACAACCGCAACCGCGAACCTCGATCTTGTCATTGGTCTTGGTCCGGTTCTGCAGCCGCAGATGAATATCCTTTATCTGATCGACATTTCAGGAAGCACATCGGATTCGTTCGAGGGGGTGCCGGTCGGCGATCTCAATGGCGATGGGCGGTCCAATACGATTCTCGATGCAGAAATCGCGAGCTTGATCGCACTGACCGAGCGAATTAGAGGGCTGGGATTCTCTGCTGCCGATGTCACGGTTACGGTGATCCCTTTCAATGGCAGCGCCGATCCGGCCGACGCCTCGGCAGGGGGCATCGTGAATGCGGCAACATTCAGCCTTGGAGCTGTGGGTGAAGAGGCGATCGCGAACCATCTGAGAGGATTGAATGCAGGTGGGGAAACGAATTTCGCAGATGCCTTGCGAGCGGCTAACGACAGGCTGCAGGGTCTGTATCAGGGTATCCATCCGAGCGGGGCCGCGGGATTTTGGGTGCCGCGCGTGGTAACGTCGGTTCATGGAGATCGATGAGGACAAGATCGACGATGCCGTTTTGGCGCTGTTATGGCTGACGCTGCATAACGAGCGTTGTGCCTGGAAGGGCTTCGACTGGGCAACGACGGATCGGCTTCACAAGAAGGGCTTGATCGGCGACCCAGTC
>NZ_VOSK01000394.1 GCF_009296175.1 Microvirga tunisiensis | reverse complement strand
GGTTTTGCTCCACGCTTCCTTCAGACCCCACCTCGCGGTGGCGCCCTTGCGCTTTGCTAACCCTTCGCCGCCATCAGGCTGGGTAGAGGACTTGCACCTCCAAGCTGTCGAACATGCTCGGCACACGAAAAAGGGCCGCAACAATGCGGCCCGAAGTTTAGGGAGGAAACGCCCAAGAAGGGCGAGCAGCGCGGTAACGCCAATTACTGCGCCGCATTGAAATAAAGTACTTTGTGCCTCAAAAACCGGCAAGCACAAAAGGGCAGCATCGCTGCCTTTCTCTTTTCTGTATCCTATCCGACACACACGGACCTGCGGCACCTCCACGGCCTGCAGGTCCTGCCGGATCGTCCAGGAATCCGATTGGTCGAGACGTGGCTGCTCGCGAGCGGCTATCCTTTCCATAGAGTCACGGATCCTTGAGTGGTCACGAATGTCATGCGCGGGAGCCCGGGCAAGGGACAGTTGCAGGCCCGGAACAAACCACTGGCGAGGCGCCGCACCCGGCCTCATAATCAATGAAATGCGACCGCTACGGGTCGAGGGCTTTCGATGATTGCCTTGCCTTCCGTCTTGACGCACCGGACGATCCCTTCCCGCACCTTTCAAGCCGGCATCCGGCGAGACAGGCTGAAGCGCATGTGGTCATGACCAGGCACCGTCTCCGGTTCAGTGGCCTCTTCCAGAAGTACTTCCTCGTGCTGTTTCTGGCCGTGGTCATTCCACTGGCGACCAATGGTGTCAGCGAGGCTTGGTTCGGCTATCGCGACCAGCGGACGACGGTCGAACAGTTGCTAAGTGTCGAGGCGAGATCCGCGGCCGCGAAGATCCAAGGCTTTCTCGACGGCATCACCAATCAGCTCGGCTGGCTGGTTCAGCTCCCCTGGACCGAGGAGCCGGACGAACGGCGGCGGATCGATGCCTTGCGCCTGCTGCGGCAGGTTCCTGCCATCGTCAGCCTCACCCTGGTCGACGGCAACGGGCGCGAACGACTGTATGTCTCGCGCATCGGCCTGAACCGAACCGACAGCCGTGCGGACCGCTCCACGAATGAAGCCGTCGCCGGAGCCCGCTCGGGCCAGCTCTGGTATGGGGAGGTCCGCTACTATCGAGACTCCGAGCCCTACCTGACAATTGCAATGTCCGGCAACCGACCCTCCGTCGGCGTGGTCGTCGCCGAGGTGAACCTGAAGCTGATTTGGGACGTGATCTCGGCCATCAAGGTTGGGGAAACTGGGCACGCGTTTGTGCTCGACGCTCCGGGGCGGCTCGTCGCTCACCCGGACATCAGCCTCGTCCTGAGAGGGGCGGATGAAGCCACACTCGCCCCTTTTCGGGCTATCCGGGAGGTGATCAGGCGTGCCGGGGCAGATGTCGCAACAAGCCGGGACTCGCAAGGAAACGCGGTTGCAGCTGCCGCCTCACCCGTTGCCGGTCCTGACTGGACGGTCGTCGTCGAGCAGCCACTTTCCGAAGCCTTTGGGCCCATCTATGCCGCCCTGTGGAGGACAGGAGGCCTCCTCCTCGCCGGTGCCGCCTTCGCAGGTCTGCTAGCCTATGTACTGGCCAGCCGGATGACCGAGCCGATCCGGCGGCTCGAGGAGGGTACCGAACGCATCGGCGCCGGACAATTCGAACATCGCATCCATATTGCGACGGGCGATGAGCTTCAGCGGCTGGCTGACAGCTTCAACACCATGGCCGCCGAACTCGCCATCTCCCAGGAGCGTCAGGAGCGCATTGCCAAACTCAAACGGTTCTTGGCGCCCCAAGTCGCCGAACTCGTCGACCGCAAAGGCGACGACGGCGTGCTCGAGGGCCGCCGCACCGAGGTGGTGGCGGTGTTTTGCGATCTGCGAGGATTCACCGCCTTCTCCGCGCGAGCAACGCCCGATGAGGTGATGAGCGTGCTCTCGGAATATTACGATGCCCTTGGCCGGATCATCACAAAATATGCCGCAACCCTGACGACCTTCTCAGGAGACGGACTGATGGTGCTCGTGAACGCTCCCGTCCCGGTGGAGGAGCCAGCCGTCCTGGCGGTCGACCTGGCGGCGGAGATGCAGCAATGTGTGCAGGAGCTCATCGTCCGCTGGAGAGAGCGAGACCACCGGATCGGTTTCGGGGTGGGTCTGGCCATCGGGCCGGCCACGGTCGGGCGGATCGGATACGAGAGCCGGTTCGACTACACCGCCATCGGCACCGTCGTGAATCTCGCAGCCCGCTTGTGCGCCTCGGCGGCAGACCGGGAAATTCTGGCAGATGTGGCCATCGCGGGGGCTGTGAACGGCAAGCGCGCCATGATCTCGCTCGGGATGAGATCCATCAAGGGCTATGATGAGGAGCTGCCCGTGTACGGCATATCCTTCGAAGAGAGGCTCCATACCGCTTAAGCTGGTCGTCGGAGCAAGGATGGTGTGCAAACATTCGCCATCATTGAAATGGCAGATAGAAACCTGACTTGAAGCAAGTCGTCGAATATAAATTCGGTCTATTACAAAGAGAAATGATTGCGGCTATCATGCCGCCAAGTCGTCGGGTTCACATGAGCACTTTAAGGTGACCTCGTGATGGCGGTTGGAAGTACAGCACGCTTCAAGTTTCGAGCCCTTTCCCGCGTGAGGACGCTGGTCGAATGAGGCGGCGCGACATTCTCACGGTGATCGGCGGTGCGGCAGCGTTGACGCTCCCCTTGCGCGCCCAGCCGCTGTCAGTACCACTGATCGGATATATCGGCCCTGAATCGCCCGAGCCCTTCGCCAGCCGCCTCAAGGCCTTCCGCGAAGGTCTAAGCGAGAGCGGATTTGCCGAGGGTCGCAATATCGCGATCGAGTATCGATGGGCACAAGGCCAGTACAATCGATTGCCCGCACTCGCGGCGGATCTGGCCAGTCGGAAGCCTGCCGTCATCGTCGCTGCAGGGGGTGCCCCCGCAGCGCTCGCGGCGAAATCGGCAACCAACAGTATAACGATTGTCTTCGAGATGGGCGGCGATCCCGTCGCACTCGGAGTCGTGGACAGCTTGTCACGGCCAGGAGGCAACCTCACGGGCGTATCAAGCTTGAGCGTGGAAGTCTCGCGCAAGCGGCTGGAATTCATGCACGAGTTGCTCCCGTCGGCTACCGAATTCGCCGTTGTCTCCAACCCGACCAGCCCGACCGCCGATTCACAATTGAAGAACCTCCAGGCGGCGGCCGACGCTCTCGGGGTGCGACTTCATGTTCTGACCACCAGCGACGAACGCGAGTTCGACGCCATGTTCTCATCCGCATCCCAGCTCCGGCCAGCAGGGCTCGTGTTTACCTCCGACCCCTACTTCGCGTTCCGCAGCCAGCGGCTTGCTGCGCTGGCTACCCGCTATGGGGTGCCTGCCATCACGCAGTCACGCGACTTCCCGATTGCGGGCGGCTTGATGAGCTATGGAGGCGATTTTACGCAGTCACATCGTCGCGCCGGCATCTACACCGGACGGATCCTCAATGGCGAGAAGCCTGCAGATCTTCCAGTCCAGCTGGTCACGAAAGTGGAACTGTTCGTCAATCTGAGGGCCGCCGGCGCCCTGGGCGTCCCCTTGCCGCCCTCACTGATCAGCAGCGCGGATGTGGTGATCGAATGAAGATCTCAAGGTCGCGGTTGAATACCTGTTTGCATATGATCTAACAGAGCCATTCTCCGATCACCGTCCCTGAGCGCGGGTATGCCGCCATCGGCTTGGCGGCCTCGCCTCCCGGGCGGAACCGTTTTCGGCATCCTTGGACCGCATGTCGTGGTAGAATGAGCCTGTTCAGAGCAGGACCTTTCGCCATGGCACAGGTTCAGATGAACAGCCCTCATCGCTCAAATCGGCTCTTGGCCGCTCTGGACGATGAGGATTTTGCCCATCTGGAGCCGCATCTGGACGTCGTGGATTTCCAAAGAGGTCACGTGGTCTACGAGGCCGGAGAGACGATTCAGCATACCTATTTCCCGCACGGCGTGGTCGTCTCTCTCGTAACCGTCATGTTGGACGGTAAATCGGCCGAGATGGCCACCTTCGGGTGCGAGTCCCTTTTCGGTCTCGTCAGCGCCTTTGTCTCCCGAAACTCGTTCGGACGGTATATCGTGCAAATATCCGGCACGGCTTCCCGGATCGAGCTTGATCAAATGCACGATGCATTCAGGGAGCGCCCCAAGATTCAGCAGCTTGTCCTGCGCTTTACGGAGGCTCTGTTGGCGCAGACGCTTCAAAGTGTGGCCTGCAACGCCACTCACAGCGTCGAGGCGCGCTGCTGCCGCTGGATCCTCAGCACGCGCGATCGCTGGGCTTCGGACGAATTGCCTCTGACCCACGAGTTCCTCTCGGAGATGCTGGGCGTCCAACGCTCGACGGTCAGCGCGGTGACACGCACACTTCACGAATCCGGCCTCATCAACCAGAGCAGAGGCGTCATCACGATCACCAATCGCCGAGGTCTCGAAGAGACGTCCTGCGAGTGCTACGAGGTCATCCGTCAGAAATTTTCGCAGTTGCTGCCGGCTTCGATGCCATAGGAGCCATCGGATGGAACGGTTGACTTGCCAGTCGCTCGCCACAGGTAAGTCAGCCTGTGGCGCACCTGCAAGCGAGCTGTGACGTGATCAAGCGAATGCCAAATCGCACTGCCCTGCCAGACTATTTCATCGACAAGGGGTTGATCGCTACGGCCGTGACAGCAGCTCTGGCAGCCTTCCTCTTGTGCTGCCAGCTTCCATGATGCGGTAGAGTTCCCGTTGCAGATCCGGCCAATTCAGCGACGCTGATCGCGCATCGGCGATGCCCTGCTCATTGCTGGTTCAAGCCGCAGGCTCATTAAATTCCGTGATGGAGAGAAGATTTTTCCCACTTTAGTCGCAGTTCCAAGACGTATCCCATACCAGTCCATGAAGTGATGGAGCAAAGGTGGATGTAACTGGGGCATTTTAGGGGGCGAGGGATTCCTCCCTTCGGGCATTCATGATTCAATCCCGGCATGACCTCGCCTGATCGTTCCAACAAGCCGCTGTCCTCGACAGCCCTGCGCGAGCTGGTCTCG
>NZ_VOSK01000393.1 GCF_009296175.1 Microvirga tunisiensis | reverse complement strand
AGGGCAAAATGGAGATCATTCGTTGCCTCAAGCGCTTTGTCGCGCGGGAGATCTTCGGCTATCTCTGCCGAGCCAGCAGGGCTCCCACGACAGTCCCTTCGACCTCTTGACCTTTATAGGAGCATCAATGCGGTGGTCGAGACCTTCTTCAAGACCTTGAAATCTGAACTGGTCTGGCGCACCGTTTTCCAGACCAGATCCGAGGCCAAGGACGCACTTGGGCGTTACATCGATGGTTTTTACAACCCCGTCCGGCGTCATTCGACGCTCGACTACTTCAGCCCGGTTCAGTTCGAAAGGCTGGCCGAATAGCTACCAAACCGCTCTCCACTTAAGCGAAGCAAATCCAATATAGGCCAACGCGACCAGAGAGCCGACACCGGGAGCCGTCATCAGGCATCGGACCGCCTGATCATGGCGCGCCAGTCCCATGAGCCGACGGGTGAGGATGCCGATTTGCCGGCTGACCTCCTGCAACGCTGCCAGGAGCGCCTCGACCGCATCCTTCACGGCCCATTGGCCACCAGTTCACGCACGCGATCGATAAAGGGCTGATGGCCTCCCTTGCCGGCCAACAGGCCGAAGGGCTTGAGCACACCCCGGATCTGGTTGACCAGATCCACGCGCACCTCCACCAGACGGGCTCGCGAGCTGAGGAAGCTGCGGATCACCTGGCTGTCCAGGCTCTTGACGGTGACCTCCCGGTACCATCCCGTGCGTACGATCTGCGCCAGCCCCAGAGCGTCATTGGGATCGGTCTTGTTCACCTGCAGCGACAGCGCTGAGCCCCAACCCTGCGTCAGTCGCTTTGAGCTCGCCGAGGTCTGCGAGAGAAAGACGAGATGGAGAACGGTCGCGCCGTCGCATCTGGGCTCTGGTGACCCATTTGGCCAGTCAGGGCCGAGTAGCTTATGAGACCAGATGCGCGCGGATATCCATGATGGCCAAGGAGCTCGGCTCCGCAAGGGCCGGATACATTAGCGCAAGACCAACCTCTCTATGTCGAAAGTCTCTTGCAACGCACGGCCGGTCCATACATCTGGGTCACAATCGCCCAGCCCTGTCGACCGGCAGGCTAAAGTGAAACACCGCGCCCTGAGGCTCGTTGGCGCTCGCCCACAGGCGTCCGCCGTGCGCCTCGATGATCGAGCGGCAGATGGCCAGCCCCATGCCCATGCCTGCCGGCTTCGTCGTGTAGAAGGCCTCGAACATCCGCTCCGCATTCTGTGGATCCAACCCGACGCCGGCGTCCTGCACGGCCACCAGCACCCCGGCTTTCTCGCGCCGGGACCGGATCACCAGCTCGCGCGGCCGCTCCGCCACATCCATCATGGCCTCGATGCCGTTCAGCACCAGGTTCAGCAATACCTGCTGCAGTTGCACTTGGTCGCCCATCACGGGCAGAAGGTTGGGCGCCAGCTCGGTGCGCAGCAGGATCCGGTGCTGAACCACCTCCCCATGGGCGAGGGCTGCTACATTCTGGATGAGATCATCCAGGTTCACCTGCTCCGCGACGGCAGCTTTCTTCTGAAGGAGCGAGCGTACCCGCCCGATCACCTCGCTAGCCCGGTGCCCGTCCCGCGCGATGCGCTCCAATATCTCGCAGGCCTCGCCGAGATTGGGTGGCTCGTGGGCGAGCCAGCGCAGGGCCGCGCTGGCATTCGTGACGATGGCGCCCAGCGGCTGGTTGACCTCATGCGCGATCGAGGCGGTCAGCGCGCTCATCGTCGTCACACGCGTGACATGCGCGAGTTCAGCCTGCGCCTTGTGCAGCGCCTCCTCGGCGCGCCTGTGCTCGGTCATATCCATCACCGTCCCAATGTATTCAATCACGGCTCCAGTGTCGTCGAACACTGGATGCCCGATCGCATGCAGGCGCTTGATCGTTCCGTCGGGCAGCACGATCCTGTGTTCGACCGCATATTCGGCTTTCTCGCGGAATGCGGTCCTGACGCGTTCAAGAACTCGGCCGCAATCGTCCGGGTGCCAGAAGCGAGTAAGTTCATTCAGGTCAGGGGCAGGGTCGCGTTGTGGATCCAATCCATGGATCCGGAACATCTCCTCGGACCAGTAAATCACCTGCTCAGTGGCCGGGTTGTAGACGCAACTGCCAGTATGGCTCAGCCTTTGCGCCTCGGCGAGATAATGCTCGCTGCGCCGCAGCGCGTCTTCGGCCCGCTTGCGGTCTTCGATGTCGGTCAGGACGCCATACCATTTGAGGATGGTGCCGTGCTCATCGCGCAGCGGCACGGCACGATCCAGGAACCAGCGACAAGCCCCGTCCGCCGCCCGGCGGTAGCGCGACTCGTTTTCGTACGGCTCGCCCGCCGCTGCGCGCACCCGCCATTTCTCCAAATTGCGGTCCAGATCGGCCGGATGAACCACGCTTTGCCAGCCAGATCCGGCCGTGTCCTCCTGCGACAAGCCTGAGTAGTCGCGCCATCCCCGGCTGGCAAACGCAACAACGGGCCCAGAGGGCCCCGGCAAAGCGATGTAGACCATCGCGGGCAGGTGTTCGATCAGATCGCGCAGCTCCTGTTCGCTCCGCCGGGCCGCCTCTTCCGCATGCTTGCGCTCAGTGATGTCCTCGCAGGCGACCAGGATGACTGGGCAGTTCTTCAACAGCACGGCCCGGGCGGTTTCGCGCACCCAGAGCACCGTGCCATCCTTGCGCATCTTGCGGGCCTCCCAGCTCATCGCCCAGTTAAGCTGGTCGAAGCAGCGGGCAACGTGCCTTTGGACCGCCTCCCGATCAGGCTCATAGAACACGTTCAGCACGGGGCTCCCGACCAATTCGGCGGGGGTGTAGCCGAGCTGCTCAGCTCCGAGCGGATTGACGGACAGGATGGTGCCGGCCGCGTCGACTATGAAGTACATCGTCGGGTTGTTCTCGAAAACCGCCTTCCATTGCTCCTCGCTCTCCCGCAGCGCCTCTTCGGCACGCTTGCGTTCGGTGATGTCCATCGCCGCTCCGATGATTTCAACAAGGTTGCCGGACTCGCTGAAAACGGGGTGGCCTACTCCGTGAAGGTGCTTGATCTCGCCGTCCGGAAGAACGATCCGGAAATCTGTTTCGGAATCGCCCCTGATACGAACTGCCCTTTCCGAGTTTTCGAGCCACTTTCCCCGATCCTCCGGATGGATGCGCTGGAGCAGCGCCTCGAAGGACGGGATACCTGCTTCCGGATCGAAGCCAAACAAGCGGGAGCGTTCCTGCGACCAGTAGGCGATTCTTTTCGTGATAGGGTTCCATGCCCAAATGCCGCTTTTGCTCAGCGCCTCCGCTTCCGCCAGGTAGGCCTCACTGCGCCGCAATTCCTCCTCCGCCCGCTTGCGCTCAGTGATGTCGTTGTTGGTCTCCAGGATCGCCACGGGACGGCCCCGTGCGTCCCGCTGTATAGACCACCGGCTCGCCACGATCGCCTGCGTGCCGTCTTTCCTGGTGTGGACGAGTTCCCCTTCCCAACGGCCGGTGCGGAGCAGCTCGGCCGTGATCTCGCCGAGCGGCATGGGAAAGATCGTCTGCATGAGGTGGTGTGAAACCTGGCCGACAGCTTCCCCTGTGCTCCACCCGTACAGCTCCTCGGCACCGCGGTTCCAGTAGATGATGACGTCGTTCATGTCACGCACGAAGATTGTGTCGTGGGTGAGGTCGAGAAGCCCGGCCTGTTCGCGCAGCACCATTTCTCGCGACCGGCTTTGCACGGCGAGAAACGCCGTCACGCCGATCGCCGCAAGGCTGAGGAGGCGGTTTAAAAGAGCAATGCTTGGCGATGCATCGTGCTGCGCCAGCACATAGCTGAGTATCGTCAGCGTCATGCATCCCACCGCCGCGAGCGCAACACCCCGCGCCTGAAGCACCTTGGCCGTGAGCAGCACAACACCCACGTACAGCACGGCGATGGCGACCTCTGCGGGGGTCATCGTGTCGAGAATGAAGATCCCGATCGCGATAACAGCGCTCAGGACCGGAAAAGCAAGCGACGGGACTGTGGTCGGCGACGTCGCCTGATCTTGCGCTTGGGTCTGCTCTGCCTGCATGGTGCACCTCGCCAGGGACATGCTGGTGGTCCCAGTTCCGGAGCGACGGGGCACAAGCCACTATCTCACACCGCCAGTCATCCCGTTTGCCCGTCGATATCTTGTCCCGACTGACCTTACGGGTAAAGCTGCAGTAGCGGAGTAGCAGTAAAACGTAGTAACATAGTGTAAACTGAACGGGCAATTAGGGAGCGTACGAGGTTCGTGCAATAAACCTCGGTAGACCGGACCGGCACTATCAAAAACACAGCCACTTTCGAGACGAGGTCGATCGCACCCGCTTTGGTCCGCCGCATCTCGCGTCCGACGGCTGCGCGGAACACGGCTGGGAGCTGCAATGCTGGTGGGACACGCGTCCATAGGGACTTGGTCACCTGACGCCCTGTGCGTGTGCGGCGTGGCGCTAGCCTGGGACAGCTCACTGCGAACCGCGAAAACCGATCTCGTTGAAGTAGAGATCGGCCAGATGTGGTGGCTCTGTTACATCAACGCGCTTTACTTGCTTGTACATCCTCCTGCTAGGAGACAACTTGCATATTTCCAATCGTTTAGACTATTTGGCGCCGACCCAAAACAGCCTTACTTGTTTGATGTGACAAAGGTTTGAGAGGCATACTGCCCGTCGGACATGGCCGAGCATAAGACCTGCCGCTGCTCGATGAAACGGCATGGTGCAGCGCCGCAGCCGTCGGTCTAAGCGTGGCTGCTCGCTAGTGTTGTGACTCTAACGCTTGTTTCGCACGGGCGACCTTCTCCAGGATAGCTGAGGCCGAGGCGGTCCAGACAAAGGGTCGAGGGTCGGCATTGTGGTGCTCCAAGTAGTCTATGATCGCGCTTTCCAGATCGGGCACGCTCGTGAAGGCGCCCCGCCGGATGCGCTCCTGGGTGATCAGGGCAAAAAAGCGCTCAACCTGGTTGAGCCATGAGGCCGAGGTCGGCGTGAAGTGCAGGTGGAAGCGCGGATGCTTTTCGAGCCAAGCCTTCACCTTGGGGTGCTTGTGGGTGGCGTAGTTGTCCACGATCAGGT
>NZ_VOSK01000392.1 GCF_009296175.1 Microvirga tunisiensis | reverse complement strand
TCGAGGGCTCCTGTCGTGAGGTGGAGGGACCAAACCCCTCGATCCTCAAGACAGGACCCAGTCCTGTCATTGTGTGCCCTTCAGCGGGTTACCGCCCCCAAGTCATGGCGCCGCCCCAGCCGCAGTGCCCTCCCGCGCGAGCGGGTTCGTTCCTTGGCACGTTCCGGAAGTAGGAAGAACGTCAGTACTGCGGCCGTGAGCGGACCTTCACGGACAACGCTGCTAAGCGACTTCGATCCATGCATTGCCTTTCCGGCTAAAGTTCCAGGACTCTGCCCTGAGTTGCTCTATATCCCCTCTGCATGATGACGACATTTGCCTCTCAAGATGCACTGACTTCGCCTTCCGTGGCCCGCAACCGGGATCCCATCCTGGCCGTACTACGCAGGGTTCTTCCTCTGGCCGGGACGGTTCTGGAGATCGCCAGCGGCACGGGTGAGCACGCGGTACATTTCGCGGCGGCGCTGCCGCATTTGAAGTGGCAGCCGTCGGATCAGGATGAGCAGGCTCTGAGAAGCATCGCGGCCCATCGGGCGATCTCAGGGCTGCCCAACCTTCTCGCCCCGCTCTCGCTCGATGCTGCCGCTCCCGAATGGCCTGTTGTCCAGGCCGATGCTGTCGTGGCGATCAACATGGTTCACATCAGCCCTTGGCGGGTGACCCAGGGATTGATGGCTGGAGCCGGGTGGGTGCTCCCGCCGGGAGGCGTGCTTTACCTCTATGGGGCCTACAAGGAGAACGGCATTCACACGGCGCCGAGCAACGACACTTTTGATGCCGATCTGAGAAGCAGAAATCCAGAGTGGGGTATTCGGGACCTTGAAGCGGTAGCAGATCTCGCCGGAGGTCACGGGCTGACGCTTGTTGAGCGCATCCCGATGCCCGCCAACAATCTCAGCCTTGTCTTCCGGCGCTAGGAGACTCCGAAGGTCGCGGATCCGTAAAGGCGTCTCTTGGCACGTCTAACTTCAACAATTCCCTTCACGTGGGCTTTGTTCAGCCTTTCACGTTGAAGATCACGCGCTGGGATTCGCCCGTCGTGCCCGGTACCCGCAACTCGAAGCGGCCGGGCCGGATCGGAACGAATGTAATGGTGGCCTCGCCCTCGGCATCGAACTCGATGCTGTCGAGCCCGAGCGGACGTACCTCGATCTTGTTGATCACCACCTCGTTGATCCAAACGTTGCGGAAGAACTCCGGACCGACGAGTTGCAGTTCCTGGCTGCCGTCGACCCGGATCGGGAGCCGATAGTACTTGCCGGCTTCGATCTCGTAGGCTCCCTCGGCAAGCGGCTTTCCGACCGCCAGCTCGGTCGGGGCAAGCCGCGTCACGCGTCCCAGGAGACCGGCCTGCGTCCAAGCCGGAGTGAACGGCGTCAGCAGAATTAGTGCGGCGGTCAGCAGGCTCACCCGAAAAACCATCATCACGTGGCACTCCTGGTTGGCTGGCTTGCATCAGCGCCCTAGGGCCTTCCTGGCATCATGGACGGCATCGACGCACTCGTCGAACTCCGCCTCCTTCAACTCGCGTTCGGCGCTCCTGAGGGCCCGTTGCAGGGCGGTGAGCGTCACCTAGGGCGGCTTCTTGTCAAGCTCGGCCTTGATCATGGCGATGCCGGCGGTGCAATCGCCTTGGTCGTCGGCTGTGACAGGCATGGCCGAGGGAGCGATCGCTCCGACCACGAGACACGACACAAACATGTGGCGCATGAGAGACTCCTCCCACCCACGATTGAACGACATCTGTTACGCAGTTCGGCGGACGCTCGCGCCGGTCGATTTCACGCGGTCATTTACGGCCTTGGCGCCCTTTTCCCAAGGATCGTCGCACAAACAGCATAGCATGGGTCGGCAGCTTTTCCACGGCCCCTTCTTTGTAGGACGGGGGCATGGCATCCTCCTCGTGCCTGCCACACAGCAGTCAGGACCGATTCAGCTTGGCCTTACGGCAACTGATCCGCGCCGTGACAACGGCCTTTCCCCCGACGCTCGGTTCGAGGACGACATCCTGCTCCGATCCCACGAGGCTCCAGACCTCGGCGCCGGCACCGGGGCAGAGGTCGATAAGTGCTTCCGTCATCTTCGCAGGCGCGTACACGAGTTCGAAAGCCGCCTGCGAAGGCTGCGGCGTAATCGTCGCGAGGAGATAGCCATCCCGCCAGCGCACGCGGATCTCCCATTGAGACGGCGCATGCTGCTTCAGGTCTTGGGTGAGAGCTACCACCGCCCGGTCCTCGACCGCCGCAGCCGGAAGGTTGAGGCAGGTCGCTGCAAGAAGGCTAACAAGTAACATCCGGCCCATGTTGGGGCCCTCCCGCTCAGGCGAAATCGGCCCGAGGGCAGATCCGCTGGAGCGACCCGGTCGGGTAAGAGCCAATCTGCTGGCAGACCATGGCAGCTCTATGATGCCAGTACCGAGAGTGCTGCACATCATGGGTCACGAAAAGCTGACGTGCGCTGCTGTTGCCCAGCGAAGCTTCTGTGCAATACTCATCCCAACCAGCCGAAGTGGAAGTGCCGCAGGTATTGCGTTCTTGGCTCGGCCCGCCCTTCGGCTCCCGATGTGGACAGGGCATTCCCCATGGTACCGTTGCGTTCGCTCCATTGGTTGCGAGCCCGCCAGGGCGTTCTTATGCTGGGCGCGTTGGTTGCCTTTCTGGCATTCATGTCGCTTGCCCAGGCGCAGGCACCCCCGCCGATCGACATTCGCATCGCGCTGATCACCCGCCAGCCGCCGCCGCCGCCGCTGTACGAGTTCGATCCGGTGCCCGAAGATGAGGGGATCGCAGGCGCGCGCCTGGCAGTGCGCGACAACAATACGACCGGCCAATTCACAGGACACCGCTACGCCCTTGAGGAAGAGACCGTTGAGGAGGGGCAGGATGCAGTTGCGGCGGCGCGATCCCTTGTCGGGCGCGGAGTCGGGTTCCTGGCGGTCAATCTGCCGGCTGACGAGCTTCTGGCCATCGCCGATGCGCTTAAGGGCGAGAACGTGGTGCTGTTCAACGTCAGCGCCACAGACGACCGGCTGCGTGGCGCCGACTGCCGACCCAACATCTTCCACATGGCTCCGAGTCGCGCCATGCTGACAGATGCCTTGGCTCAGTTCCTTGCTTTCAAGCGATGGCGTCGGCTGTTCCTGGTCGTTGGCCCCCAGCCGGGGGACAAGCTCTACGCGGAGGCCGTAAGACGATCCGCCCGCAAGTTCGGGCTCTCGATCGCAGCAGAGAAGCCTTGGGAGTTTGGTCCGCTGGCTCGCGCCAAGGCCGACAGTCCGACAACCGCTGGAGCGCTCACCATCACGCAGAACCTCGATTACGACATCGCCATCGTGGCCGACGAGGCGGGGGACTTCGGGGACTACCTGACCTTCCGGACCTGGGATCCACGGCTCGTCGTGGGCACCCAAGGATTGGTAGCCACCACATGGCATCCGACGTTCGAGGTGTGGGGGGCGGCCCAAGCCCAGACCCGCTTCCGCCGGACGGCCAATCGCCCAATGCGTCCGCTCGACTACCAAGTCTGGATGGCGGTGCGGACAGTCGGGGAGGCCGTCACCCAGACGAAGGCTACCGATCCCGGGACAGTTAGACAGTTCATGCGTGGAGCGGAGTTCGGCCTCCCGGCGTACAAGGGGGGCTCGCTGAGCTTCAGGCCCTGGGACCAGCAACTCCGACAGCCGCTACTGGTGGTTCAGCCGCGCTTCCTAGTTTCGGTCGCGCCCGAGCAAGGCTACCTGCACCAGCGCACACCGCTCGACACCCTTGGATTCGATCAACCGGAAACCGCCTGCAAACTCCAATGATAAAGCTGGGAGGGTTGTCATGCCGTGGAGCCTCTTCGACCATAAGACAGTGGTGACCGCATTAGGGATTGTCTGGCTGGGAGCTGCCGCCGAGGCGAATGCCTACACAATCTATGTTTCGAACGAGAAGGATAACACCGTTTCGGTGATCGACTCGGACAAGCTCGCCGTGATCGCCACCTGGAAGGTCGGCCGCCGGCCACGCGGTATCACCCTGAGCCTCGATGGCAAGTGGCTCTATGTCTGCGCGAGCGACGACAACCGGGTCGACGTGGTGGACACGTCTACCGGCAAGGTAGTGCGCAACCTCCGATCCGGCCCGGACCCCGAGCTCTTCATCCTGCATCCGAAGGGAAACCCGCTCTACATCGCCAACGAGGACGATAACATGGTCACCGTGGTGGATGTGGAGACGAACAAGCTCCTGGCTGAGGTTCCGGTCGGGGTCGAGCCGGAGGGGATGGGGATCAGTCCAGACGGAGCAATCCTCGTCAACACGTCCGAGACCACCAACATGGCTCACTTCATCGATACGACGAGCCACAAGATCATCGGAAACGTGCTGGTCGATTCACGGCCGAGGGTCGCCGAATTCTCCCCAGACGGGAAGAGGCTGTGGGTCTCATCAGAGGTGGGTGGGACGGTGAGCGTGATCGATCCGGCAATCCATAAGGTCATCAAGAAGATCGAGTTTCGGATCCCCGGCATAACGAAGGAGACGATCCAACCGGTCGGCGTGCGCTTAACCAAGGACGGTAAGAAAGCCTTTGTCGCCTTGGGCCCGGCGAACCGAGTAGCCGTGGTCAATGCCGAGACCATGGAGGTGGAGAAATACCTGCTCGTCGGCCAACGGGTCTGGCAGCTTGCGATGACACCGGATGAAAGGCTCCTGATCTCGACGAACGGCGTTTCCAGCGATGTTTCGATCATCGACGTGCAAGCCGCGAAGGTGCTGAAGAGCGTGAAGGTCGGCGGATATCCCTGGGGAGTCGTGGTCGGACCGAAGTGAGACGGCCAAGGTCTTGCTGGTCTACCCGTCCGGCATAACATCGGAAAGGACCTCGCATGCGAACGGAAGAACCGTTTCGAGACCCCTGATCCGCATAATCGTGTCCTATTGGCTCCCGCCCGCTAGAGCATCGGACGATTAAACGGACGCATAGCCGGCAGCTTTGAGGTAGTTCCAACATTCCTGCGGCTCAAACAAGTTGCAGATGTCACCGATGGCCCGCCAGAGTGCATCGAACGTTCGGGCTTCGGCTTTGCGCAGGTGCGCCTTGATCTTGGCAAAGGCCTGTTCGATCGTATTGCCATGATGCC
>NZ_VOSK01000391.1 GCF_009296175.1 Microvirga tunisiensis | reverse complement strand
GGAGGCCATCAACCGCTACGTGGCTGAAACCAATGCACGTCCCAAGCCCTTCACCTGGACGGCCAACCCAGATGAGATCATCGCTGCCGTCCGGCGAGGGCACCAAGTGTTAGATTCCGTCCACTAGAAGAGGCAGACGCAATCGCTCTGCCGACCCTCGCAACGACCCTCACCGCTTTTCAAATGACGATCCGCACGACCCTTTCGCTCCGCGCTGCTATTGAAACCGCGCTCGCGCGCAGCCAGTCACCGCAGCGGTACAATCGAAGGAAGGCCGCACCTCCGCGCCGCGTGTCTGTCCGCCACGCGTCTTTGGGCGTCCTTCCCTCGATTTTAGACGATGCCGCGCAGAAGCTCAGGGACATCGGACACGCTGCACAGGCCGAAGCCATGCGCTCGATCTCTCATAAGGTTTCCTCAGCTCTGGCATGATAGCCTACGGAGATCCGTCAGCTCCGGGTTGCATTTTCCTAACGGCTGACGGAATAGGGGGTCCTTCCCACTCGACTGAAGGCCAGAATAGACTTGGACATCGCTGCTGGGCTCGAAAAGGAGTCAGAGGCAAAGCGCAACGAAATTGTAGCCAAGTGGGGTTAACGATCCGCAGATTAGACACCCTAACGCTTGATCCAACCTGTTCTTCTGCAGATTCTGCCCCAGCACCTCTTGCATATCCATGAATGAGAGGACACCGCCCTGTAGAGAATTCCACCACGAGGTATTCTCGACATTCGACGTTGTAGGAGCGCTCCACCGCGACGGACGTGCAGTTCGCTGATGCGATCCGTGATGTCCAATGGACATCGCGTGATGTCGCTGCGGGGCCTTCCCTGCCGGGCGACAAGGTCTAAGTAGGTCGCCATAAGTCTTGCAACGTGAGAGCTGCGGGTGTTGCCTGAGGAGCATGCGACGACATGATCCCTTTCCTGAGACGCAACTCGACGACGCGGATCGCAAGCGGCTGACCGCAGCGCTCGCGGCCGCCCGGGAGGCACGGGTGTATCGCCGCCTCGAGGCGCTGCTGCTGGTGACCGAGGGCCATTCTGTGGCTGAAGCCGCCCGCCGCTGCCGGGTCGACCGCTCCAGCGTCCACCGATGGCTGGCCCAATACAGGACCGAGCATGAGGCCACGGCACTGATCGACCGGCCACGCAGCGGGCGGCCTCGCCGTCACCCGAGGCTTACGCCGCGGCGGCTGGCAGCGGCCCTGGCGCGCGACCCGCGCCGCTGTGGCTACCAGGCCACGAGCTGGACCGTGCCGCTGCTGGCGCACGACCTGGCCGCGAAAGGCATCGCCGTCAGCCCCCGCACGCTGCGGCGCCGGCTGCACGAGGCAGGCTATCGCTGGAAGCGGCCGCGCTATGTCTATGTCGAGCGGGCGGCTCATCTGGTGCAGAAAAAGGGGGCGTGATCCGACGCCTGAAGGCCGGCTGGCAGAGCGGCGATCGGCTGCTGTGCCTCGACTGGACGCTGTTGCGGCTGTTTCCGCCGCTGCGGGCGACCTGGGCACTCCAGGGCACCCAGGCGGTCGTGCCGATCACCGGCCGCAATGCCAAGCGGGTGCTGTTTGGGGCTATTGATCTGCGAACGGCTCGCCGGGTGGTGCTGCTCCGCCCCCGCGCCGGTCAGGCCGATGCCCAAGCGTTTCTGCGCGAGTTGCGGCGCCGGTAGCGCTGTGCCGGCTGGCTCTGGCTGCTGACCGACCGGGCCAGCGCCCACACCGCTCCGCAGACCCAAGCACTGGCCGACCGGCTGCGCATTCGGTTCGTGTGGCTGCCCCGGCAGGCACCCGAACTGAGCCCGATGGATCAGCTCTGGCGCGAGCTCAAGCGTCTGATTGCGGCCAACCGACAGGCGGCGTCCATTGATGCCCTAGAGCGGTTTGGGGTTGAACGGAATCGGGAGATCTGACTCGATGGTGGTCAGGGGCGTGAGCACAGAGGCTCGCCATGACCACACCGTTGTCTCAGGACCTGCGCCGGCGCATTGTCCGCGCAGTTGAGAAAGGCAGCTCGATCCGCCAGGCTGCTGCTCGGGATGAGGTCAGTCCCTCTGCCGCCGTGAAGCTCATCCGGCGGGTGCGCGAGACGGGCTTGGTGACGCCAGAGCGCATCGGCGGCCATCGTCGTCCCGTGCTCGAGCCGTATCAGGATCTACTTCGGTCGCTGGTGGAGGCGAAGTCCGGCATCACGCTGTCCGAGATCCAAGCCGAACTGCGCATCCGCGGGATCGAGGTGCAGGCGCTCTCAACAATTCACCTGATGCTCAAGCGCATGGACCTGACGCGCAAAAAAAGACGCTCAGGGCGGCCGAGCAGGACCGGCCGGATGTAGCCCAGCAGCGTCAACGCTTTCGGGTGTGGCAGCGCTTCATGGATGCAAGCCACTTTGTCTTCCTGGACGAGACCGGAACTGCCACCAACATGACCCGCCGCTACGGCAGGGCACCACGCGGGCAGCGGGTGGTCGATGCCACGCCGTATGGACATTGGCTGACCACCACCTTTGTGGCAGGCCTGCGCGAGCGTGGGATCATCGCTCCGCTTGTGGTGGACGGGCCGATGCGAGGCGAGATCTTCCGCGCCTATGTGGAGCAGATGCTGGCGCGCGCCCTCTCTCCAGGTGATGTGGTGGTGCTCGACAATCTTGCGGCCCACAAAGTGGCAGGGGTCGAGGAGGCGATCCGAGCCGTAGGAGGAAGTATCCTGTACCTGCCACCCTATAGTCCCGATCTCAACCCGATCGAGCAACTCTTCGCTAAGCTCAAGGCGCTCCTGCGCAAAGCGGGTGCACGCACCAAGGAGGCACTCTGGACCACTATTGGTGAGCTGCTCGATGCGTTCTCGTCCGATGAGTGCCGGAACTATCTCAGGAACTGCGGATATGAGCCCGTCTGACTCGAATCCGCTCTAGCTGCTGATGCCGCGACGTGGGTGCTGACGCTGACGCCGCAACAAGCGCGTCGCAAGGCTGGCATGATGTCCAAACACTTTTGGCCCAGAAAGCTGTTGCAGAACTTTTGGCGACCTACTTAGCCTGCGGGCGCGAAAGACAGGTCAGCGCGTGGGGAGCGCTAAGATGGCAGATGACTTTCTTGACAGTCCGCCGGAAAGCGAGGCACGAACCGACTACGATCGCAGCCACATCAAGCTCTATCTCAGGTTGCTTGATGCCGCGGCAGACGGAGCTGATTGGCGCGAGGCTGCCGAAATCCTGTTTGGGGCACCGTCAATTTAACGAGCTGAAGGCATAGCGCCTCCCCGGGTCGCCAGATCAGAAGCTCACGGCAGCGCCTGTCACTTCGGTCCAAGCAGTAAAGGCATGCGAGCGGGCCTTGCGACGTTCAGCAGCGTTACTGTTGGCTGAGCGGCGGAAGAGGTTTGCCACCTGATCGTGAGCCGAGAGAAAGCGCTGGGCCTTCCCGGCTGATTTGAAGCGCTTCATGATCCGCTCCCGTCGTCGCGTCGGCTGATGGCTGTTTTCCGCGCGATTGTTTAAGCCTTTATGCTGCCGATGCTCCACGCCCGGCATGATAGTCCGCTTCGCAGCGGCGTAGCTGGCCAGCTTGTCCGTGATCATCACGCGAGGTGCGACGCCCTGCTTCTTGAGCAGCTTGCGCAACAAGCGCTTGGCGGCCTTGGCATCGCGGCGGCTCTGAACCAGAATGTCGAGCACCACCCCATGCTGATCGACGGCGCGCCAGAGCCAGTGCTTCCGACCTGCAATGCTGATGTCAAGCGACACCGAGATTTACGAGATAAGGCGACATCCAGTTTTACGACGGCTCAAGCGTGAGCCCGCTGGAGAGCCTCCTCCAGATCCCGCAGGCGATAGCTGCGCCCCTTGATGTTGAGAACATGCGCTCGGTGCAGCAGGCGGTCGAGGATGGCCGTGGCCAGCACCTCGTCGCCGGCCAGCAGCTCGGTCCACTCCCGGATGCTCTTGTTCGTTGTAATCAGGATCGCGCCGCGGCCGTAGCGGTAGGTCACCAGCCGGAAGAACAGGCTCGCCTCCTCCCGGCTCATCGGCTCGAAGCCGAGTTCGTCCACAATCAACAGCGCCATGTTCATATACCGGCGCCGTTTCAGCTGCGCGGGCGGCAAGCCGGCATCGACCTTCAGCGCCGTCATCAGCTCGTCAAAGCGGTAGTACAGGACCGAGAACCCCATCTCGACCGCCCGCGTCCCGAGTGCCACCGAGAGGTGCGTCTTGCCCACCCCCGGAGGGCCCTGCATCAGCACGGTTTCGGCATTGCGGATCCACGCGCCCGTCGCCAGCGTGTCGATCCGGGAGCGCTCGATCGCCGGCTGGAAGGCGAAGTCGAAGTTCTCGAGTGTCTGGCCGATCGGCAGGCCCGACATTTTCAACGAGGTTTTCACCCGCCGTCCTTCGCGCCCTGACTGCTCCACCGCCAGCAGCCGGTCCAGAAAGGCATGCGGGGCCATCGCCTCGGCCACAGCCTCAGTCAGAAGATGATCGAGGTGCTCAGCCGCATAGGAGCAGCCCAGTGCCAGGAGCCGCTCGCGCGTCGTGTCGATATCCAGCCTGAGCTTGCCGGGGGTCATCGCGCCACCTCCGCCAGAGCCGCATAGAGATCAATCGACCGCTGCGCCACGGGCGCCAAGGACAATTCCTGGATGCGCGCGCCCATGCGCCCGAGAGGGGGCGGGGCCATCACCCGCTCCGTACTGGGCCCGTCATAGTGCGCCTGATCGATCAACAGGCGGGCCGGGGTGCCGCGTGGATGCGTGGCCACCACCTCGCAGGCCTTTAGGATCTGGATCTGTCCAGCGGTGCCACGCACCTCGACCCGCTGCCCGATGAGCCGGAACGGAACGCTGTATTGGCGCCCCTCGAATGACACCAAGCTGTCGAGACCGACCCGGCGGGTGGCCACCAGATCGAACGGCTCCGGCAGCGTCTCAGGCAGGCGGGTCAGCCGCGCCACCTCATCGGCCCAGGCCTCGGCGACGGTCGAACCGGTGGCGGGGCAGCGCCGCTCGTGGGACAGGATCTCAATGCGCGCATCGGTCCACTGCTGCAGCTCGGCCAAGCTCACAAAGGGGCGGCCATAGGGATTGATCGCCAGGCGCTGATCGCGCACCCGCCGCTCCACTTTCCCCTTGCACTGGGGCTGGCGTGGCGGACAGGCGTCGATGT
>NZ_VOSK01000390.1 GCF_009296175.1 Microvirga tunisiensis | reverse complement strand
CCGCACCTGTTTGCGCATTGGCGCTTTCTGCATGGAAATGGCCGAACATCGGGAGCCGTATGACGCGAGAGTGTCACGTACGGTTCTGGGAGCGCGCGGGGGTGAGATCCCCCCGCGCGACTCGCCAGGTCGTGATCAGCATTGCGGGCCGGAAGCATTGGCTCTGGCGCGCGGTCGACCAGCATGGCGTCGTGCTCGACATCCTGGTTCAAAGTCGCCGGAATGCAAAGGCTGCCAAGCGCCTGCTGCGCAAGCTGCTCAAGAGGCAGGGCGCGGCGCCGCGGGTGATGATCACGGACAAGCTGGCCAGCTCTGCCGCCGCGAAGAGGATTGTCATGCCTGGCGTGGAGCATCGGCAGCACAAGGGCATAAACAATCGCGCGGAAAACCGCCATCAGCCGACGCGCCGGCGGGAGCGCATCATGAAGCGCTTCAAATCAGCTGGGCAGGCGCAACGCTTCCTCTCCGTTCATGATCAGGTTGGAAATCTCTTTCGCCGTCCCGCCAACACCAGCGCCGCTGATTTTCGCAAGTCCCGAGTTCAAGCCTTTACGACTTGGGCCGAGGTGACTGGTCTCGCTGCTGGTTTATGATACGCCGATCCCGTGAGGCTCTGTGACTTCAGCCCGTTAACCTGACGGTGCCCTCCAGCGCTTCGGACTGCCCGTCAGGATCGAATATGTAGCCCGCGTCTCGTATGGTCTTAATGAATTTTGGATTGGAGGCGTCTTCTTCGAGCTTTTTACGGAGCCGAAAGACAAGAATATCAATGCTCCGATCGTGGATCCCCACGTAGTGCACATGCGTCGCCATCAGCAGTCGTTCGCGCGAAAGGATTTGGCCGGGAGAACTAAGGAAAGCCATCAGCAAGCTGTATTCAGCCGCTGTCAGGCTGACCTCTTTGACCGATGCCTCTTTGCCCGGTACCTCTTTGACCGATTTGTCTGATAATCTCCGTGTGATCCGACGAAATTTAGTGTTAAATCTCTGGTTGCCGAAATTGTAAATCTTACCCTCACTCTTCCCTTGCATTCTATCCTCTCTCTTAGCGCAACCCGAATGCGGGCGAAGGAACTCCTGGAGTCCAAATGGTTCGTTATGTAATCTTGGGGCCAAGCTCCAGTGTACTAACGTAGGGCACAGTTTCCGATGCGTCTCGATCTCCCAAAGCCGTCCCAACAGGGTATCTGACCTGACTGGTTGTCACCACCATCATCCACTGGAACACAATCTATACCGGCCTATACCGGCCGCGTCGTTAATGCCTTGCGCGAAGCGGGTCAATTCACTCCCGAGCACCCGCTTTCCAGCCTATCCCCGACACATGAGAGCATGCAAACTTGACCGGCGATTACCTTTGGGAGAACAAACCCGCTCTCGACGAAAACAGTTTCCATGAAATCCCGTTCTCTATCTGATCCGCCTACCGTATTTCTGTGCCCCTTCAATCTTCAGGGGCCGTGAATCACGATTCGGCTATTGCGAAAACCGAATTCTGAAATCGCAAGGGAACAGAGCGCAAAGTCCTCGTTTCCTGCAAAATCAAAATCTAACCTTCAGACTTCTTCAAAATATATCAACGGAGTATGAATTCTTCACAAGGGACGGATTACACATGTAACGCGATATTACGGTGCCGTCTGGGATGTGGTGGACTTTTGAGTAGGTGGCGTAGTCTCCGGGTGCTGCAACCCACACAGCGGGATTCGGGCGTTGGAGCGCCGCGGTCCCGCGGGAGACCACGCCATGACGGACCTTATCAGCAATACCCATCCGGCGCATCCGGCCGGTCAGCCTGAAGCCCGGCTTTTCGACAACTGGATCGACCCGATCGAAACCGGAGTGCGGGAGCGGGTGCGCGACTGGATCGAAGCCCTCATCGATGGTACTGTCAAGTTGGCAAGAGACCGGGGCCTATGGCAGGGTCTCGGACATGAGCACGACATCCAATCCCTACCGAGGCTTCCGCTTTCCGGCCGAAATCATCAGGCGGTCTGGTTGATCACTGCTTCAGCCTGAGCCTGCGGGAGGTCGAGCTGATCTTGGCCGCCCGGGGCATCGTGGTCAGCTACGAGACCATCCGGGAATGGAGCCTCCGCTTCGGACGGACCTTCGCGAAGTCGCTCAGGCGGCGCCGGCCACAGCACGGCGACAAGTGGTTTTTAGAGGAGGTGTTTATCCGCATCCGAGGCAAACTGCACTCTCTCTGGCGGGCGGTCGACCAGCACGGCAACGTGCTCGACGTGCTGGTGCAGAGTCGCCGCAACAAGAAAGCGGCCAAGCGCTTTTTCCGCAAGCTACTGAAGGGCTTGTGCTATGTTCCCAGAGTCATCGTGACGGATAAACTTGGATCCTATGCTGCTGCCAAACGCGAGATCCTACCGGGCGTTGAACATCGGCAAAGCCGGTATCTCAACAACTGCTGTGAGGTGTCGCACCAACCGACCCGAAGGCGCGAACGCTACATGAGGCGGTTCACGTCTGCCCGGCAGGCCCAGCAATTTCTCGCCACTCATTCTCCGATCCACAGCCACTTCCAGCTCCGCCGTCATCGCCTCTCCGCCAGTGAGTACCGGGCTGCCCGCGATCGCGCCTTCGCCACTTGGCGCGATGTCGCCGGTGCCGGGCTTGTAGGCTGATTTGGACTGGCTTGAGGGCTGCACATGCGGCAGCTGTGCCGATCAGGCGTCAAGTTGACAGTACCGCCACGCGGGCCTTTCTCGTTACCGTTAAAGAACGCCACCCACTTGCCGAGGCCTCTCTTGAACGAGCAGCAAGTCACCAGGGAGTACCGATCTGCCATGTTGGAGCAGCCTGTATGGAAGTGAAGAAATAAATTTGCAAGTTTGCGTAAGCGGACCGTGCGACGTTGAGCAGTAAGGACGACGTATTCGCGTTGAAATGCGAAAAAACATGTCAGATGCAACACAATTAATACTCCATCCAGAGATCGAATGTTGACAGCACTAAAAATAGATGTAGGCTTATTGACTACATAAGTTCTGTTTTAATACGCCTTGCTCTGGCGAGACCTCAGCGTCCATTCTGACTTAAGATACTGTTATGACGTACAGCGTCCAGCCGCTTCTGCCAGACCTATCCGCCCCCTCCTCGCATTGGCGTAAGCAGCAGGCTGATCCGAGTGGCTATCCACCGTCGTCGACAAAAGTTCGAGCACGGCCTTATCGCCGCAGGCATCGGCCGCGAGCAGCCGAGAAGCGGGGCGAACTGCATTCAATGCGTCCGCGTGATGACGACAGAGAAGCGAACGAACCTAAACGCGCACGAGATGATCGCGGCCGGGATGGTCCTGGCGGAAATAGGAGATAGGAAGAGACCGGCCATGCCGAATGAAGATTTCCTGAAGGGTGCCAGTCGCGCCGCACCTGTCGTTTCGAACAATGAACGGCTCGTTACCGCACCTATGTCGACCGCTGCGCCATCAGTCGATGCTCGAGATGATCCTAATATCCGCTCGCTCGCAACCGGTACACCAGCTGCATCAAACTCGCCGGCGACGTGGCGCAACAATGGCGGTTCTGTCATCAGCGCTTTGGAGCATATGAAGCGCGAGGAGCGAAAGCGCGCGCGAGAAGATAAGCCCCCTGGTGTTGCAAGCGGCCACGTGAGGGTTCGGCCGAGAGATTTAAGCGAAACGTCCAATACTCTCGCGGGGGCATCTGCGTCCGTGGCCAATCATACCAGTAGTGCGCTTCCATCACACGAGCCAAGGTCACCGGAACCGGGCTACCTTGACGATTTCGAGTTCACAGCCGCCGATCTAGCCAGCATCGACGAAGTATTGGGAGGGCGTGGAAACACAACCGTTCTTGATAACGGTAAGGCCCCAATTGACGCTCAAAGGGGAGCACTGCCTGCTCTCACCGTTGGCCGCCCAAGCAAAGCAATGAATGCCGATAGCGGAATGCCCCCAAGTTCGACTAGTGCGCTTCCATCACACGAGCCAAGGTCACCGGAACCGGGCTACCTTGACGATTTCGAGTTCACAGCCGCCGATCTAGCCAGCATCGACGAAGTATTGGGAGGGCGTGGAAACACAACCGTTCTTGATAACGGTAAGGCCCCAATTGACGCTCAAAGGGGGGCACTGCCTGCTCTCACCGTTGGCCGCCCAAGCAAAGCAAAGCCTCAAGCCGTTGCGCGGCTGACCTCTGGATGTATTGAACTTGGCGACGAGGTACTGATCGGTAGAGCGAGCACGCTGTCAGGGCAACCTGCGACACTCTTCGAAACCCGTAATCAGAGTTTTCGAAGAACGGGAAAATGGCCAACCGAGGAGGAGTTGGACCTCATGTCGGTGCTGATTAAGATAAGCGATCCTGAAGGTACCTATATCCCCAGACCTCAGTTGTATTTTCAACTTGGGCAGGAGAAGTACGCCGAAGTAATGGATAAAGTCGGCCTTTCTCACAAAAATTTCAGTGCCCTGCGAACGAGCGATCAACATTTTTATGACACCCCCGCCGGAAGGAGAAGCTGTAGCCATAATTATGAATTCACACTACAAGCAGGTACAAACAATCCAGATATGTTGATCAAACGTCCTGAGGGACACTTCATTGGCTTTTGGCCAAAACTTTTCGGCATGAAAAGCCTAGCAGAAATCACAGAAAAATCCGGCGTGGAAAACGCTTGGCTCAAGGCCGCCGACAACACCTACATGACGCAGCGCGTTTATAACCTTGCGGTGCGGAAAGGAGCAGAGGAAGCCTTCGCGAAGTTCATCGCTCGCGATGATGTTACCGAGTGCAATGACGTTTTTCACGTGTCGGGGCGTCGCACAGGGGAGTACGTCGATAGTACAATTGGGTGCATTCGATCAGTCGCAGACCCTGTGCAGTCGACCGTAGTTGAAGACGACCCGAATGCATCTCTACTTGCACCGCACGACAATGGTGGATGGCCAACGCGTCCGCCAGACAACATGGCGAGTGGCAGCTCGCGGAGACTAGATGACCGAGAGCGCTGTCGTGGTGCGGACATCGGTCGTTGATCCGGATGGTCAGTGGCTTGGCTAGCCGTTCTTATGCATGGGAAGGTTGATGAAGGCTGGCGAGTGTAGCTTAAGCACTTGAAGCAGCGTAGGATTTGGTTGCTGAGACTAATCCCTGCCACCAATTGCCCTGTGCCACACTCGCCA
>NZ_VOSK01000389.1 GCF_009296175.1 Microvirga tunisiensis | reverse complement strand
CTTCTTCCTGAAAATCAAGCACTTCAGACGCATCGCCACGCGCTACGAACAGACCCCACGGGCGTTTATGTCAATCCTTTGCCTCGTCAGCGCGTTCATCTGGACCAAATGAATGTCAACGCGCTCTAGCACTTACGCTCGAAAGGGGAACCTTGACCGCGAGGCGACGTTCCCATTCAGGGACATCAGGAACTCACATGCGGGCCGTTGATCTAAACAAAGCTGCTCAGGCGGGTTTGGCCGCACTCCTGCTCGGCGGGCCGATCCTGGTGAGTACAGCGGCCGCTGTAGCGGCGGATCTGCCTCCATACTTCGAGGATCAACAAGCGGTTCTGGAGCGCCTACCAGTCCGGCGTCGGCTTGCGGTCGAGGAAACTTATATTGCTCCACCGATTGAGCATAGGGTGATTGAACGCCGCGTGATCGAGCGCCGCTTTGTTAGAGGCTATGAAGGGCCAGCTCTGGTGCCGCAGCAGCCTCTGCCGATTGTGCCTCTGGAGGAGAGCGAAGGTTATGAGGGGCCGGCTTTGGTCCCTCCCCGGAATGTTCCGATTGTCTCTGTGCAGCCGGTCGTGCCTCTACCCGTATACCGGGAGAGAGTTGTAGGTATACCTGCGCCGGTTGAAGATTGCCGCGTTGTCGTAACGAAGCAGATTGGTGCCTACGGCGAGGTCACCGTGCGCAGAACCAGAATCTGCGACTGAGTACAGCTCACCGCAACCATAGCTCTTATCGTCCCCCTGGCTCCTGCAGAGAGATACCCGCCGGCACCTTCAGCTCGCCGTGTTCCTGATCCAGATCGATGAAGTGATTGTCCTTGGGGATGACCAGTCCCTCCCCGATCTTCGGCAGCTTGGATAGGGCGGTGCAGGTAATAGCCGAGCGCTCTCCCGACGAGGTCTCGCTACCAGAAAGCCGCACAGTCGCCTGCCCAGGACCTGAAAGGCTCCCCTCGATCCGGATGCTCTGATCCGGAAAGTCCCAGGTAAAGCGCTGGCCTGTCTGCTCCCACTTGCCCGGCCATTCGCCCGGTTTCGTCCGCGAGGCATCGAAAATGTAGGGGCTCACCTCACCATTCTCGAACTCTCCTCCCCCGACGCCGCCCCCTGGATAGAAAGTGATGACGAACTCAGACCGATCAGGGGCCCGGGTACATCGCCAGAGGGAGCCTGCAAGGCTCAAACCATCAGCTTTGGCTGTTGCTGACGCCAGAACAATCCCGATCGTGGTGAGCAGGAAGCTTCTCATGGGCTGTCTCCGATCAAGGACGGAGCAGCACCCTAGGCGGAGTTCCTTACCGAAATTTATCAGGCCGCTGGATTGGAGCGATCCGTGTTGCCGCCGCTGGATTCAAGGATGCACACCAGGGCGAAGAGGCTGATCACTGCCACCAGTTCCGCACCAGACAGGAGCCAGGAGGGAGCACTCCCCCGCAGCGGCCCAACCGCCACCAGCGAGAGGAGGAAAGCAACAACTGTGCTCCACATCAACATGCGACACCGTCCCTTCGAACGGGATGAAGCCTTAACCCATTGAATATGAACAGCCAATGACAGGCTCGTGGCATAACTAAGGAAAGCTTAGACGACCCAACGTGGGAGACATCCTTACAAGACCTAATCGATCTCCACCTTTGCCCAACAGTAGTGGCACGCGGGCATTACGCTTCGGCCCAGATTTCGTGATCTGCCATGATCGCATCGAAGGGCTCAGGTCTGTGGATCGCGTAGCCCTGGGCGAAGGTGATCCCCATGGATGAGACCAGCTCGAAGGTCGCCTGATCCTCGACGAACTCAGCAACCGTCTGCGCGCCGAGTTCTTTGGCAATCTGGTGAATGGATTTAACGATGTAGCGATCCACCGCATTTATCGTCATGTTGTGAACGAAGCTTCCATCGATCTTGACGATGTCGACCGGGAATTGGCGCAGGTAGTTGAACGAACTCAGGCCAACGCCGAAATCATCCAGCGCAATCTGGCACCCTATTTCACGCAGCCTGCCGACTGTCATAGCTGCCACGGCCATATTGCTGACCACGGCCGTTTCCGTGATCTCGAAGGCCAGGATTTCTGGCGCGATACCGGAAACCGCAAGGATATCACGCACGTAGGCCACGAACGAAGCATCGCCGATCGAGGCTGCCGACAGGTTGAGGTGGATCTGGGGATGCTGGTCAAGGCCACCTGCCCGTCCAATACAGGTCAGCGCTTCCCGTACCACCCAACGGTCGATTGCCCCAATGAGATCATACCGTTCTGCCGCCGGAATAAACACGGATGGCGGGATGATCGTCCCGTCCCTGTCTAGCATCCGACCCAGGATCTCATACCGCTCCTGGGTCGGATCCTCACACGCGACAATTCTTTGGGCAAACAGCCGTAACCGACCCTCTTCTATCGCCTGCTTGATCCCAGCCGCGACAGCGATCTCGCGGTGGCGATCGACCGCTTCGCTCTGCTCGGGTCGGTAAATGCTGACCCGGTTCCGTCCTGCCATCTTGGCCGTCAGGCAGGCAACATCCGCCTGAGCGAGGACAGCGCTTGGTGAACGGGTACTGGGCGTGATTTCGGTCACTCCGATGCTGGCCCCGACGCTATAACTGCGATCGTCCCATGGGAACTGGAGAGCTCTGGCCGCAGTATTGAGATCCTCAAGGATCACTGTCGCATCATCGAGCGAGCATCCGAGCAGGATGATGCCGAACTCATCCCCGCCGAGCCGGCCGATGACATCGCCTTCGCGCAGATAGTTTGGCAAGGCTCCTGCCACGCCCCGCAACAAGGCATCGCCGGCGACATGCCCGGCGGAATCGTTGATGATTTTCAACCGGTCGAGATCCACAAAGGCCAGGGCATGCTTAATGCCTGTGTCACGGCTTTCCGCTAGCGCCTCTTCAAGCTTCTGCTCGAAGGCTGATCGATTCAGGAGACCAGTCAGTTCGTCATGGGTGGCATTGTATCTAAGGCGCCCCTCGGCTTCGCGCCGGGCTGTAATGTCCT
Organism: Microvirga tunisiensis; assembly: GCF_009296175.1. Lineage (GTDB taxonomy): Bacteria > Pseudomonadota > Alphaproteobacteria > Rhizobiales > Beijerinckiaceae > Microvirga > Microvirga tunisiensis. Next base: position 2,204 of record NZ_VOSK01000389.1, on the reverse strand, counting down.
GGAATTGCACGATCATGTAGGTGGGCTTACTCGCCTCGTCACGCAGGAGAGAGGCAGACCTGAAGACCCAGACTTCCGTACCATCCTTGCGAACCAAGCGTCGTTCGCTTTCGACGACGTCGATCTCTCCTCTCAAGAGCGGGCCATCATCTGGCGGATCGTCATCCAGAGGGGTCAGGTCAGCGGCCGTCTTCGACAGCATCTCGCCTTCGGAAAATCCGAACAGCCGGCAGAAGGCCGAGTTGACCTTGAACACGGTCCCGTCGAGGTGCAGAAGCGCCGTTCCGATCCCGGCACCCTTCATGGCTCCGCGGAAGAGCGCTTCGTTGTGCAAAGCCTCCTGGTGCGCAACTCGCCTCCGGCGGAACTCACGCCGCAGGCTGAGGGCCAGCGCGATCATGGCTCCGGTCAGCACCAGCACTATGCCGCCAATCGTCAGAGCTCGGCTCCACCACGCAGCATAGACGTCCTGCAGTGAGCGTCCGACGCTGATTGTCATCGGGAAGTTGCCGACCTGGGTGAACGTGTACAACCGCGGGACGCCATCGACTGGCGAGGAACTGGCCTCGTACGATCCTGAACGTTGCTTCGGATAGTAGAGATAAATCTCCGCCTTGCTGACATCCGTGCCGAGACGCTTCTCGTTGAAGGGCTCCCGCACGAGCAGCTTCCTGTCCGCTCGCATGACCGACATGGAGCCATTCGGTCCAAGGTCCATCCTGCCAAACAGATCGGTGAAGTAGTCCAGACCCAGACCTACGTAGGCAATCCCAGCGAACCGGCCGTCCGGATGGGAGAGCCGCCGACTGAACACCAGGCCCCATCCAAGGCCAACCGGGCTCTTGATCGGCAGCGAAACATGAAGCCCTACATCTGGACGATCGCGGTGGACGGTAAAATACTGTTGCTTTGCGACGTTGATGATATTCTGGTCCATAAAACGGGAGTGATACCGAAGCCTCCCGTTTTCATCGATTACGGCAATGGCAGCGAAATATTGCGCCGTCGCAACCTGATCGAACAGCAGCTGGCGCTGAAGATCAGAACCCAGTTCAGTGAAGCCCGGCTGGTTGACCCGGTCGATAGCCTTCTGGATTGTAAGATCGATGATCTCGATGTTGCGGGAGATGTCTCGGCTCACCGAAGCAACAAGATTGCTTGCAGCCGCCCTCGCCTGATCAAACGCGTTCCCCCGTTCATCGTAGACGAGGGCCACGCAAAACAAGTTGAAGACCACAGCCAGAACCAGAACGTTCAGGACCGGGTTGCGAGCAAGCAGGTTCTTACACCAGGAAATAGAGGTCACGAGGGAATTTCTTGGAGAGGAGCATCGGGCGGGACTTCAACGACATGTGTGCATCACATGCCACAATATGGCCCTATCGAAATAGGCCAGAGACGCTTCTGGAAAGCCATATTATCAACCAAACGCGGCTACTTTCAAGAGAAGGTTGATCCCGCCGGCCTCGGTTCGGCGCATCTCGCGTCCAATCGCACAGCGGAACACTGGTGGGAACTGCAATGCTGGCGGTACGCGCGCCCACAAGGTCTTGGTCACCGGCCGTCCATTGCGCGTTTTTTCGTGGCACCTGGCGTGTGATGCCCCGCTGTGACTAGCGAAAGCCGATGGATCTGTCACAATGCCTGCTTGGATCTGTAGCCTGGCACCCAGGACAGAACACGGCTATCGAACAGCTGACGCGAGCTGCCAGACAGTAACGCCTACGACTTGAGCGAGTGATAGATCACCCGCACGAAATTCGCGTTCTGCTCCTCGGTTGCTCCGATCTTGGTGCCGATATCGGCGAAGGGCTTGGCCGCCACTGCCTCGTCGAGGCTCTTGCCCTCGGCAATCAGCGTCGCGACGCGATCCTGAGCGGTCACCAGCATGTCGCGGTAAGCTGCAATCCCGGCCCGATCAGTCAGCGGCCCGTGGCCGGGGATAACCTTGGTATCGTTGTTGGCCAGCGCGAGAAAGACATTCGTCGCGGCGACCATACCCTTGATGTTACCGCCGTTGGCGAAGTCGATGTTGGGATACCGTGCACCCAAAGTCACGATGTCGCCTGTTGCCAGGACATTCGCGTCGGGGAAGTACACATAGGTGTCGCCATCGGTGTGGGCATTGGCGAAATGCTTCAGGGCCGCCTCACGTCCGCCGACCTGCAGCGTCATCTCCGTCGCATAGATTCTGGTCGGGATCG
>NZ_VOSK01000038.1 GCF_009296175.1 Microvirga tunisiensis | reverse complement strand
CTTCGAAGCGGTGCGGGATCTGCAAGTGGATTGATCCCCATTGGACGGGGCCTCGGTACCAGATGCGAAGTCCGCAGCACGAGCTTGGCGGTGTCAAACCGTCAAAATCACTGTGCTAAGGATCTAGTAGTACTACGCCGTCCTGAGGTCGGATCCGCATTCCTCCATGAATGGCATCGGCGCAAGATCTGCTCCTCCGCGATCTCCTCCTCGCCGACGTGGTCGGGCGGCTGCGCGGGTTCATCCTGCCTGCCGCCCCTTGGGACAGCCGTCCCCGGGCGAATGGTCGCCGGACGACGGATGGTCGGCCTGTATCCCGCACCTGCCCCGTGAGCGGAGAGCGGACAGGTCAGGGGTCGACGCGACGTCGCCGCGGGCCCGAGGACGGGCCCGATCATGCCAGCCCCGCCGGGTGGGAGGTGACGGGAAGAAACGTCCTGGTCCCTAGGCCCGTTGTCGCTACCGCAGTCAATTCGAATTCAATCCCCGGGGGAGGTTCGCTTTGGGCAGCGAGCCTCGTGAACAGGCATTCCGACACCGCTCACGGAGCGGGCGCCGCCGCCTGCCCGTGTGCATTCTCCAGGTCAGCGAGCGCCGACCGAAGGCGGCCGTGTACGTCTACCCCTCTCGCCCCGGGGATTCTGACACGGTTCGGTGCGAGTGGAACGGCGATGGCAAGGCGACCAACTGACTGAAAGGGCAGGCAGCGCTCCCGAGAACCGAAGGGAATAGGGCGCTGGCTACGGTCAGCCTATAGGCGGGTAGCTCCGCCTGCTCTGGAAGGATTCATGCCACGGGATTCCAATTTGAAGATCGGGTCATCATGGCATGGGAGCTTACGGGCGGCTGATTACCAATCCGTAAGCAGTTTGATGAAGAACCCGAGGTTCGGAAGGCTCGTCTGGGCTCGAGAGATGACTTCAACCGTCGTTGTCCTGCCGTTGGGAATAACCTTGGGATGAACTCACGCCTCTAGGCTGAGAGAGCGGAGACGAAGTCATTGACGACACGGGAATGGGCGCTGTGGGGGAACGTGTAAACTAGGTTCGACATGAGGCTATCATCGCAGATCCCCACGAGTTCTGTCCATAAACTTCGAAGGGCGAGGCTGAATGCGTCCGGGACGGCACCTCGGGTTCAAGCTTGACGGCATCCAGGGACACGTTACATTTGCCACTACGCTCGTCGTGGCTTCTGTCATTCCCGGCGATTGGTGTTATGCAGTAGCAGGTCGGAGCCTTCTCGGGCGTCTCGCGGCCGAGGGGTCTCCATGTCTCAACGCAAATTCGTCGCCTATTACCGCGTCAGCACCGAGAAGCAGGGAAGGTCTGGCTTGGGCCTCGAGGCGCAGCAGGAGGCTGTCCGGACTTACATGCGTGGCGGGGACTGGCATCTCATGGATGAGGTGGTGGAAGTTGAGAGTGGCAAGAGGAACGACCGCCCTCGCCTCGCCGAAGCCCTCCGGCTCTGCCGACTTCATGGCGCCATCCTCATCATCGCCAAGTTGGATCGCCTCGCCCGCAACGTGGCTTTCATCAGTGGCTTGATGGAGTCCGGTGTGGAGTTCACGGCCGTGGACTTCCCCCAGGCCAACCGCCTGACGGTGCACATCTTGGCAGCCGTCGCCGAGCATGAGCGTGAGATGATTTCCAGGAGAACCAAAGACGCCCTCGCCGCTGCCAAGGCTCGCGGGAAGAAGCTCGGAGGGAACAGAGGTAAAATCCACCTGGTGGCCAAGAAGGGAGCTGCGGCCAGTGCACTCGTGCGGTCGACCAAGGCCAAGAGGCGAGCGGCAGACATCGGACCCATCGTTGCCGATATCCGAGCGAGCGGCGCTACATCCCTCCAGCAGATTGCGGCCGCCTTGAATGGGAGGCACATCAAGACGTCCCGGGGCAAGGATTGGACCCCTACTCAGGTGATGCGAGTCCTTGAGAAGACGGAGCCTGGAAGGACCTCATAGAACTTGGGGGAAGTCGGCCTCCCACCGGGTCGGCGTGGGCTAAGCCGGATTTTCCTTTGCCGAGCATTTGGCTTCGTGCGTCGAATGTGGCTCCGCTCAACCTCGGCTTTGCGGTTGCCGTAACCTGGCGCACCGACTGGAGGCCATCATGCAACCGGGTGACAACCAAACGGGCGACGATGCCCTGAAAGAGGCGTCGTCCACGACCAGGGGAACCGGCATCTTTTCCGTCCCGGACCCTACCAGCCAAGATTATATGGCGCACAAGAAGGTCGTGGTGCCCGACATCACCTACCAGGAGTGCATCCGGAGGGGCGCCTTCTGCATCGCCTATAAGTGGGTCGCCCGCATACTGGATCCTGACGATCCCGCCGAAACGGAGTGCCCGAAACCGCCGAACGGTATGCTGTGCGCCGGCAGTTGCGCGAACGATCTGTGCCTTTGCGTCAATGGCATATGCGTATAGGAGATGTGGAGATACGCAGTCTTCGCCGTGTCCGTGGTCGTCGTTTTCGTCGCCACCTGGATTGGCTCGACTTATCTTCTCCCATATTTCTTCCCGACCTTGCCCGCTATGTCGGCAGACCTCCTGAAGACGCATGCGGAACTCCTGAAGGTGCTTTCGGCGGCCTTGGCGACCGTCGTGGCCAGCCTGTTCACGAGCGGCACTTCAGTAGTCGTGGCCGAGCTGCAACGTCGCGCGAATCTGAACCTTGAGACCCATAAGGGGCGCATCCTCCAGGAACTGGAGGACAAGAAGTTCAGCCTGTCCAAGGATCTCGAGGCGCACAAGAACGTCTTGGCCGCTGAGTTGGACAAGAAGAAGCAGGAACTCGGCTTCGACCTGGACAGGGAACGAAAGGAATTCGACGCCTCCTACTCCCGAACCATGGCCCTTCACGATGCAATCAGTGAATACCGCCAAGCCGTCAACGCGCTTCGATTGGGTCTCTTCGAGCGCGAGCGGGCCGACGCCGCGAAAGTAGGTCTCGATGCCGCGGTGGACTTCTTCCCGCAAGGCACCGCTCTGCGCGCGGCACTGGAGTCGTTCCGGCAACGGGGCCTCTACCTGACGGAGCGATCCGATCGCGTCGAAACGCCGGAAGGGCAGCGGAAGCTCTGGCGCGAACCCAGCAAGCATCCGAAGGATGCAGGCGCGGAACTCGGACGTCTCTTCGCCGCAGATGCCGAACTGGCCCTTTCGTTGCTACGTGGAAAGCGCCAGCGCCTTGTGGAGGGGCACGATTCCCCGCCTGGCTCTCAGCCAGCGGATGATCCGACCTGAATTCACATCCTTCGAGCACGCGTCCAAGGGCGAGGTCCGGCCCGGGGTCCGGGAGGGCGCCCTCCCGGACCCCGGGCCCTCCGCTCACACGCCACCCCTGCCGTCCAAAGCGGCCGACCTGATGGCGGCAGCCGCCTCAGCCAAGGGCACCATCCCGAGGTCGCAGTCCCTGAACTTCAGGGAGACGGCGTTCGCCGCGGCATCCCGACAGCCGATGACCGCCAGAACCGGGATCGCCATCTCCCGCGTCGACGATCCGGCGCGACAGGGTGCGGCCGCGTCGTCGAGAATGCTCCTGAGGCCCGCCTCCGACAGGACGTCGAACACGGCCGCGGCGTGGTCCGCATGGGCCTGCGGTCAAGCCGGACGTCGCATCCCCAAGACAAGGCTCAGCCTAGCCCTCCTGGCCCGAATCGAGCCGAGACATTGGCGGGATACGAGCCTTGGTGCGGCAAGCCACTCGAACTCTCTCCCTGTGTCGAGGAGACCATTCGAGTGGACAAGGAAATCCTTTCTCGTGAGGAGGAGGCCTTCCGGACGGGCCTCGGGTACAATGCCAGGATCTCCCTTGTCGGGTGCCGAATCTACTGCACGGTTCGCCAATTTCCCTCATGGCACCCCGGGCGAGTGCGAGCCGAGCGTTGCCAGGTTCGAGAAAGAAGCTGCTCGGAAGCCGTACCTGTGGCGAACGAACCTCCGACAACTTCTTCTTGAGAAGTGCAAGATCCCCTTCTGATGCTCTACAGTCCCGTGCCGGCGTCGAGTGTGCAGATGAATGGATAGCTTCCCGAACGTCCGGGGTGCATCTACGCATTCCATTTCGGTGTGCGATCATCGCAGCCCGTTGCAACTGATCAGACAGAAGATTTGTCAGGATGGTTGAAAGGGGTGGGTGAGGTGACGAGGAAGGCAGTACATTTATGCCCGTCCCCGTCCCTCCAGGTGTCGGCCGCAGTGTTGAATTTGGCATGGTCCGCGACAGGAACTTGACGGGTTGAAGGGATCCCAAATCGGATTGCCGTAGGGGTTGTTGTCAGGTGACAACACTGGTTTCACAGCGTTAATAGTCTCTTAACCCTTAATCGCTTGCTCCTTGCAACGAATCGTGGCCATATTTCAAGACGGCAAACAGGCGTTTGACGCCATAAAACCGTTTTGAGAGTAGGCTGATGGCAGAAGCGGCACTGAAAACCGAGCAACAAGGTGAGGCAACGAGTGCCCGCATCTCGCGGCATGCAAGCGCCCTATCTCAGCAGCTCCGGACACTGGGGACAGCCCTTTTCCCGCCCAAGGCACTGAAGGGTCTGCGGTCGTTCTCGTCCGGGGAGGTCGCCCGCATTGTCGGAGTGTCGGACGGATACCTGCGCCAGCTTTCCCTTGATGGTCTCGGTCCCAAGCCTGCCCTCGCCTCCGGTGGGCGCCGTTCATACACTCTTGGCCAAGTCAACGAGTTGCGGGACTACTTGGCAGAGGCTCGTCCCCGCGAAGCCCTGCAATTCAAGCCTGGCCGGCGACCCGGGGACAAGATTCAAGTCATCGCCGTTGCCAATTTCAAAGGGGGCTCGGCCAAGACCACGACGGCCCTTTACTTGACACAGTACCTCGCCCTGCATGGCTTTCGCGTCCTTGCAATCGACCTTGATCCGCAAGCCTCGCTGTCCTCCATGTTCGGGTATCAGCCCGAATTCGACATCGCGGAGAACCAGACCCTATACGGCGCGATCCGGTACGACGAGCACCGCCGCCCCATGAGCGACGTGGTGCGTCAGACCTATTTCGATGGCGTCGGCTTGGTCCCCGGCAACCTCGAGCTGATGGAATTCGAGCATCATACCCCGCAGGCGATGATGAGCCGTAAAGAGCGAGGTCATGACCTGTTCTTCCGTCGTGTCTCGTCCGCCATCAACCAAGTGGCCGATGATTACGACGTCGTGGTGATCGATTGCCCTCCCCAGCTCGGATACCTGACGCTTGGCGCACTTAATGCCGCGACCGCAATGCTCGTCACCATCCATCCGCAGATGGTCGATGTGGCATCCATGAACCAGTTCCTGCTCATGACGTCCGAACTGATCTCGGTCGTCGAGGAGGCAGGTGGACATCTCAGCCATGATTTCATCCGGTACGTGGTCACTCGTCATGATCCGAACGACGTCCCCGAGGCTCAGATTGTCGCCCTTCTCCGCAGTCTCTTTGGTGATGATGTCCTGAAAGCCACGGCCTGGAAGTCAACCGCCATTGCGAATGCCGGCCTCACGAAACAGAGCCTCTACGAGCTTGATCGCGGCTCCGTCGGACGGGCTGCTTATGACCGCGCCCTAGAGTCGGTCGACGCCGTGAACGCAGAGATTACGAGCCTCATCAAGGGAGCCTGGGGACGATGAACAAGCGGATGGACGCAATTCGGTCCGCCATCAACAGCCATCAGTCGGACGTGTTGTCAGGTGACAACAAGCCGGCGCCCCTGCCCCGTGTTTCCTCCGGTTCGGTCCGGTCCATGAAGGAATCCTTTTCCGACGTAGAGCGCGAGAATTCTGAGCTGCGTGAGCGCCTCAATTCCGCTGCGGCCGTTCAGGATGTTGATCCGAGCCTTATCGATCCGTCGCCAATCGCGGACCGTTTCCACGACAAGGAAGACGCGGGCTTCAAGGCATTGAAGGTCTCGATCCAGGAGCGTGGGCAGGAAGTTCCCGTCCTCCTGCGTGTCCATCCGGACGATCCGGGGCGCTATCAAAGCGCCTACGGACACAGGCGTATTCGGGCAGCTCGAGAGCTGGGACTGCCCGTTAAGGCGGTGATCCGTTCACTCACGGACCAGGAACTGGTTCTCGCGCAGGGCATCGAAAACTCGGCGCGACAGGATTTGAGCTTCATTGAGCGGGCGGCCTTCGCCGCCCGCCTCGAGGATGCCGGGCACGACCGGAGTGTGGTTCAGTCGGCGCTGTCCATCGACAGAGCGGAGGCCTCCAAGCTGGTATCAGTCGCCCGCTCAATCCCTACGGACATAATCGAAGCCGTCGGCAGAGCCCCGAAGGCAGGCCGGCCTCGCTGGTTAAAATTGGCTGAAGTCATGAAGGCGTCGAAGCCTGCCGTGAAAGCAGTAAGGGCAGTCATCAAGAGCCCTAACTTCACTTCTCGTCCATCAGATGAGCGCTTCCGCAAGGTATTCGCTGCGGCGAGTGCTGCTCCGGAGGACAAGGAGGCGGCAAAGACAAGTCCCCGAGCTGTGCTCTCCCGTGCGGGCAAGAAGATTGCTCAGGTGAAGCAGTCCGGACACGACCTGAAGATTTCACTCGATCAGGGATTGGACGCCGCGTTCGCGTCCTTCCTGGTCGAGCGTCTTCCTGACCTGTTCGCCTCCTTTGAGGGGACGAGCGGACGGGATGAACCTGGGGAGGCTTAACCGCCTTCCCGTGATGCAACGTAAACAGGAGTAGCGCGGCAAAAGAAAAAGGCCCCCGGAACGACGTCACGGAAGCCTCTCTCTGTAGTCTGGACAACTCAGAGAATCCCACTTCCGCACAACTCAGTCAAGAGTCTTGGCGCCATTTCGGCGGGCGGATTTCCTTTGCCCTGAGCAAGGCAAGGATCATGGATCACATTTCGTCGACGCCCTTTGGGCGGCCGCTCTCGCTTGCCATGGTGGCCGCGAGAGTGAGGGTAGGGAGCTGCCCTCAGGATACCATCGCCGAAAAATGGAAGGTGCTCGACAACCTGCGTGAGGCCAAGGAGGCTCTCGGGGTGTCGGATCGGGCACTGAGCGTTCTCAATGCGCTCCTGACCTTCCATCAGGACACTACGCTTGCCCTCAATGCGGACTTGGTTGTGTACCCCTCGAACCGAGCCCTGCTGCTTCGGGCAAATGGGATGGCGCCAGCAACCCTTCGCAGGAACCTGGCGGCCCTTGTCCAGGCTGGTCTTGTCGTGCGGAGGGACAGTCCGAACGGCAAGCGTTACGCCCGCAAAGGGGAGGGGGGTCAGATCGAACAGGCTTTCGGCTTCGACCTGGGCCCGTTGGTGGCCCGTGCGGCCGAGTTCGAGAAGCTTGCCAGGGAAGCTCGTGCCGCGGCGAAGGCTCGGTACCTGTTGCGAGAGGAAATCAGCCTCCTAAGGCGCGACATTTCGCAGACAATCCTCGTTGGTCTTGAGGAGGGGCTTCCAGGCCCTTGGCTCTCCCTTTCGGATCGATTCAAATCCCTTGGTGCGATGCCGGCCCGGAACGCTGACGTCCTGCTCCTTGAGGGAGTGGCGAAGGATCTGCGGGCGCTCTGGCGGGATGTGGATAAGTGTCTGACGGATCACCTGGAAAAGGAGAATCTGAGCACCAATGAGTCTCATAGTGAGCAGCACCATCAGAATTCAAACACCTACCCCTCTAATGATTCTGAAAGCGGCTGCCGGGTAGAGGAAGAAGAAACCGTCACGTCTGATCCTGAAGCCCCGAAGCAACCTGTCAGGACATTCCCGCTGAGTCTGGTCCTCAAGGCGTGCCCGGATATCGCCATGTACACGAGGGGCGGGGAGGGGATTAGGACTTGGCGCGCCCTCTCGGAGGCGGCCGCCCTTGTCCGACCTATCCTAGGCATCAGTCCCAGCGCCTGGGCGGAAGCCTGCGATGCGATGGGGCATGACAATGCGGCCATCACCCTTGCCGCCATTCTCCAGAGAGCCGAAGCCATCCGCAGCCCCGGGGCGTACCTCCGCAACCTGACACAGCGCGCCCGTGCCAATCAGTTCTCTCTTGGGCCCGTCATCATGGCCTTGTTGCGGGCGGAGGCTCAGAAGGAGCGAAGCCATGGATAGGAGGGGAGGGGTTTGCATCTTGGATGAACCGTTGCCGTAAGGGAGGGTCTTATAGGTAGATGAAATCATTACCTACTTCTCCGTGGCCTCTTCCGGCTCCGGATATCCGAATGCAATACGATCCAGGACGATTTCAAGGAGTGCCGGGGCATGGACGACGGCTTCCCACGGCTTGCCCTGATCGGTGCCCACCATCTCGATTTCACCCGTCAGGTACCAGACCTCCTGGTCCAGTTCCTGGCCGTGTTCGTCGAGGGCAACCGTTCGGTCGATCCTCTCATAGACGGCACGGATCTCAAGCGCGTGGATGATCTTGTTGCAGGCCTGCCGGAGGTTCAGATCGAAGTCCTGTCCGTCCTGAGAGTACCCTCCGATGTAACCCTTGCCGCTGGTTTGGGTCGCATGTGCCACATAGGCCTTAGAGGATCCAGAGTTCTTCATGACGTCGTCGTACGTGCGGACGAGGAGAACCATCTGGAGCAGCAGGTTACAGGCCTGATCCTCGGCAAGCTCCATGTGGAGGGCCAGGAGGGGTGCCTGGGACAGGTCGAAGCGTTTTCCTTCCTCCGCCTCCATGGCGTCGAATCCTTCGGCCAGCTCCCGCCCGGCACTGAAGATGTTCGTGAGTTCGAAGCACATCCGCCGGACGGTGCTGAGGTCGATGTTGTGGGTCTTGCCCTTAGTAAACCAATAAGGATTGTCCATTCGGATCTCCGGGATGGATCTGTGTACAATCCCCGTAGCACGCTTAAGCAGCAGTTCAGATGCCGGCGACCTTCGAGGGCGGGCGCTTGCGCCCCTGGACCCGGAAGGCCACGACCCAATAGGTGGTCCTTCCGGCGGTGGGTGTCTTGCGCCGGACGCCGACCAGCTCGCGCAGGTGCCCGCCGCTCCCGCCACGGTCGACCAGATCGAGCACCATCAGGATGCAGAACCTCACCTGCGTGCGCTGATAGGCGGTCGACTGGAGTGCGTACCGCTCGACGAGCCCGTCCAGGGTGCGGTCCCGATCGGTCTTCTTCAGCTCCGCGACGGTCCTGATGGCCTGGTTGAAGAAGAAAACGTCGGCGCGTCCATGGCCAACGCCCTCGACCTCCTTGAGGCATAACTCCCGCAACGGCGTCGCCTGGAGGTAACCGTAGTAGTCGCGGTGCAGGTCCTCTTCTACGGGCTCCTTGTCCCCGCGCTGCGCGAACAGGTACTCCGTTCCGTTCGTCGAAGTACCCGAGACGTTCTCGCGCGAATGCACGAACCCGATCGTATGGAAGACGATCATGTCGAAGAACTGCCGGGCTGCGGGATTGGACGCGTAGTCAGGGTTCGACAGCATCCCATCGCGCATCTCGTGCCAAATCTCGATCACGATCGGTGCCGTTACCTCGAGTTCCAAACTGACGAGGCTGTCGCGCAGTAGCCGCGTCGCTTCCGCCCGCCGGGCCTCGTCCCAACCGCTGGCCTCGATGATCGCGGTGGCCGTGAAGTTCGTGGCCACCGCGTTAGGAGGGTTTCCTAGAAGGCTGGCCTCCATCGCTTGCGCCACGCTCGCGCGAATGGCGACTGCGCCGGGAAGCGCCCCGGTGTCCTGCCTTTCGGCAATCCACTGGTCGAGCAGAGCCAGTTGCACCCTGTTCCGCTGGAGTTCGCCCACGATCCGCGGCCGGACGAGTGCCTCGATGCCGCCATCGCGGGAGCGGCGGAGAATCGACTGGCTCGCGGAATGGATGAGGACCAGCTCCTCCTCGATGACCCGGGCGGCAGACAGCCAGGCGTCCTTCGCCAGGCTCGTGTCGAGGGCGGCAAGGCGCAGCGCCAGGGACGACCAGTGCAGGCTCTCGAGCGAGGCCATTCCCAGCCACGTGTCGCGATCGACCGGGCGGTCGGACGGCAGAAGGAAGGCCGCGACCTCGAAGGCCGCTGCGTGGATGCCGGCAATGCGCTCCGTCAGCCTCCCGCGATCCGAGGCATCATGGAACCCCAGGAGGACGTCAAGGCATCGTAGGTACAGCGTCGCGTCGAGGCGGCCCTCGGAGGCAGCGATGGATTGGCCGAACCGCGAGCGCGCGGCACGGAACCCGTCAAGCGCACGACCCCGGTCCGTCTCGTCCAGCGCCTCGGCAAGTGCGAGGCGACCCAGAGCCATTGCGGCCTCGTCCCTCGCTTCAGCCACGTCGAGCAGGTTCACGAGGACAGCCAACAAGGAGGGATCATCGACATGGGCAAGAACGGTGCCGATGATCCTTGCGGCGTGCCGCAGGTAGTTGCCTTCGTCGTCAATCGTTATGTCGAGAAGGTGAGCCTGAAGCCGACGCACGAGACTGTCCTGCCCCTGCGAGAGATACAACGCCCCGAGGAGGGCCTGGGAGCGGATGCCGTAATGGCTTGAGCCATCCTCCGCCCGCTCAAGGAAGGCTCGAAGGAAGCGACGGGCGGTTCCGTCCCCGAGCGGCAAGCCGCGAGCCAGACCGCGCACGATCTCGGTCATCACGCCAGGGTCGCGAGTGGTCCTGACGAGCGTCTCGGCGGCTGCATGGCAGGCCTCGGTGCCAGAGCGGCACAGCGCGACGAAAAGATCGCCCCCGTATGGATGATCCGCCAGCTCCCTGGCCGCGGCGTCCAGATCGGCAGCGGTCGCTCCGTCGAGGAACATGTCCTCCGGCGCCGCGAGAAAGCGGTCGACAAGCCCATTCATCCCAGCCGCCTTAGAAAAGTTCCTTGTCGTCCCTGACCTGCCGCCTCCGATCCAGTGGCACCCGTTCCTCGAGTTCCGGCCGGCTGACCGCTCCAACGATCACCTGGAGGTTCCCGAAGCGCCCAACCGCCGATGCCACGCTGCCGATGAGGGCGGAGAAGTCGTCCGCGCTCATCTCCTGGGCACCTGGCGAGTCCAGCACCAGCAGGCCCGGATGACGGCCGTATCCCCTCTCCCCGGCGACCTCGAGCGTCGCGAGCGCGGCCGCCACGCGCACGCGTACCATCTCCCCGGGCGTCAGTTTGGTGAACGAAAGATCCGTGCCGCCCTGCCGGATCCTCAATTGCCCATTGGCCAGCAGGTTCATGCTCTCGAGGTTCCGCACGCCGAAGTCGGTCGACAGGCGCGTCAGGCTCCGGCTGACATCGGCGAGGACCTCCTGCTGCAAGCGCTCGAACATGTGCTTCGTGGCCTTTACGGTGGCCTCGAGGATATCCACTTCCTCCTGATCCCGCGAAGTGTGGATCTCCGGGCGTATGGATTTCCTCAACTCGTCGATGCGTGCCTCCACGCCGGCGATGTCGCGGTGGATCTGCTCGGCGCCGTCGTCGTAGGCGAGCCGGGACTGCACGTCCTCGAGTTCGCGCAGTACCCCGTCGCGTGCGGATTCGGCATCGCGCAAGGATTCGCTCGCCCGGAACGCGGCCGCCGTCGCGGCGTCCAACGAATCCTTGGCATCCGAAACCGCGGCTGCGAGAAACGCCTCCCCGTCCCGGGGGGCTTCCTCTGGCAGATCGGCGGTGCCGCACAGGCCGCAGATCTCGGCCGGCGCCGCCTCGAAGCGTCCGACCTCGAACCTCGCCTCGCAGGCGGGACAGCAGACGGGCCGCAGCCTGCGGAACACGTAACCTGCCGCCTGCTCGTCACGCTCCTGCTGGAGCTGGCGCCTCGTCTCGGCGTGGACCGAGCGGGCTTCGGCGGCAGCGGCCTTGCGCAGTTCCGCGTCGTGTCGCGCATCGGTGACCTCAGCTTGCGCCGCGGCCAGGCGTGCATCGAGCGCCTTCAGTTCGGCCCGCATCCCGCGCCGATCCGGAAGGCGCTTTAGGGCTTCCCGATGCGCCTGAAGTTCGTTCTCCAGAGCAATGATGCGCTGCGTGGCATGGTCGGCCTGGCGCCTGTCGGCATCCTCGTCTTTCCTCTGTTCGGCCTCAAGGCGCTTGAGGGCGGTGGATGCCGCGGTGTAGGTCGAGATCCAGGGCAACCCGACGAAGAGCTGGATAAGGCGGATGGGGAGGCCGTCCTCGGTATAGTCGCCGAAGATCGCAACCCCCGGTCCGCTGATGAACAGTGCCGATGACATCGCGGGCCAGCCGTGCTCGCTCGCGCGCCCAGTATCCGAGCGATAAGCCTGGAACTTCGCGAATCCGAGTTCCTCGAGGAAGATGTCGGACAGCGTCCGTTCGAGTCCTTCGTCGGCCGGACCTTCGTAGAGGACGGCTCCCTGCCCGCGGATGACGGCCGCGTGCGCGTCCCTCGCCCGCGTCGTCCCCGCCGGCTTGATCAAGCGCACCGCGAACTCCACGCCGTCGATCGCGAAGGTCGCGTCCACGCGATCGATCCAAGCCCAGACGTCCTGCTTGATGCCTCCCGGGAACCGTCCCTGGAGGACCGCGCGTGTCACCGCGAGCACGCTCGACTTGCCCTTGGAGTTGCCGTCTGTGAGCAGCGCCCAAAGGCCGGGTCCGAGTCCGTCCCATTCGAACGCGAACCGATCGGTCGGCTCGTTGCCGTGCTTCACGCCCTCGAATCTCACCGAGCGGATGGCGAGGGCACGGCGTCGCGGCAGCGTGGCCTGGGCCTGGATGCCGTACTTGGCCAGCGTGCCCTCGACCGTGGCCCGCGGGGCACCCGCGCTCGCGGCGATGGAATCCTGCCAGTCTGTGAGGCCTTGCGTGGTCATTCGGGTCTTCCGATTTCGATCGTCCGCAGCCGCGCGAGGACACGCTGCCGAATGGACGGGATCACTGTGCCGTGCGGGGTCGACGTATATTCGGGATGCTCATAGTGGATGTCCTTCAGGGCGGAACCGCTGCGCGTCGTCGCGATCTTGAGGGCCAAGTCGACCTGCCGCTCGTACCACGCGAGCACGGGCTGGTCCGCGACGGCCTCATCCAGGAACCCCCTCGCCTTCGGACCGACGAGAAACTCGTATCGGATCGCGTCGGGGCCGATCTCGCGCCTCATCGGCGCGACAAGGCCGCGATAGTGCAGGATCGCAAGTGAGTCCTGGAGATCCTCGTAGGCCCCGCGTCGCCAGCGGATCATCCTGACGGTGCGGACCTCGGGCTCGTCGTCCTCGAAGATGCGCCGCGCCGCGGCCACGGCCGTCTCGTCCCCGCTTTCCTCGTAAAGGTCGAGGAGGTCGTCGGCCAGGTAGTCGGGATAACGCATCCAGAAATCGATGGCCTGCGCGCGCTTCTCGCCGATGAACACCATGTCGTGCTCGTCCGTCGTCCGGTCCGGGGGGAGCGGCACGCTCCCGCGCACCAGGATAAACAGAAGGCGAAGGGCGTCACGGAATGCGGAACCCCTCCCGCCGCTATCGTGGGCGCCGGGTTCACCTGACATGACGCCCCGCCTCGAGGTTGACTACACGCACGTTCCTGCCCCGGGACTGCCCGTCATTGGTCTTTCAAACCTGTTTGACCGACCACCCTTCGTCCATTTTGTCAACAATGTCCGGCCGGGATCACTCCCCGCGCTCGCGGCGCCGGAGCCGCTTCACCTCCCGGGCGACCATCGCCTTGAGAGCGGCGGCTGTCTTCTCGGCGTCGAACCTCCGGTTCCCGAGCCCAGTCTCGGACATGAACTCCGCAATGTTCCGCGACGCCTTCTCGAGTGTCTCGGGCGACCGCGCCCAGATCCTCAGGTTGATCGCGAGAATGCCCGCGGCAATGTCCTCCCGGTCGGGAACCCGCTCCTTCTTAAGCCGAATCCTGTATTCATCCTGGTACTCGCGCTGCCGTTTGAGCCGGGTGCGGTAGCGCCGGAGTTCGTCGGGTGCGTGAAACTCTGCCATGTGATCCCTCCCTGTGGTGGCGGGGTGCTTCCCCACCACCGTCATCGGCTTGGGCCATGCAAGGGACCATAATCCGGGTGTGCTCACCCGATGAGCAAACGGGGTGATATCGCTTAAGATACTATAAGGGGATTTCCGGTGAGCTATCCGGGTTTTTGTCCCTCCCCGTCGACGGGATCGCATCATGCCGGGCGGTATTCCGCGCAGCCCGCCGCAGGACTTCCTGGAGTGCCTCCCCAGCGTCGGCCGCGAGGTGCATCAGCGCCGCCATTGCCTGCCGCCGGGAGACGATCCTATAGCCGAACCCGAAGATGTCCTCGCCTTCGACGACGTCGTCCTCGTACCCGTGCTGGATCACGGGCAGGAACCGCGTCCGCGGATGCCGGAGCGCCATCACGGCGTCGTAGGCCATCCGGTCGGGAACCGCCACCACGACCTCGGACGGGAGCGTGGACAGCGACATCCACCCGTACGCCCGCGCGGCCGTCGGTGCGGTGAAAGGCGCACGTGGCGGCAGCATCCCCTGCAAACCGTCCGAGCCCCAGCAACCCCATCGCCATCCTTACGTAGTCGAATTCCCGGTCCCATCCTCGGCCCTTTCTCCGGGACGTCTGCCCGAGACTTGGATTTGGGAGGATTCCCGGGCCTTGTCCGGGCCGCCGGTAGGATTCGGGGAACGGACAAAAAAAGAGGGAGGCCGTAGCCCCCCTGGAAGGTGGTGTTCGCAAAAACGTGACGGCGAGTGAGGCCGACACCAGGAAGGTATCAGCTCGCCTGGGCGGCGACAAAGGCGCCCGATCCGCCGGCGGACCTCACCCAGTCAACGACGATGGCCTTTGCCTCTGGTCGGGACAGCAGGTGCTTGCCGAGGGACGGGATCGGATTCTGAATGTCGCGGAACCCGAGGCCGCCCGCGCGATCACGGCCCTGGCATGCCCGTCGGCATCGCCCTCCGCCAGGATCAAGGCCGACGCCTAGGGGAGAGCCGAATCCTTGGATGGCGCCATCACGGGCCGGGCCAATCCCTTCGCGTTTCAGTCCCGCTCCGCCGCCCGCTGGGCCGGACGGAAGGGTTACAGCTTCCCGGGACGGGTGACCGGACCCATCGGACGCTGTTCTATATGGCGCTGTCCTCGGCTGCCGCACGGTCACGTTCCCTCTGGTGCGATCCAGTCACGAAGACTGGGGGTGCCATGCGGAGGACGGGACGGGCCGTGGATGCGTCCACCGTTGGATTTGGGAGGGGGGATTGGTTGGGACGAGGGATGGCACCACGGAGCCTTCCGATGCGCCCGTAGCGGCTTCCCTGACGGCTGGGGCGGGATGCGCCGTCGCGTCCGGTGCCAGCTCGACCCCGACGTCGGTCCTGTCGACTGGGTTCACCGTTGCCTCCACTGTCGCGACGGTCGGTCTCCTCTTCAGCAGCGCGATGCCCTTCTCATCCCCGATTGTGTCACGCAGGAAGGATGGCCGGATGAATCCCTTGCCCTTCCCGAATCCTTCGCTCTTCCGCTTGCGTCGAGTGTGAAGGGAACCCGAGTCCTGTCCAGACCTGGGTCCCTTCCGCCTTCCCCCGGTCGATCCGGAGAGGTGGGGAGCCTTTATATCTACGCACCGATTGTTACAGTCGCCGGACAGGATGGCCATGGCGTCGTCCCAGCGCCTACCGACGGTGATGCGGTGCAGTCCTGAGACGCGGGCAACGGACGTCTTCGTCACGTTCTCCCCCGCTGCCTCGACCTGACGGATCGCCTCGACGAGACCGGTTAGCGCCTTGTCGGCCTTCTCCCTGCCGGCCCACACACCGGATGCCCGGCGACGGTCCTCCACGGTCATGCCCTCGGTGATGAGGTGGCGCATGGCCCCGCGCTTCGCCCTGCCGCCCGCTCCCCGCTCGTGGTCCCAGGCGCCAGCGGCGTAGGAGATCACGTGACCGAGTATCGCCTCGACGTCCTTCGGCTGCCAGTTCGTGCGCTCGACGAGGACGGCCGGGTCCATGCGCTCGCGCAACATGAAGGCCAGCCCCTCGCGGTCCTTCGTCTCGATGCACCGCAGGTACTCGGCGTCGCCGATGGAGCGGAGGGCGTGCAGGATCGAGTAGGCCTCCTTCTGCCAAGTCGTGAAGGCGAGATTGGACGCTGTCTTGCCGACCGTCGACTGGACCTCGGCGGCCATACGGGTCAATTCCTCGCGGCTGACGGAGGTCCGCACGAACTCGCTGTACTCCGACAGGGTCGGGAACACCTCGTTGTTCAGGTCGTAGCCGAGCAAGTACGGAGACAGCGGGTTCTTCCCGCGCACCGACAGGATCGGCGCGTTGGGGTCCGCTCCAAGGTGGAGCAGGGCGTGGCACAGGCCGCGTTGTACGCCCCCCAGGAGATCGACGATGCGCTGCTTCCCGTTGCCTGTCGCGACGACGGCCGAGCCGGGTGGCAGGATGAACCACAAGTGGGGACGTACCAGCGGACGCCTGTCCTCGGGCAGGTTGAGCCATTCCTTCTCGCGCAGTCCGCCGCCTGCGACCATGTGGGGGAAGCACGGGATCGTCCGGCCGACGAGCTGCTCCAGCTCCCAGACGAGCTCGAAGACGCCGCCCTTGAACACCTTGTCCAGGTCGATGCGGATGAGGCTGACCATCTTGCGGTTGCCCTCGATCCACGGCAGGTCCAACGCATGCACCTTGCGGCGGGTCCAGTGGACGGACATGACTGCCTTGTTGTTCGACCCGCGGATCTTCCAGCCGCGGCGGGTGCCTGCAACGAAGAGCTTCGCGGCCGCCCCCATCCCCTCGCTGCGCAGCCCGCGCTCGCGGAAGGCCGGAACCTCCTCTCCGCCGATCAGGGTGATGGGATCGTGCTCGAAGCCCTGGGTGAAGCGCTTGTGGGTGAAGCGGGCTTTCTCCTTGCCGCGCTCAATGAAGAACTGGGCGCGCTCCGCCTCGTATTCTTGCTCGGCCTGCCACGCCGCGAACTCGGCGGCGTCCATTTCGCGTCTGGCCTTGGCCGTCATCCGGCGCAGGCGCTCGGCGGCCTTCTTCTTGCGGCGCGGTGCGTCCGCCCGGCGGGCGGAGCGCTCGGCGGACGAGATCCAGCCCGCGACCTCGTACCTCGACAGGAATAGCGCGATGGCATCGCCCGGAGGGACCACGTGATGCTGGATTGGTGATGGCGTGGATAGGTCGACCACAGGTCACTCACATCAGTTACGTTTTTTGCGTCGTGAGCGGCCTCCTCTGCGGGAAGTCCATCGTCACTGAGTCGAGCTTGGCGGTGGGCGGCGCACGGTGCAAACCTGCATCCTTTCCGCCGGTGGCGCCGAAGGATTGATTTCATGGCGCGGAAATGGAAAGGGGCCGCCCCGGAGGACAGCCCCTCGGTGGTCCCGCTGGCGTCGCGCCTCAGCCGACTAGATCGAATCCTTCCCGATTCCAGTTCGGCAGCGCCGCCTCGAGGCAGGAGAGATCCCAGACGGGGATCTCTACGCCCTCGGCGAGGAGCTTCTCGACGTTCTTGTCCTCCCACTGGTATTCGACGACGTTTCGGCGTCGATGTCGTCGCGCAGGCGGCGAGCGTCACCCGCGCCCCCAAAATCGCCCCGATCCCGTCCGGTCACGCGATGGAGGGCACCCGGGGAGCCGCCTCCCTGGACAGGACGCGGGCACGCTCCAGGACATCCTCAACCCACGGCCGGATCCGGTAGGTTACCTCAGCAAACTGGGCGGGCGCCTTCCCCTCAAGCTTGGACCGCTTCACGAAGCCCTCCCAAACCTTCTGCATGCTGTCCGCGTAGTCGATGGTGAGGCCGGGCAGCAGGTCCGTTGGCAGCTCGGTATGGCGGTCCTCCCAGGTGCGGACCATGGCGCGTGCGACCGCGTCGGGATCGAGGCCCTCTTTGATGATCGCGATGTCGTGGAAGTCCTTCATGCGCGTGTTGCGGACACCGTGTGACTGGATTGCGTGGATCTTCTCCGCCGCCACGTTCGGCCACGGCAGGCAGGCGATGGTCAGCGGCTCGGCGCCCTTGAGCAGAGACGGGAAGGTCTTCTCGACCACGCCTCGGGGGCGCCGCCCGCCGAAGCCGACGTCGACCTTCGTGTCGATCTTCGTCTTGCCGACCCAGGCGGCGAGCGGCAGTCCATAGCCCGGCTCCTCGTTGTGCTCGGCCTGGATGACCTTCGTGACCTCGTAACGGAGCCCGTCGACGAGGTCAGCGGCGAGGGCATACCTGATGCGGGCGACGGCGTCGTCCAACCCGTCGTGGAAATGCAGGTCAGCGTCCATAGTGGGACGATGCTCGTTGCCGTTCTCGACGAGGAAGAGCAGCGCGCCCTTCAGCACGACTCGATCCCCGAATGCCGCCTTCATGCGGCGCAGAACCCCCTCCTGGGCGTATCGGGCAAGCGCCCGGTCGCTGCCGATCCCCTTGTTCCTGCCTGTATCCTTTACGCGCTCCGCGATTTGCTGGCTCATGTCGTCCCTCCCGGATGTGCTGTCCGGCGAGAGGATGATGTGAAGGCGGCGGGCAAACCGGAAATCGCCGGCGGGAATTGGGTGGCCTGGAAGCAGAGACCCCGAGGTTGGGATGAGCGCTGCCACAGCATGTACCGAACGGGCCGCAACTCCAATGTCGTGAAAACATTTCACGATACGCGAAATCCTGGACAGAACTGGACCACGCAGGTTCATGCGGCGCCTTCGCTCCCGGGGGCAGCACTGCCTCAGTTCTGACCCTTGGGCTTTCTCCAGCGGGTGAGCGGCTCCTGAGCATGGTCTTCCCGGACGATGATCCGCCTGGGCGGGTCCAGCGGAACGAAACCGATCTCGTCGAGCGCCTCGCCCATTGACTTCGCCTTGGTGGCCGGACGGGGTTCGTCGGTGGGATGGGATTGGGGCTTCTCTGCCAAGGTCATCCTCCTGGAATCCGGGTATCCGTGACTTTGACCCGGTGACGGGCTCACTCCTGCTCCTCGGGCTTTCTCCAGCGCGTGAGCCGCCTGGCGGGTCCCAATCGCCGGAGGGTGATCCGCCTGGGCGGGTCCGGCGCCACGAAGCCCATCTCGTCGAGGGCCTCCCCAAGCGTCTTGGCCTTCGTGACCGGGGCGGGTTCGGGCGGCTCCGGCCTTTCCGGGTTCTCTGGCTTCCCTGGCTTCCTTACCACGTTCGTGCCTCCTGATCCCAGCCATGACGTCCTGGCGGATGTCGTCCCTGTAGCGATCCCATGGTTACCTCCTCCGTCAGCCGGGGTCGCTCGGGCGCAGCGGCGGCACTCCCGGCCACGCGTCCCCGAGCAGCCACAGCAGGAGCGAGCGGCCATGGTATCGGGCGGTGTCGTCGAGATCCCCGACGGATCCAGGTCGCGGCCGTCCCGAGAGCGGCACGAATGCGTCGTCCGCCGCGACCGTGGCGAGCCAGCCCAGCGCGGCCCAGGCGAGCGTGATGTCGGCGAGCGTCGGCTGCTGGTCCGTCCCGGCCGCCGCCACGAGGGCCGACACCGCGTCACAGGCAACGGCAAGCCGGGAAGCCGGGTCTCCGAGGACTGCCCGGTAGAGCCGGCACCGGAGGCGCCCGCTCCGGTCGTCTTCCGGCAGCGCGTCCATCAGGATGCCGACGTGTCCGGCGAGCTCGGCGTCGGAGATGTCCGCGTTCCCCACGGCATCGAGCAGGGATTGGGCGGCGGGCCGTGCCTGCTCCGGGCCGTGGGCCGCCTCGTATTTGGCGAAGGTGACGATGTCCAAAAGGAGGTTGTCGCCGAGGAACGGGTACAACCTAAGCAACTCGTCGGCCGTCGGGATGGCGCGTCCGATCATGATGTGCCTGGTGCGGACGATGTGCTCGTCGATCTCTGTCATGACAGCACCGTCTCCTCGTGGACGGTCTCGAAGGGGCGCCCAAGACGGTACCAGCGGCTGAGGGTGCGCGCGCAGGAGTGGTCCTCCGACAGAAGCCACAGGTCCGACGTCCGGATCGGGCGCCCTTTGCCGGGGAGCGTGGGATGCCCGGCGACGCCGCCGACGAGGCAGGTCACCGGGAACTCGCCCCGGACCCAGTAGTCCAGGACAGGCGCGTCCTTCAGCATCCCGTCCTCGGTCGGGATCGCCCCGGCCCTGAGCGCCTTGAGGTCGGCGAGCAGCTTCTCGAGCCCCTGGATCGTCTCGTCGACGTCGCGGCGCGGCCGTCAGCCCCTCGGCCCGGCTCAATGTGAACATGTGTGGCGTCCTCTTGCTGTGACGCCGAGCTATATGAACGAGAAGCGAACCCCTGCCCGGAAGGGATTTGGGGGTATGGTTACCGTATCCCCGGGAAACACAGGATTCGTTGCACGATCCTGCGTGGCCATCAGGTGGCGAGTAGGACGTCGTCCGGCGGCTGGCCGTGTGCAGGTCCGCCGCCAGCACGATGCGTTCGTCGACAACCCGTCAGACCCTCGACGGCGGCGCGGGGGAGGCGGACCCCACCTGCCCCCTGGAGAGCCTGACCAGCCCTTCCGACACCATTCTAGGATTACGTTCTTACGGATTCAGCCCCGTACAGACCAAAGTCGGGACTACCGAGGGCAATCCCCTACCGCCGTCAGGCATTGAATTCGTAGCCGTAGCCCGGCTCGCCGTCGGCCCCTTCAATGCGGGCGTCGAGATCCCTGAGGAACCCGGCGACGACGCTCGGGGTCATGGCCACAGGCCGGGTCTGCTCGTAGGCGTAGAGCTTGTAGGTGACGCGCCCCTTCCGACGGTGGCCGTAGGAGATCCAGGCCCACGGCTCGGCCTTCCCGGGCACGCTGCGGCCGTGCTCCCGCCACACGTTCTTGGTGGCTAGGCAGGGCGGCACCTGATCCCACCAGCCGTAGGTGACGCCGCGCTCGGGCGGCGCCTGGTCGAAACCCGCGGGCAGCTCGACCCCGATGTCCGGGGCGATGGGCAGGAGGGCCTCCACTGCGTCACGCAGCCTGCGGAGGCGGTCCCGCTGGAAGACGATCGCCTCCAGCTTCGCGCGGGCCTCGATGGCGCAGTCGCGACGAGCCGCCTCGGTGGAGCGCTCCCCCTCGTAGTAGGCCCAGCGGGCGGCCCATTCTTGCCGCTGCTGCCTGATCTCGACCGACTTACGCTGCCGCTCGGCGGGAACGGCCTTCCCGACGAGGAGGAGGCTCACAGACCAGGCCTCCCCCGATCCCGACGAGAGCGCATACCCCCTCAGGTCGCGGCCGGCATCCATGGCCGGGGCGATCCCCGCCGCGAGTTCGCGGGGGAGATGGCCGAGCTGGTACTGGCCGTTGTGGTAGAGGACTTGGACCGCGTTCCGATCCTTCGGGTTCTGGGGCTGTCGCACGAGCTGGACGCGCTCCCACGGCTGCGGCCGGAGAACCTCGCCAGTGAGCTCGTCGACGTCATCGTAGGCGTAGTATTGCAGGCCCGCGATCGGGGTCTCGCACCACGACGAATCCGGCCTCTCGCCAAGGGTGGCGAGGACTTCCTCAATGGTCAGAAGATCGGCTTCACACTGCTCCATGTCATCCCCCTCATCTACGTAGGCACGCGGCGCCTCTTACCCGCGCCTGAGGGAGGTCGTGACAGTCTTCTGTCGAGAGGAGGAGCGGGACATCGCTAGTCCCCGAGGCTGCCGTAGAGGAGGACGCCGCCGCTCCGGGCCGGATGGATTCTGACGCCCGTCAGCCCCATCCGATCGGCAGCCGCGCGGGCCTGCTCCGCCGACCGCGCCTGAACCCGGACGCTCACGGGTCCGGCGTTCGGCAGCTCGTCCGACTTGCGACGTAGACGGGCGATCTCCTCGGCGGCCCAGCGCGTGCCGCGCTCGCGGATTTCGGCTTCGACGGCCGCGACGTCCGCCGCGTCCTTCGCCACCAACCCATCGAGGATTCGAGTGATCATGCGGGCCTCCCCGGGGTGCCGATCCCCTCGATCAATTCGGCCACGAATTCATCAGAGGCCCGCCCGACGCCGCGGACCCACGCATGGTGCGCGACAGGCTGGGTCTCGATCCCGTAGGGGTTCGACGGACCAGGCCGCTTGTTCCTGATGTCGTCGGAGTAATGCCAGGCGTGGGTCTCGTCGTAGCCGCGGCGCTCGGCACGCTCCGAGAGGGCTGCGAGCTCGCCGATCCGGCGCATGACGTAGTCGAACGTGAAGGTGTCGCAGCCCGCATCGTCGGTCGCCATCTTCACGGCTTCGGCGAGGAATCGCTGGGGCATCGGATCGCTCGCGGCCCACTCTTTCAGATCAATGCCGAGGCGAAGGACCATTCGCTCGACGCTGCATTGGACACTGGTCATGACGCCTCCGTTGCGGATTGGGGGTCCACAGGGGAGGGCGAAGCCCACCCCCTGGCCAGCGGTAGTGCGGTAGCACTACCAATTGCTGGGGGGTTCTGGCTACGTGATCCCCCTGCAAGGAAGGATTCCGCGGATAGGCCGCCGGCGGAAATGCCGGACCGCACGTCACCTCAAATTAAGCTGAGTTGCCCACGCCCCGAGCGAGTTTATCGAGATCCGATAAACTCGGGTAAGGTCCCTATAACTCGACGCCTATCGCCTCCCGAGGGGGTGCAGCTCGGCCTCAAGGAGGGCCTCCACAACCTCCTCATAGGATCGAGAGACGAGGATCCGACGGGCACCGACCACGACGATGCACTCGCTGCGCATGCCGTCGACGTCCGAGACCTCGATCCGGGAACTCGCCGGGACCAAGTGCCTCCGCCCCTCGTCGTCGACCACCTCGATCCAGCCGCGGCCCACCCGTCTCACGACCTCCTCCATGACCACCTCCGCCTACGAACAAACGAGGAACATATGTCGCAGGTTGGCTCTCCGGGAATCCCTCCTGAAGAGCCATCCCCGGGACCCACAGGACCTGCTACGAGGGTGTCGAGGAGGGACCACGATGTTGAGACTGACGCGGGATGGCAGCCTGGAGGCCACGACGGGAGAGCTGATCGATGACGCGATCGGGAGGCTGGAGCGCCTCACGGCGGACCTGGAGGCCCTCCGTGACGGGGCCGTCCCGACCGAGGCCGATATACTCCGCGACGCGCCTGGCCTCGATCAGTGGAGCGTCGCCGCGCTCGCCGTCCCCTGCCTGGTCGGACGGACGTGGGGGCACCCCACGCTGCCCGGCACGGGGCGCCCGATCCGCACCTCCGACATCTGGGTCATGGCCGAAGACCATGGGGCTGTGCGGACTATCTCCCGGCAATACCGTCTCGGTCGTCCGGCCGACCAGGCCGAGACGGCGCTCTCCTGACGGAGCGCTCGGTCTCGATCTCGGTGAGCAGTTGCCGCTCCCGGAGGGCGAAACGACGGGAGGCGATCCGGAACCCTAACCAGGCGAGCACGGCCAGGACCAGGATCGTCGCCGGGGCGATGACAAGGGTGAAGATCTCGGCAGGGTTCATGCTGGTGCAGGTAGTGCGATGGACGATGATGACGACCAGTTCGAGGACGCACTCCGCCGAGTCCGGGCGACAGGCTCCATGGGCCTCGCGCCGCGCCCGTCTGTCCTTGAGGATCTGATCGGAGACACCGTGCCGAAGCACCCGACCAATTCGTGGCGGTTCTTGGCCGCCGATCCTTGGATGCCCCTGGAGGCCGACATGAGCGATGGACGGGATGCGATGGGCGACGGGGACGAAAAGGAGACCTTCGGGGAAGCCCTCCGTGAGATGGGCTGGACGCCGACGACGGTGTACCGCCGCCGGCTCATCCGCCGAGGGCAGCCATTCAACAGTGCGATCGCCGAGGCCGACGCCATCAAGAACGAGATCCTCCGGCGGGCCGGGGGCTACCTCGAGGAGGCCCTGGCGGCCGACTGGCTCTGCATGGACGTCGCCGAGCTGCGCCAGCACGTCGAGGCAGGCGACCTGCTCGCGGTCGAGTGGGACGGGCGCCTGGTGGTCCCTGCCTTCCAGCTCCGGAACTCGATGACGGTTCTGCGGGTGCGTGAGATCCTTGCCATGATGCCGATCCGCGCGCCATGGATGCGGTTGGAGTGGTTCGTGACACCCGACGACGCTCTTGGCGGGCTGACCCCTTTCGAAGCCTTCCAGGCTGGCCGGGAGGCGGAGGTCCGAGAGCTCGCGCGAGGCCACGGTGCGGACTAGCCGCGCCGCGTCACCAGATCCAATGGCGGAGCTCTACCAAGAGACCCGTCATTGCCGCCATGAAGCTTGTCAGGCCAGCGAGGATCAGCAGGAACTTGGATTGATCGGAAGGCACGGACGCGGTTCTCCATTAAGGAAAGGAATCAGCGTCCGCGTGGGATTTCTTATGTGCGAACTTTCCCACCCCTTGGTCAACATCCAGTTTCGGATGCCCGCTCGCATTGGCACAAAGCTGAGCCCACCCCGGGCCCGGCCGAGGTGGTGCTCATCACTTCTGTAAGGCTTACAGAACCCGGCCATCGGCCTTTCCCTCATCCTCGACGTGCTGGACCTGCACGGGGAGGACGCATAGGCAACAACGGGACGTTTACTCCCTGCGGCTATATTCGAGACAGGCCGCGTAGCGTATCAGGCTGAGGCAACACGGAACCCCGTTCGGCTCTACCCCGGGTGGGGTTTCTGCATGGGAATCCTTGAGACGGAGTTGGTTCTTTTCAGCGGGGATGCCTTGCCTTTATGGTCTGGCGCTTCTTCGGAAGGGATCAACGAATGAAGGATAGGCAGGAGCGGCTAGATGCGCTCGCAAACGCACTCACGGCTGAAGACGAACTAGGGGCTGCCATCCGCGGCCATCTTTACGTTGAGCATGAGCTGAACGAGTTCATCAAGGCGAGGCTGCCTGCGGAAGCCTTCGAGGCTCTAACAGCGGTGAGGTTCGAGTACGATAAGAAGATCACGCTCGCCGTGTCTCTCGGGCTTCCCTCCGAGTTCAAAAGTCCTTTGCGAAAGATGGGCGAGATCCGCAATGCCTTCGCGCATGACCTCAGTGCGTCACTGGAAGAAAAGAACGTGGGCTCTCTGTTCCAGGCTTTCGATGCGGACATGAAGGAGATTACGCAGAAAAGCTACTCCAAAGCATTCAAGAAGATGCCCAACACGGGGCGGCCCAAAGACGTCAATAAGTTGGAGCCCCGGGACAGGTTTTCCTTGTACGTGATGCATCTCTGGTCGCTCCTCTACTACTTCAACCTGCCTGACGAGGAAGAAAGCCAGGATGAGGAATCCCCGCCGGTCCTATGACGAGAACGGGAACGAGATCCGGCCCATGGATCTCGCCAGCATGCGGGAGCATGGCGCCCGGTCGGTCATGGCCATCTGCCAAAGGCATGGCTGCGGGCATGAATCCTCTATCAACGTGGAAAACTGGCCGGATGACATGCCCGTTCCCGACGTCGGGTTGAAACTCAAGTGCTCCAAGTGCGGGAGCAAGGACATCAAGACCATTCCCGATTGGTCGGATCGGGAGCCGCTGATGGGGCTGCGGTGAGCGGATGCTGAGCCGATCCGTTCTTCAAGTTGGGGCTGCGCCGATCCGTTGACATCTTCCATTGGGGAATGGGATTCTGGTCGGAGACATTTGCTCAGTGCATGAGCGTGGTCGACGGCGATACTGCTACCTAGGTTGTGCAGCGGCAAAGTCCCGTGTCCGTTGCCGCTCATCGAACTGGACGAGATGTTAATCCAATGTCGTGAAATCCTTTAACTACCTGCCCAAAAGCCTGGACAGAACTGCGGCAGGCGTGCATGAGCCCGCGGGAATGATCGTGAAGGAAATTCACGACGGGGCAGATTATCATGCGAGTTGTCGAACTGTTCTGCGGTGCAGGAGGAATGGGCCTCGGTCTGAAGCGGGCAGGGTTCAGGATTGTCCGGGCCTACGACGAGTCACGCCCAGCCTTGGCGGTGCATCGAGCCAACCTGTCGCCGAGGCTTGCGCTGGTACCCGGCCACACCCACACCTGGGTTGGTGATCTTGGCGACCTCGTGCGCGCGGCCCCCGGCGTCGCCGTGCTCGCGCCTGACCTGATTGCCGGGGGCCCGCCGTGCCAGGAATTCTCGCAAGCCAACCGCGACCGCCAGGAAGGGGATCTCGCCGACCTGACGACGGCCTTCGCGATCATCGTTGCCACCTCCCGGCCGCGGTACTTCATCATGGAGAACGTCCGTGGCGCACGAAAATCCGCTGCCTACCGACGGGCACGGGTCGTCTTCAAGCGAGCCGGGTACGGCTTGACCGAGACCATCCTGGACGCGACCCGCTACGGCGTGGCGACGACACGCAAACGACTGTTCCTCATCGGCTGCCTCCACGAGGTCGATGGTTTCCTCGCCGACCACCTGAAGGCAGCGAGCGACAAGCGGAAGCTCTGTGTCTCTGATGTCTTGGGAGCGGAGTTCGGTCTCAATGTCGGTGACGGCCGCGGAAATCTCTATTGGTTCGCACCCGGTGGCGAGGGTAGCCCCGGGACGCGGCGTACGGATCGGCCCTGTCCGACTATTACGAGTTCGAGTCCATGGGCGCCGGGCGAAGATTACGTGCCGCGCAAGGGCGATGTCGCCGACGTTCGCAGGCTGCCCGTTCCTACGCTGGACCAGTTCGGCTGGCTGCAAGGATTCCCCAAGGACTGGAGCTGGGACGCATGTGGCGGGAAGACGAACATTGGACAGATGATCGCCAACAGCGTGCCGCCTCCGGTTTCCGAAGTAGTCGGTAGGTGCATTCTGGCTCATGCGAGGGGCGAGCGTCCGGACGTCGACCATCAGTTCCCGCCCTACTTCGACCGATGGCTGAAGGAACAGGACTACCCCATACGCAGGCTCTACGACCTCAAGGCGGCATTCCGGACGGTGCAACACCATCTCGGAGCAGCGGCCACCGGTCCGCTTGAGACGGCGCTTGGGTTGCTCGACCGCGCGTCGGTAATGGCCGACGCCTCACCCCAGAGGCGATCCAACCTACGCAAGGCGCTTTGCCTTCACGCCGAATGCGTCGACGAGTTCATTCGGGACCGGCGTCCCCCGTTCGATGGTCGGGTCCGCCGGCGGCGTTCGGTTGCCACACAGGACGACGTCGGCCTCGCCGAGGAACCAGTACACGGCGACCGACCGGGTGAATCGCCATAAGGACTCCTCAGCGGGTGATCCAGCCAGGAGCATTCATGTCCCGATGAAAGCACCCGGACCCCGTAAGCGACGAGGCCCTCGCCGGCTTGAAACGGCCGCTTGACCTTCCCACTGTTGGAAGGATTACACCTCAGCCAATGCTTCCGGGTAGGAGTTCCGAAATGGCTGTGAAGGAGTTGGCCAGGCAAGGCCTGACGGTCGAGATTCCCGTCCAGGGAATGACCTGCGCGTCGTGCATCGGCCGTGTCGAGAAGGCAATCCGGCGGATCGAGGGCGTCACCGCCGCCAACGTGAACCTGGCGACCGAGCGCGCCAGCGTGTCGTTCGGTTCCGCGGATGGCGATCCGCAGGCAGTCGTCGAGGCCATCCGCGACGTCGGCTATGAGCCAATGCCCGCCACCGTCGAGCTGAAGATCTCCGGCATGACCTGCGCCTCCTGCGTCGCGCGGGTCGAGAAGGCCCTGAAGCGCGTGCCCGGCGTCGTGAATGCCGCGGTCAACTTGGCGACCGAGCGTGCCACCGTGCGGCTCTTCGGCTCGGCGGAGGCGGTGGGCCGCCTCGTCGCGGCCGTCGAGGCGACCGGCTACGAGGCCGAGGAGGTCCGCGTCGGCGTCGATCGCACCGATGAGGAGCGCGCCGCCCGCGAGGCGGAGATCGCGTCCCTCCGGACGTCCCTCGTCATTGCCGCCGTCCTCACGCTTCCGGTGTTCGCCCTGGAGATGGGATCGCACTTCGTGCCGGGGGTGCACGAGTGGATCATGGCCACCATCGGGCACCGGGAGAGCTGGTACCTCCAGTTCGCCCTCACGACGCTCGTCCTGTTCGGTCCTGGCCTGCGGTTCTTCCGCAAGGGATTACCTGCTCTGCTGCGCCGCGCCCCGGACATGAACTCGCTCGTGGCCCTCGGCACCGCGGCGGCCTACGGCTACTCGGTCGTGGCGACGTTCGCGCGGGGCATCCTGCCTGCGGGTACGGCGAACGTGTACTACGAGGCGGCAGCCGTCATCGTGACCCTGATCCTGCTCGGGCGCTTCCTCGAGGCGAAGGCCAAGGGACGCACCTCGGAGGCCATCAAGCGCCTCATGGGCCTGACGCCGAAGACGGCCCGCGTGGTCCGCGAGGGCAGCGTGGTCGAGATCCCGCTGGCGGAGGTCCGCACGGGTGACCTCGTCCAGGTCCGCCCCGGCGAGAAGGTCCCGGTCGACGGCGACGTCGTCGAAGGCTCGTCCTACGTCGACGAATCCATGATCACGGGCGAGCCCGTACCCGTGCAGAAGGCCGAGGGTGCCCCGGTCGTCGGCGGCACGATCAACAAGACGGGCAGCTTCACGTTCCGGGCGACCAAGGTCGGCGCCGACACGGTGCTGGCCCAGATCATCCGCATGGTCGAGACAGCCCAGGGGTCCAAGCTGCCGATCCAGGCGCTCGTCGACAAGGTGACGGCGTGGTTCGTGCCCGCCGTGATGGCCGCGGCCGCCCTCACCTTCCTGGTCTGGCTGGTGTTCGGTCCGGAGCCTGCCTTGAGCTTCGCCCTCGTGAACGCGGTCGCCGTCCTGATCATCGCCTGCCCGTGCGCGATGGGCCTGGCGACGCCGACCTCGATCATGGTCGGCACCGGCCGGGCGGCCGAGCTCGGCGTCTTGTTCCGGCAGGGTGAGGCCTTGCAGGGTCTGGGCGATGTACAGATGGTGGCGCTCGACAAGACGGGCACCCTGACCAAGGGACGTCCGGAGCTGACCGACCTGATCGCTGCCCAAGGATTCGGCGAAGCCGAGGTGCTGGCGCTCGTCGCGGCCGTGGAGACCCGGTCCGAGCATCCCATCGGTGAGGCAATCGTCGCGGCGGCCACGCACCGGGGACTCGAATTGGCATCTGTGGAAGGATTCGAGGCCGTTCCCGGCTTCGGAATCACGGCGACGGTCCACGGCCGGAAGGTCGAGGTCGGGGCGGACCGCTACATGGAGCGGCTCGGTCACCCGATTACGGCGTTCGCGTCGGCGGCATCCCGTCTCGGCGACGAGGGCAAGAGCCCGCTCTACGCCGCCATCGACGGCCGGCTCGCGGCGGTCATCGCCGTGGCCGACCCGATCAAGCCGTCCACCCCGGAGGCGATCGCGGCCCTGCACCGCCTCGGCCTCAAGGTGGCGATGGTCACGGGCGACAACCGCCGCACGGCGCAGGCCATCGCCCGTCAGGTCGGGATCGATGAGGTCATCGCCGAGGTCCTGCCCGACGGAAAGGTCGCCTCGGTGAAGGAGTTGCAGGCCGGCGGACGCCGCGTCGCCTTCGTCGGCGACGGCATCAACGATGCCCCGGCTCTGGCGGCGGCCGACGTGGGTCTCGCCATCGGCACGGGCACGGACGTGGCGATCGAGAGCGCCGACGTGGTGCTGATGTCCGGCGACCTGCGTGGCGTGCCGAACGCGATTGCCCTGTCGAAGGCCACGATCCGCAACATCCGGCAGAACCTGTTCTGGGCCTTCGCCTACAACGTGGTGCTGATCCCCGTGGCCGCGGGCGCGCTGTATCCGGTCAATGGCACGCTGCTGTCGCCGATGATCGCGGCGGGGGCGATGGCGCTCTCGAGCGTGTTCGTCCTGGGCAATGCCCTGCGCCTGCGCGGGTTCAAGGCGCCGGTCGGCTCGGACACGACATCCGGCGCAGCCGCGCCCGCTCCCCGGCTCGCCCGGGAGAATGACGAGCGTGGTCCGCCACGGCGGGCCATCCACTGACCTGAGGAGGATTTGTGATGAACATCGGACAGGCAGCGGAGGCCTCAGGCGTCTCGGCCAAGATGATCCGCTACTACGAGTCGATCGGGCTGATCCCGAAGACGGTCAGGACCGAGGCCGGGTATCGGGTGTACTCCGGCAACGACGTCCACACGCTCGGCTTCATCCGGCGGGCGCGCGACCTCGGCTTCTCCGTCGAGCAGATCGGGGAACTCGTCACCCTGTGGCGGGATCGGGACCGCGCCAGCACGGACGTGAAGCGGATCGCCCTCGAGCACGTCGACATCCTCGAGCGGAAGGCACGGGAGTTGCAGGAGATGGCTGCCACCCTCAGGCATCTCGCGAAGCACTGCCACGGTGACGAGCGGCCCGAGTGCCCGATCATCGACGGACTTGAGGGCGGCCACGATGCGGGATTGATCGACATCCACTCGTCCCCGCAGTTCGGAGCCGTCGGCCTCCGCTCCACACGTCGGGGCACCGCGCCGAAGAGGGTGCGCAACTAGCCAAGGAAGTGGAACGAGGTGAGGACGTCCGAATGATCAAGTTCGCCGGTGCGGTGCCATTCCTGGGCAAGTTCGGAGCCGCGCCCCTGCCGGATCGCGTGGCCGCCTCCCTGCGCCTCAAGGAGCAGGAAGGATTGCGCCTAGCCGCCAAGGTTCGCATCGTGCTTCTCGCCGTGGCCTTCGTTTGGCTCGGGCACGACCTGTTCCACGTCGGCTGGGCCGCCGTGTTCAACCTCGCGGCCGTGGGAGCCGTCCTCGCCTCCGGTTTGGCCGAGTTCGCGATCCTGAAGCGGCACCGCCATCCGCGCGGCATCGCCATGGCGTTCGCCCTGCTCGACAGCGTGATCCTCGGCGCCGTCCTGGCCCTGCCCAACCCCTGGCTCGAAGGCACGATCCCGGTCACCGTGACCCTCAAAGGGGGCCTGGTCCTCTGGTTCGTGTTCCTGCTGGCCCTGCGCACCTTTGCCCTCGATCCCCTCCTGCTGCTGTGGTCCGGAGTCTGTGCGGTGCTGGGCTGGTCCATTCCCCTCGCCGTTGCCGCCCTCGACCCCGGCATCCACATCGGCGTTCCGAGCATGTCGGGGAGGCTCGTCGCGAACGCCGTCGAGGCGTTCCGCGATCTCGCCTTCGTGCATATCGGGCAGTGGTACACCGAGGCCCTCGTGCTGCTCCTGGTGGCGGCGGCGCTCTCGGCCGCGGTCGAACGCTCACGCCGCCTGGCGCTCACCCGGGCCAGTGCCGAGCGTCGGCAAGCCAACCTCGCCCGCTACTTCTCGCCCCGGGTCGTGGAGCGGCTTGCCCGTTCCGATCAACCGTTCGGCGGCGACCGGCGGCAGGAGGTGGCCGTGCTCTTCGCCGACATCAAGGGCTTCACGACACTGTCCGAGCGGCTGGCTCCCGAGGAGGTCATGCAGCTCCTGCGTGGGTTCCATGCCCGGATGGAGGAGATCGTCTTCGCCCATGGTGGCACCTTGGACAAGTTCATCGGCGATGCCCTCCTGGTCACGTTCGGGGTTCCCGATCCCGCGCCGGACGATGCCGCCCGGGCGCTCGCCTGCGGCCGGGCCATGCTGGCCGAGGTCGGACAGTGGAACGGCGAGCGCGCGCGCAACGGCCAGGACGTCCTCGGAATCGGCATCGGCCTTCACTACGGCCCGGTTGTCATGGGTGACCTCGGCTCCGAGCGCTCGATGGCGTTCACGGTCGTCGGCGACACGGTCAACACGGCCAGCCGCCTCCAGGGCATCACGCGTGAGCTGGGCTGCCGGATCGTCGCCAGCGAGGCCTTCATGGCAAGGACTCGCGAGGCGGCAGGTGACCTGTCCGTCGTCGATTCCTTTCGGTCCGTCGGCCCTCGCGTCCTGAGAGGCCGCAGTGCCCCCATCGAGATCTGGTGCGGGTAGGCGGGCGACGCTGGCCCTGGCCTGCGGATCATGGACTCACGAATTCTTGTTGGCCGCTGCAATCCCGGTCAGCGCCGGGTGTCCTAATTCAAACTGACACTCGTGAAATGGTGATCCGATTCCGGAGCATGGTTTCCGGCAGATCAGGAGGACCCCGCCATGTTATCGGCTTGCCGCGGTACCATCGCCCTCTTGGCTTTCTTCGCGCTTGCCGCATCGGGATCCGCACAGCAGTCGCAGCAGGTCTTTCCGCTGCCCGAAGGTGCCTATCCGCACGACGTGGCACCCGCTCCGGATGGCAAGGTCTGGTACTCCGCCCAGCGCAATGGCGCCCTCGGCATCCTCGATCCGAGCACGGGCCAGAGTCGAGAGATCAAGCTCGGGCCGAAGTCGGCACCGCACGGCGTGATCCAAGGCCCCGATGGCGCGGCCTGGCTCACCGACGGCGGACAGAACGCCATCGTGCGCGTCGATCCTCAGACCGAGAAAGTAACGGCCTGGAAGCTTCCCGACGAGACCGGCTACACCAACCTGAACACCGCCGTGTTCGACAAGGACGGCGTTCACTGGTTCACGGGGCAGAATGGGTTTTACGGTCGGCTGAACCCGCGGAGCGGCGAGCTGAAGGTGTGGAAGGCGCCGCGTGGCCGTGGTCCCTATGGCATCACGGCCACGCCGGAAGGCGATGTCTATTACGCCTCGCTCGCCGGCAACCACATCGCCCGCATCGACAAGGCGACGGGCGAGGCGACCGTGATCGAACCGCCGACGAAGGGTCAGGGCGCCCGCCGCGTCTGGTCTGACTCGAAGGCGCGGATCTGGGTCTCGGAGTGGAACGCCGGTCAGCTCGGACTGTACGATCCGAAGGCGAATAGCTGGCGGGAATGGAAGCTGCCCGGCGACAAGCCGCAGGCCTACGCCGTCTATGTCGACGACAGCGACATCGTCTGGGTGTCCGACTGGGGCGCCGACGCCATCCTGTCCTTCGATCCGGCCACCGAACAGTTCACGAGCTATCCGATGTCCGAGGCCGACGCCAACGTGCGCCAGATCCTCGGCCGGCCCGGCGAGGTCTGGTTGCCGGAATCGGGCGCGGACCGGCTGATGGTGATCCGCACGGCCCGGCGGTCGCAGTGATCCGGAAGCCGTTCCCGTCGGCTGCCCTTCTGCTTGGGTTGGCCATCACGGGCGCTCTGGCTGACGGTGGTGATCCGGTGCGGGGCGAGAAGGTGTTCCAGTACTGCTATTCGTGCCACTCCGTGCAGCCGGACGAAATCAACCTCCAAGGCCCGAACCTGCACGGGATCGTCGGCCGCAGGATCGCGTCGCAAGAGGGGTTTTCCTATTCCCCTGCCCTGCGCGGCTTCGCCCAGGAGGAGGACCGCTGGAGCGAAGCCCTTCTGGACCGTTATCTCACCGCCCCGTACAAGCTCGTTCCGAAGACCAGCATGGCCTTCCCTGGTATCGAGGCGCAGGATGAACGCGCCGATCTGATCGCGTATCTGCGTTCAATGGGCGAACACCTGTGAGAATCAGGCTGCCAGCAGTGAGGCACGGCCTCGTCTCAAAGACAGTTAGCCCCGGCCTCACACCTTCAGCCGTGGCGCCGCTGGCAGCGGGTGAACACAAACCGCTGCCGCCCTCCTGACGGAGTCTGATGATCCTCCTCAAACGTCTCAAGGAGGTCGAAAACAGGCCCGAGAAGGGGGGCAATCGCGTCTTGGTTAGCGCGCAGGACGGGCAGTCCGCTGCACCGCTCGGGCCCGCCCGGAGCGAAGCCCGAGATCAGGACGAAGCCGCCTGGTTTTACAGCCTGCCTGACAGCGTCCGCATAGGCGGCCCGGTCCCGGTCCTGCGTCAGGAAGTGCAGGACGGCCCGGTCATGCCAAAGGTCGACGGTAAGGTCGGGCTGCCAAGCTGTGAGATCGGCCACGATGAAGCGGACCGCAAGCCCCTTGTCACCAAGGCGTGCCCTGGTCCTCGCCAAAGCGGTGGCCGAGATGTCGAGCACGGCAATGTTGGCAAATCCCTCCTCGAGAAGGGCGTCAGGCAGGTGGGAGCACCCTGCCCCGACGTCGAGGATTCCTGCGGCCTTGGGAAGGCCGCAGGCGCGGATCAGGCGCAGGGAGGTTTCCGGCCTCACCTGGAACCAGCTCACCGCCTCTTCGTCCTTGGTCGCGAAGATCTTGTCCCAGTGCTCCTGCCGCGTGTCAGACATCATGGACCTCCCGGAAGGATTGGAGGGGATGCAGGCTCTGATCAGTCGTAGACTTCGGCCCTCGGGGAGAAGGAACGCCTGATCTGCGGCGGGGACGGTCTTCGCCGTCCCCGCCGCCCAAGCGGCGATGCGCTGACACGAGCTACTCCCGCATGAAGGCCTGGATCTCCTCGGGCGTCGCCTTGCCGTCCTTGTCGGCGTCGACCCTGTCGAAGATCCGCTTGTGAATGGCCATCACCTCATCGAAGGAAAGCCCGCCGTCGCCGTTCGCATCGGCAATGGCAAGGAAGATCTTCATCGGCGCGGGGCCGGGCATGCCCATCATGCCGCGTTCCATCGTCCCTTGGCCCATCATCCCGGGCTGCATCATGCCGCACATCATGGCGGGCTGCGCGGGCGGCATGGAAGTGGACTGCCCGGCCTGTGCCCCTTGGCCCTGGCTCATCCTGCCCGGCCCCATCATGCCGGGCGGCTGCATCGCCTGTGCGAGCGTCATCCCGGGATGGTGTGGGCCGGCCTCGGTGGTCTGCGCGCTGGCCGCCGTCGTCATGCCGGCGGCAATCATCATGGCCAAGGCGGCTGTGCGTGACAGTGTGGTCATCATCGTGGGTTCCTCCTTGTCTTCAGGCGCTCAACGGAGCGCGTCGGTGACATCGGTGGTACGGCTTCGCCCCCAACCAATCGGGTCTTTGACCTCTTCTTGCACTGCCTTCCCGGCAGCATCTGCTCAGGTGCCCTTCGCGCTCCCTTCGTAGAGGAACGTGAAGGGCTTCGGCCCGGGCGCATAGCCCGTCCGCAGATCGTCTATCTTGAACCCGGCCGCCGTGATGAGATCCGCGATCGGCCGATTGAGATGGCAGCCCCCGGCGAGCGGCCGCCAGGCAGGGGTCAGCCAATCCTGGAGGTGCACGACCCAGCGATCGGGTGCGCGGCCGTGCTCGACGAACAGGAGTTCGCCACCGGGCCTGAGCACGCGCCGCATCTCGGCGAGCGCCGCACGAGCGTCCGGGATCGAGCACATCGTCCACGTGGTCACGACCGTGTCGACGCTGCCCGCGTCCAGCGGGATCGCCTCGGCCGATGCCGGCAAAAAGGAGACCGTCCTGTTGGCTCCCGCCCTCCGCGATGCCAATTCGAGCAGGGGCTGGGAAGGCTCCAGGCCGATGATCTCGGTCACGCTCGAATCGTAGAACGGCAGATTTAGGCCGGACCCGATGCCGACTTCGAGCACCCGGCCGCGGGCTGCCCCGACGACGCGTCGGCGATAGCCGACAAGCTCCTCTTTCCTCATTGCCCGGTCGATAAGGCAGGGCAACACGACGTCGTTGTAGAAC
This sequence comes from Microvirga tunisiensis, assembly GCF_009296175.1. Lineage (GTDB taxonomy): Bacteria > Pseudomonadota > Alphaproteobacteria > Rhizobiales > Beijerinckiaceae > Microvirga > Microvirga tunisiensis. The sequence goes on along the minus strand of NZ_VOSK01000038.1, from coordinate 6,876 downwards.
CCCATCCACTTCTCCCGTGTCGCCACCAAGGCAGGTTCGCGGTTCATCAGGCCTCCCGGGCGCCCCAGTAGCGCGCGATGGCCCGACGGCCCGAACAGGATCACCTCGTAGGTGTCAGGCTCCTTGTCTTCGACCTCCATGCCGGGAACGGCCAGCCCGGTGGCCCGGGGCTTCTCCGAAAGCTGGCGCCTGATGGCCGGGGCTGGCACGTGCCCGTCGACCACGTAGCCGGCCATCTCGCCCGTATGGCAGGCCGCGAGTGGCCAGGGTACGCCCAACCGCGTCTTTACGTGGTTGATCTCGCTGGTCTCGATCACCGCGAGCGGGAACCTGGCCTGCTTCAGGTGGTCCACCCAGCCGGGGGAACAACCGCAGCTCGGATCCTTGGTGACTGTCACCTTCGATAATCCCTTGGCGGCCGGAAGCGGCCCGCAAGGGCGGCTCCGGCCAACCCTGCCCGTAGGGTGCATGCGAACGCGTTGCCCATTACGCTCTCTGTGTTTCGGCAATGGGATTGGTGAACATGATATGCCTCATCGGAAGAAAACGTATTTCACGAGCGCCGTGATCACGAGGAGCACCCCGACGAGGCCCACGAGCCCGAACAGGCCCGTGCCCCACATCATCTCCCCGCCCATCAGGTCGTGCATCGTGACGTCCTCCTCACGTCGTTACTCGGCGGCAAGCTTGGATTCCCGGGCCAGGGCATCGTCAGCCATAATAGGCCCGGCATCCGCCTTCCCTGGAATCCCGGTCTTCATGTCTTGAGCCTCATCCGTCTATCCGGGAGGCCTCGCGCCGGAAGGTAACCCGAGGCCAGTCCGCAGGAACGAGGCGGAAAATGGACATGCCGAGGATCATTGCGGCTACAAAGACGAAAACTTTGGTTGGACCGAACGTCAGGCCGACCAACGCTGGCCCCGGGCAAAGGCCAACGAGGCCCCAGCCGATACCGAACAGGGCAGCCCCGCTAATAAGGGGAGCGTCAAGGTCGCGCCGGGTTGGGATCTCCAGGCCCGGGGCCAGCACAGGCATGCCGCGGCGCTTGGCGATCAGGTAGCCCAGCGCCGACACCGCGACGGCGCCGCCCATCACGAGAGCAAGGCTCAGGTCCCAGTTGCCGAAGATGTCGAGGAAGCCGAGCACCTTGGCCGGGTTGACCATCTGCGAAACAATCAGCCCGAGGCCGAACAGCAGGCCGGAGACAAAGGCGGAGAGGATCACGGGCATGGTTTACATTCCGATGACGTGACGGGTCAGGAAGACGGTGCCGATGGCGGTGATCATGAACACGGCCGTGGCAGCGAGCGAGCGCGGCGAGCCGCGGCCGATGCCGCAGACGCCGTGGCCGCTGGTGCAGCCCGCCCCCAAACGAGTGCCGAAGCCGACGATCACCCCTGCCAGGGCCAGCACAGGCAGCGAGGCGTCGAGGATAACCGTCGGCAGGGTTCCGCCGAACGCCACGTAGACCAAAGGTGAGATGAACATCCCGGCCAGGAAAGCGAGGCGCCAGCCGATCTGGCCACGCTCGGGTGGGATTAGACCACCGAGAATGCCGCTGATGCCCGCAATACGCCCATTCAGTACTAGGAACAGGGCTGCGGATGCGCCGATGAGAAGGCCGCCAATGAGGGCGGACACGGGGGTGAAGTTTTCCATAACCGACTCCAATCAGGTGGACCTACCGATCTTGGCCCGCTTGCAGGACAACTCATAGAGACTGCCGAAGAGCTGCCCGATGCCTGTGCCGGCGGGGCGATGCCAGATCGTCCGGATCTCGCGCCGGGTCGTGACGATGCCCTCATCTCCATCTTGGCGATGCTGCGACTGGACGGATTGCGACAGCCGAGGTGATCGGAGGCGGCCTGGGATGGCCGGCCCCGGCCCTCGGTGTCGCGGTCGGTCATCGATGCCCCAACGGTTTCCAACCTGGATGATCGAAGTGCTCGCCATAGGCGTCCAGGGCCTGCACGATCGCCAGAGCGCCTTGCTCCCGGCCGGCTTCCCATTTCATGACGTAGATCCCGTCCATGACCTGCGCCAGCGCCAGATGGAGCTGGACGTCGGCCTGCTCAGGCAGCTTGCAGTTCGTCACTACGTCGTCGACCTGCTCTTGGATCCTGTCGGCGAGCGCGGAGAACTCGGCCGCGCCATACCCTCCCGCATGGATCATCGGCCGGGCGGCGTCGACGGCATCGCGGATCCGGCCCATCCCGGTCCGCAGGGCCTCGTCCGTCTGCCACTTCCGGCCGTTGTCGAGGTACATCTCCATGGCGTGCCCGTCGGGTCCGTGCGGAGCCGCCGCGGAAACGGCTCCGTGAAGCCCGACCGTCAGTCCGAGCGCGACCAGGGCGGCGGCAAGGGATTTGTTGATGATCATGATCGGATCTCTTTCGTCGTTCGATTGATTTCCATGGGTTTCCGTTCAGCGAAGCCGCGCCTGGACAAGCTCGCCTGTGGCCCGGGCATACAGGACCTGGATCGGGAAGCCGCTGTCGTTCACCGCCCGGACCTGGTAGCAGCCGTGCTCGGCCTCGATCCGTCCCACGCGATAGCCGAGTCCCTCCAATCCCTTGCTCACCTCGCTCGCGGCGACGCTCTGGCCCTTTGTGGCCGGAGCGCAGCGGCTGCCGGAACCGTCGGCCAAGGCCGGGACGGCGAGCCCCGCCGTGAGAAGGGCTGTTGTCATGATGATCGCGCGCATGTCGGTCTCCTGTTGTCCTGATCCGAACGGCGTGTCCGGATCGAAGGGGACGACATTAGCGAGGGGCCGCTTTCGGCCTGCTGTTGATCCATGTCAGCGAACTGTCAGGTGCGCGGGGGCATTCTTGCCCCATGAGCAAGACCCGCCGCGACATCGTCGTCCTCGGCCTCGCCGCAGCTCTGCTGCCGTCCGCCGCCGTGGCGGATCGCGAGCGCGATTCCGACCGAGCCCGCCGCGCCGTTGAGCGGGGCGAGGCGCTCGCCCTCACCGAGATTATGACACGGGTGCGTTCCGACCTCGGCGGCGAGGTCGTCGGGGTTGAGTTCGAGCGCAAGCACGACCGATGGGTCTACGAGTTCAAGGTGATCGATCCGGCCGGGCGCCTGTGGGAGGTCTATGTCGATGCCGCCACGGCTACGATCCTCAAGCGGGAGGGCCACTGATGCGCATTCTGCTCGTCGAGGACGATGCCCGCATCGCCCGCAAGGTCGCAGGCGTCCTGACGGACGCGGGCTATGCCGTCGATCATGTGTCTGATGGCGAGGAGGCCTGGTTCCGCGGCGACACCGAGGACTACGATCTCGTCGTGCTCGATCTCGGCCTGCCGAAGATGGACGGCCTTGCCGTGCTGAAGCGGTGGCGCGGGGCAGGACGCGACCTGCCCGTCTTGATCCTCACCGCGCGGGGTGCCTGGGCGGAGCGGGTCGAGGGCATCGATGCCGGCGCCGATGACTACCTCGCCAAGCCGTTCGCGATGGAGGAGTTGCTGGCCCGGGTGCGGGCGCTCCTGCGCCGGGCCGTCGGCCGGGCCGCGCCGGTCTTCATGTCAGGTCCGGTCGCGCTCGACACCCGGAGGATGCGGGTCACGGTCGACGACATTCCCCTCAATCTCTCTCCTCTCGAATACCGCTGCCTGAGCTACCTCATGCACCATGCCGGGCGGGTCATCCCCCCGACCGAACTGATGGAGCATCTCTATGCCCATGACCACGACCGCGATCCGAATGCACTGGAGGTGCTGGTCGGTCGCCTGCGCCGCAAGCTCAGCGTCGACCTGATCGAGACCCGCCGCGGCTTTGGCTACCTCGTGCCGGAGTCCGCTTCGTCATGAGGCAGGGCTCGCTCAGGCTGCGCCTTCTCGCGGTTGGCGCGGCCTCCGTGGTCCTCGCCCTCGCGCTGGCCGGCTTCGGCCTGCTGCTCCTGTTCGAGCGCCATGTGGAGCGGCGCATGGTGGCCGAACTCGGCTCGCACCTCAACCAGCTCGTGAGCAGCCTCGCCCGGGCGGCGGACGGCACGCTCGAGGTCGGCACCCCTCCTGCCGAACCGCGCTTCCTCCAGCCGCTGAGCGGTCTGTACTGGCAGGTCACCGAGGAGGGGGCCGGAACCGTGTTGCGGTCGCGCTCGCTTTGGGATGCGACACTGGACTTGCCGATCGATACGCTGACCACCGGAGAGGTTCATCAGCACACGATCCCCGGTCCGGGCGGCGCCTCGCTGCTGGCGGTCGAGCGCCGGATCGCCCTGCCGGCCAGTCTCGGCGGCGGGACGGTCCGCGCCGCGGTAGCCCTCGACCGCGCGGAGATCCATGCCGCAGGCCTGGCCTTCGCCTCCGACCTGGTTCCGTCCCTCGTCCTTCTCGCGGCCTTCCTGATCGCCGCTGCGTGGGTCCAAGTCGGTGTCGGCCTGCGCCCGCTCGATGCGGTGCGCCGTCGGCTCGCGCAGGTCCGCTCCGGCGAGACGGCCCGCCTGGGAGAGTCCTTCCCGGACGAGGTCCGGCCGCTTGCCGCCGAGGTCGACCACCTGCTCGACGAACAGGAGAAGGCCATCGCCAGGGCAAGGGCACGCGCCGCCGACCTGGCTCACGGCCTGAAGACGCCGCTGACTGTCCTGAGTGCCGATGCGGAGGAACTCCGTGCCCGCGGGGACACCCGCCTTGCCGACGAGATCGAGACCGTCACCGCCGGCATGCGCCGTCACGTCGAACGCGAACTCGTGCGGGCGCGGACAGGCCTCCGGGTGCGGTCGGGGCCAGCCCAGCCGATCCGCCCGGTTGTCGAGCAGGTGGTGGGCGTGCTCCGGCGGACCCCGCAGGGGCAGAAGCTGTCGTGGGAGGTCGACGCCATGGAGAGTCTCGGGGTCCGAATGGATGCCCAGGACCTGTCCGAGATCCTCGGCAACCTGGCCGAGAACGCAACTACCTGGGCGGCCGGCATGGTCCGGATCGAGAGCAGACGGGACGGCAATGCCGTAGTGCTTCGGATCGAGGACGATGGTCCAGGGGTGCCGGAGGACCGGGTCGATGCCGTGCTCGCCCGCGGCGGGCGGTTGGACGAGACCCGCCCCGGCACCGGGCTGGGCCTTGCCATCGTCGGGGACCTGGTGGAGGCCCATGGCGGCTCGCTGTCCCTGCGGCGCTCGTCGCTCGGCGGCCTTCTGGCGGAGGTCCGGCTGCCGGACCCGACCTGATGCAAGCGCACTCAGGATGCCCGCTTGCGGCCCGTGATCATCGCCTTCACGAGGTTCTCGCCGTGCTCCAGGCCGGAGAGGACGACGCCCGTCACGTGCAGGACGATGAGTCCGATCGTGGCGTAGGCGAGCCCCTCGTGAAGTGTCTCGACCCACTCGGAGCCCCAGAAAGCATCCGTGGTCATGGCGAACCCGGTGGCCGCGATGCCGACAAGCATGACGAGCAAGACCACGACCATGGCGCCGCCCGCGGGATTGTGCCCGAGATGGCGCGGTGCCTTCCGTCGCACCGCCTGGAGCAGGTACGTCATGATCGCCCGTGGCGAGCGGACGAAATCGCCGAACCGCGCGTGGCGGGGGCCGATGAGGCCCCACACGATCCGCAGTGCCACGAGAGCCGCGATGGCATAGCCGATGCGGACGTGCAGCCACTCGATCTCGTCCCCGGTCACGAAGGCGATGGTGAACAGTCCCACGAGGCTCCAGTGGAAGAAGCGGATGAAGGGATCCCAGACACGGACGGTCCTTTGGGATGAAGAGGCGGCTGCCGCCGGCATCACGCCGGCGGCCTCGACCGCGGATTTGTTCGCGGTCATGACGTCACTCCTTGGCGACGATCTCGCCCGAGGTGGGGTCGACGAACAGCTCCGTGCGGGCGTTGTTGGGGTCGAGAGCGTAGATCTCGCCGCAGGCCTTGGCGATCTTGGCCTTCTGGACCTTGTAGCCCTGGGCCTCGGTCTTGGCCTTGAGGGCCTCGACCGAAAGCCACTGACTCTGGGGCGCCGTGGTGCATGGGCGTCCGAGGCTGCTCGCCTGGGCCGGGAAGGCGCCGACGATGCCGACGGCGGTTGCAAGGACGATGATGGTGGTGCGCATGAGTTTCTCCTGTTGCGTCCGGGCGTGAGTGGAGGCGCCTGGAATGCCGGGAGAGTGGCGCACGCCTGCTGTCAGGTTGCTGTGGAAGGCTGTCAGCGAGATGACAGGTTGGACGGCGTAAAGACCGGCTCTGCTGAAAGATGGATTGAGCATTCCGGCTCAAACCCGCCGCCCGGCCCGTACGGAAGGACGCCACCGATGCCCCGGTACTCGAAAACCCTCATCATTCTCCATTGGGCCACGGCCCTGCTGGTTGTCGCAGCCTGGTTCACCTCTGAGGGCGGGCGGCACGTTCGGGAAAATCCGCCCCTGCTGCACTTCTCCCTTGGCCTGGCCGTGCTGATGCTCGTGATCCCGCGCCTCATTGCCCGGCTGATGGGCGGCGCACCGCGCGTGGAGGACACCCAGGGTCCTTGGCTCAACCTGGCGGCCAAGATCGGCCACACCGTCCTGTACGTGTTCCTCATCGGCCTGCCGCTGACCGGATGGTATGCCGCCTCGCGCCTCGGCGTTCCGATCTCGTTCTTCGGCCTCGGCCTTCCCGCTCTCGTCAGTCCGGTGCAGGGTGCGCCCGGCTTCCTCGCGGAGGTGCATGAGACCGGCGGCATCGTGATTCTGTGGCTCGCCGGACTGCACGCCCTCATCGCCTGCTGGCACCAGTTCGTCATGCGGGATGGCACGTTGCGGCGCATGAGCCCGGTCTAGAGCGCGTTGACATTCATTTGGTCCAGATGAACGCGCTGACGAGGCAAAGGATTGACATAAACGCCCGTGGGGTCTGTTCGTAGCGCGTGGCGATGCGTCTGAAGTGCTTGATTTTCAGGAAGAAG
>NZ_VOSK01000388.1 GCF_009296175.1 Microvirga tunisiensis | reverse complement strand
GCTCAACCGTCGTCTTGACGGCTCTGTCTCCGGCCCTGCGCAATCGCTTTATCCGGCCTGGCCCTGTTCCTGCACCGGGATTGCACACCCACGTCAAGGCTCATTGACAACGAACATCAGAGTTCGGCGATGCGGTGGCGGTGGACCATCTCTCCCTGAATGTCTTCGAAGGCGAGTTCTTCTGCCTGCTCGGCCCCTCCGGCTGCGGCAAGACGACCCTCATGCGCATGCTCGCGGGATTCGAGACGCCGAGCGAGGGCAGCATCGCTCTGGCCGGGCAGAATCTTGCCGGCGTGCCACCGTATCGCCGACCGGTGAACATGATGTTCCAGTCCTATGCTCTCTTTCCACACATGAGCGTGGAGAAGAACATCGCCTTCGGTCTCAAGCAGGACGGGATGCCGAAGGACCAGATCGCGGAGCGCGTCGGCGAAATGCTGCGCCTCGTCCAGCTCGAAAAGCTCGCCCGCCGTTATCCGAGCCAGCTCTCCGGCGGCCAGCGTCAGCGCGTGGCGCTCGCCCGTGCGCTTGCCAAGAAGCCGAAGGTGCTGCTGCTCGACGAGCCTCTCGGCGCCCTCGACAAGAAGCTGCGCGAAGAGACCCAGTTCGAGCTGATGGACATTCAGCACGACCTCCACATGACCTTCGTGGTCGTCACCCATGATCAGGAGGAAGCCATGACCATGGCCGATCGGATCGCCGTAATGGACCATGGCCGGATCGTCCAGGTGGCGACGCCGGGTGAGATCTACGAGCAGCCCAAGACCCGCTTCATCGCCGAGTTCGTCGGGGACGTGAACATTCTGGAAGGCCATGTGCAGGGTCAGGAGAACGGACTCTGGCGCGTGAAGACGTCGTCGGCGCAAGTGCCGCTCACCATCGACGATCCGGACGAGGTGCTGCATTCCGGACAGGCGGTGGCGATTGCGGTGCGGCCCGAGAAGATGGTGATCCAGCGTGACCCGCCGGGTGCCGGCGCCATCAACGTGCTCACCGGCGAGGTGTGGGATATCGGCTATCTCGGCGACTGGACGGTCTATCGCGTCAAGCTCGCCACCGGCGAGATCCTGCGCGTCACCCGTGCCAACGCCTCGCGCTTCGTCGAGAACCCCATCGACTGGGACGAGCAGGTCTATGTCACCTTCGCGCCGGATGCGGCGGTGATCCTGGCGGAATAGCCATGATGGAACGCACCCTCACGCGACGCCTGACCGCTGGTCTCGTGCCCACCGTGCCGTATGTCTGGCTCGGCGTGCTCTTTCTCGTGCCGTTCCTGATCGTCCTCAAGATCAGCCTGTCGGATCCGGCCGTGGCTCAGCCGCCCTACAAGCCAGTGTTCGAGTGGAGCGACATCGCCGGCTTCTTCAGCGGGCTCGATCTGGAGAATTTCGAGCTCCTGACCCAGGACGATCTTTATTTCCGCGCGACGCTCTCGTCCATGCGCATCGCGGCGATCTCGACATTGCTACTCCTTCTTGTGGGCTTTCCCGTTGCCTACGGCATGGCCCGTGCGCCGGAGCGGTATCGCTCCCTGCTGGTGGCCCTCGTCATCCTGCCGTTCTGGACGAGCTTCCTCATCCGCATCTATGCCTGGGTCGCGATCCTGAAACCCGAAGGCCTGCTCACGCAGGCGCTCACGGGACTTGGCCTCATCTCCGAGCCGCTCGACATCCTCAACACGGAAACGGCGGTCTATATCGGCATCGTCTATGCCTATCTGACCTTCATGGTGCTGCCGCTCTACGCGACGCTCGAGAAGATGGACGACACGCTGCTCGAGGCGGCCCTCGATCTCGACTCCACGCCCTGGCGCTCGTTCTGGACGATCACCGTGCCACTCGCCATGCCGGGCATCGTCGCCGGCTCGCTCCTGTGCTTCATCCCGGCCGTGGGCGAGTTCGTGATCCCCGACCTGCTCGGCGGTTCGGAGACTCTGATGATCGGCCGGCAGCTCTGGAGCGAGTTCTTCTCCAACCGCGACTGGCCGCTCGCCTCCGCTGTCGCGATCCTGCTGCTCATCATCCTCGTCGTGCCCATCGTGATCTATCGCGATTTCGAGGCGCGGCGCGTCGAGGCGCGGCCATGAACCGGCGCTTAAGCCTCTTCAACGTCACCTCGCTGGTGATCGGCTTCGCCTTCCTCTACCTGCCGATCCTGCTGCTGGTGATCTATTCATTCAACGCCTCTCGGCTCGTCACCGTGTGGGGCGGCTTCTCCACGCAATGGTATGGCGCTCTCTTCCGCAACCAGGCCCTCATGGAGGCGGCTTGGGTGACGCTGCGGATCGCGCTTCTGTCGGCGACGCTGGCGACGGTTCTCGGCACGCTCGCGGCACTCGCGCTCACGCGCTACGGACGCTTTCCAGGCCGGACCCTTTTCACCGGCATGGTCTATGCGCCCATGGTCATGCCAGAAGTCATCACCGGGCTGTCGCTGCTGCTCTTTTTCGTGGCCATCGATCTCGATCGCGGCTTCTGGACGATCACGCTCGCGCATACCACGCTCACCATGTGCTTCGTGACCGTGGTGGTGCAGTCGCGCCTCATGACCTTCGACCGGTCGCTCGAAGAGGCCGCGATGGATCTCGGCGCGCCGCCCCTGCGCACATTCTTTTCCGTGACGCTGCCGTTGATTGCGCCGTCCATCATGGCGGGCTTCCTGCTCGCCTTCACGCTCTCCATGGACGATCTGGTGATCGCGAGCTTCAATGCGGGTCCAGGCGCGACGACCCTGCCCATCAAGATCTACAGCCAGGTGCGGCTCGGGCTTTCGCCGGAGGTGAATGCAGCCTCCACGATCCTGATCGGAATCGTGACGCTGGGCGTGATCTCAGCGACTTTGCTCAGCAAGCGCTCGGTGCTGCGCTCGCGCCGCAATGCTCACTGAGCGGTGGCCTGAGGCCGCTGCTGGTTGGCCGGAACCCGCTCGGAAGGGAAGAGGGGCTTGGCAGCGCCCGAGCGCTCGATAAGGGAGCGGACCTGCGGGGACACCGCGACGTTGTCCCAATCGCCCATGACGTTGAAGACAAGGGCGGGGGACTGATCCGCGGGAGCGTCAGCCGGCGAAATGTTCGCCGTCATGCTGAGCGTGCGGTCCACCAGAAGCACTTGGCCTTGAAGGTCGGCCTGAACGGCGGGTCCCCTGAGATGGGCTTCTGCGATCTCGCCGACACCATTCTTCACAACGACCTGGGCCTGCGCCTTGTCGAAGGGCGTGCGGCCGCCCTTCCAGTTGAGCGAGGCGAGCAGCGGGCGCTTCTCCACACGGCGAAGGGCGTCGTCGAGGGCGATACCGACGATCTCCCCATCGGTGATCTCAACGGACGAGCGGCCCTGCGCCTGACGGATCACGTCTGCTGGATTCCTGCCGAGTCCCTCAAAGCTGAACTGCCCATCGGCCCGACCGGTAATCCAGCGCGGCTCTCCCATGGCGGCAAGGAAGGGTGCGATCTTCACCCCCGCAAAGGTGCCCTGACTCTTGAATTCGACCTGACCGTTCTGCCTCACCAGCGACAGGCGGCCTTTCAGGCTGCCGTCCTGGAAGCCGGCCCGTCCGATGGAGGCCTCGATCCGGCCCGGCTGCACGAGCACGCTGGCGGCCATGTCGTCGAGGCTGAGGCGTCCGAGACTGGCGCTCGCAGCCGAGAGGCGAAGATCGAGGTCGGTGCCGGTGGTCCGCGTCAGGTCGATGGTCTCCTCGCTCCAGGAGCCGGAGGATGTCCGGGTCTGGGAGAAGGGGGCGAACAGGTCAGACAGGTTGAGCGTTTCCGCGGCGAGCGTGCCGGTAACGACCGGCCGGTCCGTATCGAAGCGGACGCCCATGGTGCCTTCAAGCTTGTCGTCTCCCAACACCACCGAAACGGCGGGCCAGGACAATCGGCGGCGATCCATGGAGAAATCACCTTCGATGGAGACTGCCGGCAGCAGCGACCCGAAGGGCAGTTCCACGCCACTCCAGCGGGTGAAATCGCGCACGGACTTGGCCCGAACGGTGCTTTCCCCTGTCATCCGAGGGGTTTCGCCGAGCTGAGCCTCGCCTTCCGCCGCGATGCGTGCGGAGTGGGTGGAGAGAGTCAGTGTGAAGGGGCTGATCCGGTCGGATACCAGGAGATCCGGGAAAACGGATGCCTGTTCGAGGGAAACCATCTCATCCTGCCAGAGAGCGGATCCGGTCATGGTCATGGGCTCGGCTGCATCGGCCCAGCGGACGACGAGGTTGATCTGGTCCAGATTGGCTTCCTTCAGATCGGTCCAGCGCAGGGTCGATTTGCTCACGATGAGACGCCGGGCATAGGTCTCGTTCGACCGGTTCTTGAGAACTTCCGCCCATTTGACCGATTGGAGGGCCTGGGACGATCCCGTGATGCGCGTTTCGGTCAGGTCGAAATCGGAGAGCTCGATCCGGCCGAGGAGCAGCGGCAGGAGGCGGAGCTCGCCTCTCAAGGTTCCGCCCTCGGCCTTGAGGGCCTGATTCGGGAACTGAAGTGTCACGTTCTCGAACTTGACCCTCGGAATAGGCAGAATGGCGAAGGTGCTGCGGCCTCTGACCGCCAGGTCGAGCCCGTACCTGTCCTTCACGTGCTGCGTCAGCTCCGCGGACAGGCCGCCGCCCGGCAGCGTCCACGGGGAGGCCGCCGTTCCGAGAACGGCGAGCGAAATCAGCGCAATGAGGAGGAAAACGCGGCGGGACATGGGATGAATGTTGTAAACCTTAAGTCCTGCCTCGCAAGCGGAGGTGAGGGGATGTCCTCAGGCAAGACCGAAATCATGAATCATTTCCATATATCCATATGAAGGGATTGTCTAAATTGAGGCCAAGTTGCAGGGTGGCCGCCATTCGTACCTGAGCGGCGCGCGGCCATATCGTCGCAAGCTGCTCCCGAGGTTTTTCTTCGGATGCTTCCAGCGCATCGTGCGGAAAAGTGGAACCGGTTTTCCGCCCCGGGCGATGCGCCAGTTAAGGGATCGAGCATCGATCAATCCCGAAAGTGGAATCCACTTTCGGGTCCGGCGCTCTAGCGAGCATGAACATGCCGATGGGGAGAGGTTTTGATGGATAAGGTTTACAGCGATGCGCGGGCCGCGCTGGCCAGGGCGGTCAAGGATGGCATGACCATCATGGCCGGCGGTTTCGGCCTATGCGGCATTCCGGAGACGCTGATCGAGGCGATCCGTGATTCGGGCGCGAAGGATCTGACTTTCATCTCCAACAATGCGGGTGTAGATGGCATCGGCCTCGGCCGCTTGCTGGAGACCCGCCAGATCC
>NZ_VOSK01000387.1 GCF_009296175.1 Microvirga tunisiensis | reverse complement strand
AATCGAGGATGACGATGTCGGGCCGGATCGCCAGGGCCTGGTCGACGGCCTGCTTGCCGTCTGTCGCCTCGCCGACGACTTCCCAGCCCTCATGCGCCTCCAGGATGGTCCGGACGCCGGAGCGGACTACGTCATGATCGTCGGCGATCAGGATGCGCGTCATCGCGTGCCTTCCTTCCGCGACCCAGGCCTGCGGCCGTTCCGGTGAGCCCAGGTCCAGAGACAGGATACACTGCCAAGCAGTGTGCCTCACTGGTGCGATACCCTGAAAGTGCTGGAGGCAGACCCTGAATCTTCAGGAGGAAGCCTCGTCGTCCGCCTTGGCCCGGCCCGCCAGCCACGGCATCCGCAGGCGTCCGGCAGGCGGCCGTGCCCGGCCGCCCCCGTGGATCGGCACCATCGCAACGATGCAGGTGCCACCTCGGCCTGTCCGAATCCTCAGTTCACCGCCGAATTGCTCCAGTCGCGCCCGCATGCCTGTCACACCGACGCCGAGCCGGATTGGTCCATCCGGCCGGGCAGCACCTGGCATCCCGTGCCCGTTGTCACGGATGCGAACGATCAGCCGTCCAGACGAGATCCTTGCATCGACGGACACGTGCGAGGCATCGGCATGGCGATGCACGTTGGTGAGCGCCTCCTGCACCACGCGCAGGATCGCCCGTTGGAGCTCCGGCGGCAGCTCGTCGACTTCCTCCGGGATGCGGATGCGGGCGACGAGCCCCATGCGACCGGCGAAGCCCTCGGCAAAGTCCCGTAAGGTGGCCTGGAGGCCGTCGTGCGCCAGATTCGGCGGATGCAGCAGATAGGTGAAGATGCGTAGCTCCCGCAGCGCCTCGGTCAGCAGGCTCTCGATCTCCGCAAACGCGGAGCGGGATGCCGGAGTGGCCGAAACGGTTCTCTCGAGGCCGGCCAGTCCGAGGTTTGCCGCCACCAGGTGCTGCGCCGTCGAGTCGTGCAGCTCGCGGGCAATGCGTTGCCGCTCCTCCTCCTGAAGCGCGAGCAACTGGCTCGACAGCTCGCTGACCTGTTTCTTCGCGCCGGTGACCTGATCGGATAGCGTTCGGAGCGGCCGCTCGACCTGGCGGGCCGTGAACAGGGCCGCAAGCCCCCCGGCCAGGAGAAGGAACGCTGCCATCCCTGCCATCTGGCGCAGGACGCCCGTGACCGGCGTGTTGACGTGGGCGAGCGGGACCGCGACCACGGTCGTCCAGTTGGTCGCCCCGGAACGGCGGTAAGCGACCAGGACCGGGACTCCGTGCTCGTCGACGTCCTCAATGAAGCCTTCGACCGTCTCGCTCCCGTTGGCGGCGGCGAGACGGGCCGCGAGAGCATTTGGCACGGGAATCCGCGCCGACGTCTCAGCACCTCTCGCGGTCACGATCGGCTGGAGCTTGCGGTCGTAGAGGCCCCGCGTCCATCCTTCGGGAGCATCCTGCCCACCCAGGATGGTTCCGAGGCGGTCCTGCGACAGGATGGTGGTGACGAAACCCTTCATCGTGCCGTCGTCGTGGTTGATCCGCAGGCTGAGCGCAACGACCGTCGTCCCGGGCTTCACGAGGCTTGCCATGCGGCCCGACACCGTCCAACCGCGCTCCCGCACCCGGTTCAGGGCTTCCGGATAGGTTGGGAAGTCCCGGTGCCGGGGAAGGGGCGCCCCGAACGGCCGCAGGGTGTTGGCGACCTGCCCCTCCAGATCCTGGAGGATCAGCCAGGAGCCGTCAGGGATCGGCGTCGCCTTGAGCTGGTCGTAGAAGCCCTTAGCGTCGCCGGACTTCAGGGCCGGCGATGATGACAGTCCCTTCAGCAGGGCGTTGCCGGCCGCCACCTCCTGGTCGAACCCGAACGACAGCGCGATCGCCGTGCCAAGGGTATCCTCCCGGATGTGCCGGCGCTCATGCACGGCGTTGGTGAGCAGCAGCGCCGCCGCGACGAGGCAGGTGACCAGGATGACGACCGCGAAGGTCAGGGCGACCCGTCGGCGCAGACGGGGCGGCAGGCCCGGAAGCGAGCGCGCAACCTTCGGGACGGCGCCGTCGCTCATGACGGTGGCCTCCGGCCGCAGGGGCAACGCAACGGGATCGGGGGTCGCGACGAGGACCTTCGGTCCGATAACACAGGTTAAACCCTGACCCGGCCTGCTGTCGACAGGGATCAGTCCGGATCCGGCCCTTGACCGTCAGACCCGACCCGGCTGGCCTTGGCACCAACCAGTGATGCGAACCGAGGGCCCAAATCAGGGTCTGCCTCCATCAGTTTCAGGATTGACCCCAATACCGCTCGACCCCGAACGGGCCGACACTGTCGGTATGCCAGGATGGGAGCAACGATTCCTGCGGCTGTCGTCATCGGACAAGTGAATGTCCAACGCTGTCAAGCAAGCGCCGACAACCCGTCTATGATGCGTGCCTACGGGAAGGCCTTGGACTTTTCCGCCAGCAACTCCCGCTGGCAGCGCACACCCGTTCGAGGGCGGATGCCATGGCTGAAGCAGGTCTGCTCACACCGATGCCGGACGGCTCCATCGACCAGCCGCCGGAACCCGACGGAATGGCCTGGATTCCCGGCGGTACGTTCCGGATGGGATCGGATCAACACTACCCCGAGGAAGCGCCGGTTCATCGCGTCACCGTCGACGGATTCTGGATCGACCGCACACCGATCACCAACCGGCAGTTTCGCGAGTTCGTCCACGCCACCGGGCACGTCACCGTCGCGGAAATCGCCCCCGACCCGAAGGACTATCCCGGCGCTCTGCCCAACCTGCTCCATGCCGGCTCGCTCGTGTTCAGCCCGCCGGATTATCCGGTCGATCTCCGTCACTTCAGCCAATGGTGGGCCTTCAAGCCAAGGGTGAACTGGCGTCGTCCCTACGGCCCGGGCTCATCGATCAAGGGCCTGGACGACCATCCGGTCGTGCATGTCGCCTATGCGGATGCGGCGGCCTATGCGGCGTGGGCCGGCAAGAGCCTGCCGACCGAGGCCGAGTGGGAGTTCGCCGCCCGTGGCGGACTCGACGGCGCCGAGTTCGCCTGGGGCGACGAGTTCACCCCCGGCGGACGCCAAATGGCCAACACCTGGCAAGGTGCCTTCCCGTTCCAGAACAAGCGCGAGGACGGATACGAGCGCACGTCCCCGGTCATCGCTTTTCCGCCGAACGGCTACGGCCTCTACGACATGATCGGCAACGTCTGGGAATGGACCAGCGACTTCTATGCGTCAAAGCATCCGGCCGATGCTCCCAAGGCCTGCTGCATTCCCGAGAACCCGCGCGGCGGCCGCGAAGACCAGAGCTACGCGCCCTGCGAGCCCGGGATCATGATTCCGCGCCGGGTGCTGAAGGGCGGCTCGCACCTGTGCGCGCCCAATTACTGCCGCCGCTACCGACCGGCAGCGCGTCACCCGCAGCCGGTCGACACCTCGACGAGCCATGTCGGCTTCCGCTGCCTAATCAGAGAGAGAGGGAGATCCCATGACCAGTGATCGTGCGTCCTCACAAACACCCGGCGGACGATTCCGCGTCCGGCACATGCGGGCCAAGGCTGCCCTGATCGGGGCGACGGCCCTGGTCTCGGCAACGATGGCAGCTCCGGTCGCTGCCCAGGCGCCACAGCAGCAGCAGCAGCAGCAGCAGAAGCCCAACATTCTGTTCATCATGGGCGACGACATCGGCTGGATGCAGCCGAGCATCTACCACCGCGGCCTGATGGTCGGCGAGACGCCGAACATCGACCGGATCGGCCGGGAAGGCGCCATGTTCACCGACTATGTCGCCATGCAAAGCTGCACCTCGGGCCGCAATGCCTTCTTCACCGGCATGTATCCGCTGCGCACCGGCATGATCCCGCCACAACTGCCCGGCAGCCCGTCCTATCTGCGGCCCGGAACGCCGGCGGTTGCCAAGTTCCTGCTCGATCTCGGCTACAACACCGGCGAGTTCGGCAAGAACCATCTGGGCGACCACACCGCGGCGCTGCCGACGGCGCATGGGTTCCAGGAATATTGGGGCTATCTCTATCACCTTGACGCCATGCAGCAGGTGAGCTTCCCGGACATCAATAAAAATCCGACCACACAAACGATCGCCCCACCGTGCAGGAACACGCCGATCCCGGGCATCGCCGAGGTCCCAGGTGCCGTGGACCCCAAGACGACACGTTGCCTGACACCGCCGCGTCCGGTGCTCGCCTGCAAGTCCTCCGATGGCACGGAAAGGAACCAGATGTGCAGCGACGAGGGTCCGCTGACGCTCGAGCGCTCGGAGACGGTGGACGAGGAAATCTCGGCCAAGGTCATCGACTTCCTCGACCGCAACGACCCAAAGAAGACCAACAAGCCGTTCTTCGCCTGGTACAACCCGGCCCGCATGCATGTCGTGACGGTACTGCCACCGAAGTACGAGGCGATGGTGGGCGAGCGCGGCGGCAAGGACTGGGGCGTCAACGAAGCCGGCATGAAACAGATGGACGACAACATCGGTGAGGTGCTCAAAAAGCTCGAGGACATGGGGCAGCTCGATAACACCATCGTCGTCTTCACGACCGACAACGGCGCCGAGATGATTTCCTTCCCCGACGGGGGCGTGACGCCATTCAAGGGCCAGAAGGGCGAGGCCTGGGAGGGCGGCTACCGCGCGCCGATGGTCGTGCGCTGGCCAGGGCACATCAAGCCCGGCACGGTGAACAACCAGCTCTTCGCCGCGCTCGACTGGCTGCCGACACTCGTCAACATCGCCGGCGGACCCAAGGGCGACGGGCTGAAGCAGCAAATCGAGGCCGGTACGTATCCAGGGATCGTCAAGACGACGCTCGACGGCGTCGACCAGCGTGACCTCCTCGAAGGCAAGACCGATAAATCGGCACGCGACTTCTTCTTCTATTTCTCGGGCGCGACACCATCCGCAGTGCGCTACAAGAACTGGAAGATGTACTACACCATGTCGCAGCCCGGGCCGGCCGGCTGGATCATGCCGCTCGTCCCGTTCCACTTCACGCTGGTCCAGAACATCAAGCGCGATCCGTTCGAGCAGTCGGTCGGCATCGACCAGAAGTCCGCCATGAGCATGGGCGGTGCCCTGGGCGCCCCGGCGACTGCCTTCCAGTACGACTGGAACATGCTGCCGATCGGTCAACAGTTGTGGCTCGAGCACCTAGAGCGCGTTGACATTCATTTGGTCCAGATGAACGCGCTGACGAGGCAAAGGATTGACATAAACGCCCGTGGGGTCTGTTCGTAGCGCGTGGCGATGCGTCTGAAGTGCTTGATTTTCAGGAAGAAG
>NZ_VOSK01000386.1 GCF_009296175.1 Microvirga tunisiensis | reverse complement strand
GGAAGCGTAGAATGGTTCATGGCGGGTGGGTTCTCCCAGAAATGAGGCGGATCGGATTCAACAACCAAATCCTAAGTCATCTCAGGCACTTGAGCTACACCCGCCAACCCTCCATGAATTTTCCGGGCTAACTACACCTTCCGCTGCTGCACTCATCACGCTCATTAGAGCGAAAACGACGCCTGAACTAAAAATTCAGCCCCCTAAGGAGAGGGCTGTTAACACTATTTTAGGATCTCGGACCTCCAATCTACGGAAGAAACCGCTCCGTCGGTGATAATCCGTAATTAGGAGAGATGAAGTGGCTGTCCCACAACTGAAACATGACCATGTTCCTCAGGAGGAGATTAGGGGACCGAGCCGCAAGGTCAGCCTCGAAACCATCCGCACTCATGCGAATGAGCTCTCAGAGCAACTGAACATTCAGCGTAAGAAGATGTTTCCTCCGGTAGCTCAGAAAACGCTCCGGAAATTCACTTCTGGTGAGGCCGCCAAACTTATCGGCGTTGCCGATGCTTATCTTCGTCAGCTTTCGCTTGAAGGGAAGGGCCCACAGACCGAGGTTCTCAGCAATGGCCGGCGCATGTACTCCCTTCAAGACATCCACGACCTCCGCGCCTATTTGGACGACAATGGCAAGGCTGGTCGACGCTACGTTAAGCACCGTTCGGCTGGAGAGCACCTCCAGGTTATTTCATGCGTCAACTTCAAAGGTGGATCTGCCAAGACCACGACAGCGGCCCACCTTGCTCAATATCTAGCCCTGAATGGATACCGCGTTCTCGCGGTGGACTTAGATCCTCAGGCTAGCTTCACCGCGCTACACGGCTTTCAACCCGAGTTCGATGTTCACGACAACGAAAGCATCTATGCATCGATCCGATATGATGAACATGCGAGAGATCCCCGAGAAATCATTCGTCACACCTACGTTGCCGGACTCGACATCATCCCGGCTAACCTCGAGGTCATGGAGTTCGAGCACGATACACCGACGGCTCTGGCGAACCGCTCTCCAGATGATCCAATGTTCTTCGAGCGGATCGGTATCACTCTCAATGAGATCGAGAATGATTACGACATCGTCGTGATCGACTGCCCGCCGCAGCTTGGCTACCTCACTCTCTCTGCCCTCAGTGCATCAACATCGATCCTGGTAACGGTCCATCCGCAGATGCTGGACGTGATGTCGATGAGCCAATTTCTTAAGATGGCCTCCGACCTTCTGGAGGTCGTCAGAGGGGCAGGGGGCTCCGCTGAATATGATTGGTTCAGATATCTCGTAACCAGGTTTGAACCAGGCGATGCGCCTCAGAGCCAAATGGTGGCGTTCATGCGCGACATGTTTGGCGAGTTCGTCTGCAAGCATGCCATGGTCAAGAGCACCGCGATCTCCGACGCAGGAATTACTAAGCAGACCATCTATGAGGCCAGTCGCGAAAGGTTCTCAAAGTCGACTTTCGACCGCGCGATTGAAGCTATGAACAACGTGAACTCCGAAATTGAGCATCTCATCAACAAGGCTTGGGGGAGGGTCTGATGGTAAAAAAGCACTTTGCAATGCTCAAGGTTGAGAAGAACGCCGATCGCTCCCTGATGCCTGAACTCGCCGTCGTTTCACGTCCGGATAGCGTCGGCTTCCCGGATGTCGTTCTCGCAGAAGTCGCTTCCGCCCTATCTGAGCAGAGCTCGAGTGAGGCCCTACCGGTGACTGATGTCTCTTCAGCTCCAAGCACACCCGCAGGTTCCCCAAGCGCCAAGTCCCGAACCGGCGGTTGGGCAGATCGGATGAAGGGCTCTCGAGCTGTCGGATCCGTCGCGACTGCTCTGGGCGATCTCCGCGACCACAACAATGCTGAAATCGCTGAACTCAAGCGACAGCTTGCGGAAGGCCAGCCTATTGTCGAGTTGGAGACTGACAAGATCGATAGTTCCTTTGTTGCCGACCGGATGGACAGCTCCGATGAGGCGACAGAGGAACTCAAAAGCCTGATTGAAGATCAGGGGCAGCTTGTTCCAATTCTCGTGCGCCCCCATCCGGAGCACGCTGATCGCTACCAAGTCGCCTTCGGCCACCGCCGGCTCAAGGCTGTGCGCCAGCTGGGTAGAAAGGTTCGTGCTGTCATCCGCAAGATGACGGATGAGGAACTGATTATTGCGCAAGGTCAGGAGAACAACGCGCGCCTAGACCTTACCTATATAGAGAAGGCTAGATTCGCCTCGACCCTGCTCCGATTGAATTTCAGTCGAAAGGCAGTTGAGCAAGCCCTGACGGTGAACCACTCGCAGGTGGTCTGGTTCAAGCAAGTTACTGATGCTATTCCTGATGAGATCCTCATCGCCATCGGTCGTGCGCCAAAGATTGGCCGCCCTCGATGGCTGCAATTCGCGGACGTCATTGCCAAACCAGGGAACGTCAAGAAGGCCCGATCCATCATTCTTACCAATGGTTTTCTTGCTCAGGCTTCGGATGATCGCTTCAGCTATTTGGCAAAAGAACTGATTGAAAAGAAGTCTGAGGCGCCACAGCAGGCCGTTTGGACAGATCCAAATGGGCGAAAGCTGGCTACCTTCACTTACACGGATACTAAATGTACCGTGCAGATTGATAGACGCGACGACCCAGACTTTGCCGCATACCTTTATTCGAAGCTCGGAGATATCTACCGCGATTATGAGGCTGATAAGTCCGCCTCGGAATAAACTAGAATGGCAGGAGCCAAGGCTTCTGCCTTTTTCGTCTTACGAGGGAATCTCCCACACGTGATCTGTTAGTTACAGCTGTAACATCGAGCACCCTCTAACCAGTTCAGGTCTCGTCAACGACGACTTCGAGCTTACCGTATTTCGCCCTTCAGCAACGATCTCACGCGACCATTGGAAATGGGCCTCCGAAGTTTCAGGGCCGCTTCAGTCGGGGCGTTTAGCCTGATCTCAAATTCCTCAGACGTGGTCGGGATCACCGGCATCGCCGCCGGGTGAATGGGTCCTACACCACGCCATTCGGCTCCAATGCGAGGAATGAATAGAGCAGGTGTTCACCTTCAACAGGATCAGCCTTCGTTCCACACACGTCGGTCCATGGATGCGAAATGCCAGCAAAGGAGAGAGTAGGGGAGGTATGAGTTAAAGTAAGAACTGCTATCCAGAGACGATTATCTGTACATAGTCAGCTGTTGTGTTCAATCGATCGTTTGCAAACGTCTCTCAAGCCATTTTGTTAACTAGCAGGGGAGGGGAGGGCTTCCCCAAGGCTGACAAAAGTACTTTGAAAACAAAGGCTTTAGAGGCTCGGCTGGCAGCAGGAGGCCTACATAGGTGCCCGTAATCAGATCTCTGATGAAGTAGCTCACGATGCAGCCGAGCGATCTGGCGTTTATGCAACCACCAGACCGTAGCCATTCCCTAAATATCTTCCTCTGGCGTACCTACTTCCAATGACATCAAAGTCTTAGCCCTTGGTGGAAGCGTGACTTTGGGAGGTAACTGGGGCATTTTAGGGGGCGAGGGATTCCTCCCTTCGGGCATTCATGATTCAATCCCGGCATGACCTCGCCTGATCGTTCCAACAAGCCGCTGTCCTCGACAGCCCTGCGCGAGCTGGTCTCGGAGTAACCGGGGCAGATCAGGGGGCGAGGGATTTCTGCAGACCGGCCTTCGTGATTCAATCTATGGATGAGCGTGCCGACTGGTAGTTCCGACCCTCCACCTGAGCAGACGGGAACCCTCCCGGCCCTGACTTTTCCCCATACCCGTAAGCGATCATCACAAACAGCACTGCTGCCAGGGCAAGTACCAGCCCCATGAAGATCAGGACCATAGCAGTGCGGGTGTTGGGACTGTCCTCGTGCATGATGTGTCTCCGTGGCAGGCTGATGAGCGGATAACGCCTGAACGTCAGCAAAGCAGATTGCGGGCGGCGGGCCTCAGGCTGCTTGGATGACAAGGTCGGCGAGCGGCGGAACCCTCGGCTGACCCGTGTTCAGTCCGAGGCGGTCGCCGAGATAGGCGAAGAACGACAGTCCGAGCTTGCGGCAGGTCTTCGAAAGCCCCAGCATCACATCCCGTGCCACTCGGCCATCAGAGCTCATCGTGCCGCCGGAGATCTTGCGCTTGATCACCCAGGCGCGCAGGTCATTCTCGGACGCATTGGTGTGCAGCGGGATTTCCGGACGCTCGAGCACCCGCAGCAGTTCGCCCTTGAAATACGCAAAAATAGTCGCTGCAACAGATTATCGAACCAGAGTTGGCAACGAAAACTTCATCAAGAAGCCAGACACTCGCCTGACCTCGCATCATCCAACGGGCGCTGGGTTTGACGGCAGTCCACTGGTGCCCAAGACCAGGATAGCATGATCCCGCAAGATCCCTTGGCACAATTGCACGTTGAAGTGGCTTCCACTTCCTTCGACCTCTTGCAGATCGCGCTTGGCGTCGCAATCCTCGTCGTGGTGGTCTTCGTCCATGGTGCCGGCATCCGGCGGATCTCCCGCTATTTCTCGGAACGGTGGGTGCATGTGACCACGAAGACACCGCATTGGCGGGTCAATCTCTTGTTCGGCAGCGTCATCGCGCAACTCGTCATCGTTCACCTGATCGAGGTGATGATCTGGGCATTGCCGATTTACTGGCTCAATCTCATCCCCGAGCTCTCAGCCGCCGCCTTTTTCGCGGCCGAGACCTATACGACCCTTGGGGAGGGTGCTGTCCGGCTGCCGCTGAGCTGGCGGCAGTTAGGCCCTATCATCGCGGTCTCAGGGCTTTTCACCTTCGGCTGGACGTCCAGCGTGCTTGTCTATGTCATGACCCAATTCGGGACACTCGACACGCACCATGCTGAGCGCAAGAAAATTGCTGAGTCCGACGCTGCGTAACTTCCATCACTCGGCGATCCTGCGGTACGGTCGGCAGCATCCCGCCTCCAACCTCAGCCGAGATCCACTGCTGTCATTCCGCTTGGCCTGTGCACCTGCAATCAAGGTAGCAGTTTTCTGAATTGGCCCGATCGCTGCTTCCGGGAAGTGCTGTCCGAGCTCAAGGACCGTATTGAGCTTGGTTCATGATTGCTCCCGCCAGATCTGGGTGTGCAACTGCCAGGTCTGAGCATGCTCAATGGTCTGCACATGAAGCAGTGAGCAGACCTTCACGGGGGCAAGCTGAAGGGCAGTCCATGACCCACTGGAAACCTTCATAGATTGAGCCATGTCTCGTGTTGAGACGGTTCAAGCGTCAAATTGTGCAATCGGCGACGCAACTGGGCGGTCTCACCCATCGTCAGATCTCGCTATGGTGGATCCTG
>NZ_VOSK01000385.1 GCF_009296175.1 Microvirga tunisiensis | reverse complement strand
CTCCCCGCGCCGCCAATGCCTTGATAGTCATGCGAGCCTCCTGATCGAGCCGGCTCATGCGCTCCTCCGTGTCGTCCCGTGACACGGTAGGTCGACTTCAACCGGAGGCGACATCTCGTAAATCTGGCCGTCGCCTTACTCACACATTCGCGCGTCGCGCTACAGCACCTGACATCAGGCGCTGCACCGCCTGATGCGAAAGCACAGGGGGTCTTGGATGTGACTCTCACAGTTCTGCACAACAGAGGAAAGATTTTCATGGCGACAGGGACAGTCAAGTGGTTCAACGAGCAGAAGGGTTATGGCTTTATTCAACCGGATACCGGCGGCAAGGACGTGTTCGTGCATATCAATGCGGTCGAACGCTCCGGCCTGCGTGGTCTCGCAGAAGGCCAGAAGATCTCCTATGAGGTCGAGGCGGATCGCCGCACCGGCAAAGAATCGGCCGTGGATTTGAAGACGTCCGAATGAGGGCCGCATGCGCGCAATCGGGCCGCTCCGCAGGGGCGGCCATCTACCCCACCGCGAATTCGAGCGCACATCGGACGCATCAGCGCCGGCGAGGGCTCAGGGATCGGGCGAGTTCCCGGATGACGCTATCCTCAATCTCAAGATCGTTCAGTTCTTGCTCGTCGTCCGTTTCGGCCTCAGCCTCGACTGACTTCGAGGGGGCAATCGGCTGAGGAACCGCCGCTTGTGGCTGGTGGGCTCCAAAGCAGCCATCCAGGGTATCGAGCAGGCTGTGGAGCGCCGCGTTTGTAACCTCAACCTCAGGCGCTGCCGGCAGCCCGGCCAGAGCCATGGAGCGGGTCTGGTAAGCAGGGTCTTCCGTGACCTCGGGGCCAAACCAGGCCAGCGGCTGAAACGTGCGGGTCTGCTTGCTCTGCTCGACTGTGACAGTGATCAAATCCAGCGGTCCCGGCGTCATGAAACGGTGGAGAGTGGCTGTTTGGGGGCCGATGTTCAGGCTGACCCTCAGGTACTCCACCCGTCCAGCAGTCAGCTCCAGCAGAGCCTCGGCCTGAGAGCGGGGAATGTCCGTGATCTGCTCGACAGGGTCAGTTGGGTGATTGGCGACCAGGACGAGCTGACCCGTCGCGCCCAAAACCTGCACATGAGTGCCCCGGTTCGAGCGGTCCGGGAAGTAGCCCTGCCCGATGCGGTGGCCTTCCCTCTCCTTCTCGATCAGACGAGCCAGGGAGGGGGCAAGCCGAAAGATGCGGGCGGTGCTCATCACATATCAGCCTTCCACAAAGGGTGCCGCTGGTCGCCCCAGCTGACGTCGGGTTACGGTGTGAGGATGGCTAGGAAGGGAGGCAGCCCCGTTGCACGTCAGGAGATTGCCGGACGCAGCTCCCCTGTCCTGTCCGCACGGATACAGTCAGTGCCTGATGCCGGCGCTCTCAGCCTTCTCGGAAGATCACGCCGTCCAGGATGTCCAGGCCGATCTCCTCACCAACGCTTAGGTTTGTCACAAGAGGGGCCTCGACTTCGAGCTTCGTTCCATCAGCTTGCAACACCTCGATCCGGCGCATGGATCCAAGACGACGAACTCCACTGATGATGCCCTGATGGTGTCCATGACCGGCGAGTACCGGCTTCAGATGCCATGGACGGCAATAGAGACTCGCCTGTCCAATGGTGGCTTTTGGTGCAACCACGGGAGTAGGCTTTCCGTTCACCAGCACCCGCCCATCGCGGATATCGGCATTAAAGCGAGCAGCTTGACCGAGAAAGGTCATCGCGAAGGGCGTTGCAGGATGATCCTGCACGTCATCGGGGCTTCCAACCTGCTCCAGATGCCCGCGATTGAGGACCGCCACCCGGTCCGCCAGTTCCAGGGCCTCATCCTGATCGTGCGTGACGAACACCGTTGTCTTGCCGGTGCGCTCGTGGATGTCGCGCAGCCAGGCGCGGAGATCCTTGCGCACCTTGGCGTCGAGAGCGCCGAACGGCTCGTCGAGCAGCAGGACGCGCGGCTCGACGGCGAGCGCCCGCGCCAGGGCCACCCGCTGACGCTGGCCGCCGGAGAGCTGGGCCGGAAACCGGCTTTCATAGCCGGGGAGCTGAACCAGATCGAGCAGCTCCAAGGTGCGGCGCCGGATCTCGGCTTTGGACGGCCGGTTCGCACGCTCGCGCACCTGCAGACCATAGGCAATGTTGTCGGCGACGCTCATGTGCTTGAACAGGGCGTAGTGCTGGAAGACAAAGCCCACCTGACGCTTCTGCACGGGAAGGGATGTGGCATCCACGCCTCCGAAGAACACCTGTCCGCGATCAGCCTCCGCCAATCCGGCAATGATGCGCAACAACGTGGTCTTGCCAGAACCCGAAGGGCCGAGCAACGCCAGGAGTTCTCCGGGCCGGACTTCCAGATTCACATCGTGCAGCGCAGCCGAACCCGCGAAGTTCTTTGTCACGCCTGCAATACGGATATCGACCGCTCGGCTTCGCTCAGCGGTGTGCGCCACCGGGTAGATCGGCTCCGTGACGCCACTCGAGGAAAGATTTGAGTGCCAAGGTGACGAGGGCGAGGCTAGCGAGGAGCGAGGCGACGGCAAAGGCCGCAACGAAGTTATACTCATTGTAGAGAATCTCCACATGAAGCGGGATGGTGTTGGTGAGGCCACGGATGTGCCCAGAGACGACGGAAACCGCGCCGAACTCGCCCATGGCGCGGGCGTTGCATAGCAGGGCACCGTACAGCAGCCCCCATTTGATGTTAGGCAGCGTCACCGTCAGGAAGGTGCGCCAACCGGTCGCCCCGAGGGTCAGGGCGGCCTCCTCTTCTGCCGTGCCCTGCTCCTGCATGAGAGGGATGAGCTGGCGTGCCACGAAGGGAAACGTCACGAAGATTGTAGCAAGGACAATCCCTGGCAGTGCGAAGGCGATTTTGATGCCGTGTGCCATGAGCCATGGCCCGAACAATCCCTGAGCGCCGAAGAGGAGCAGGTAGATCAGACCCGATACGACCGGCGAGACCGAGAACGGAAGGTCGATGAGCGTGATCAGCAGGCTCTTGCCCTTGAATTCGAACTTGGCGATCGCCCATGAAGCCATGAGGCCGAACACAAGGTTGAGAGGCACAGCAATGGCAGCGACCATCAAAGTCAGCTGGATCGCAGCCAGCGCATCCGCCTCCTGAAAGGCAGCAAGGAAACCGTCGAGCCCGCGCCTGAAGGCTTCCACGAAGACGACGGCGAGCGGCAGGGCCAGAAACAGAAGCAGGAAGATGAGGGCGACCGAGATGGCTAACCACCGGATGAGCTTCCGCTCGGTCACGACGCTCTGCTGCGATGAACCCGCTGGGAGGAAAGCAGCGCTGACATCAGACATGGCCGAACCTCCTGCGGCTCCAAGCCTGGACGAGGTTGATCAGCAAAAGCGCCGAAAACGAGATCGCCAGCATGATGGTCGCGATCACCGTCGCGCCTGTGTAGTCATACTCTGACAGCTTGATCACGATGAGCAGCGGAGCGATTTCAGAGACATAGGGCAGGTTTCCTGCAATGAAGATCACAGAGCCGTACTCTCCGACAGCGCGGGCAAAAGCCAGTGCGAAGCCCGTCAGCACTCCGGGAAGAAGCGGAGGCAGGAGAACGCTCCAAAGGGTGCGCCAGCGCGAAGCGCCGAGGGTTGCGGAGGCCTCCTCCAGCTCATTCTCGATTTCTGTGATCAAGGGCTGGACCGTGCGAACGGTAAAGGGAAGCCCAATGAAGACCAGGGCGACGAAGATGCCAAGCGGTGTGTAGGCCACCTTTAGGCCGAGAGGCTCAAGAAGCGAACCCACCCAGCCATTTGGCGCATAGAGGGCAGCAAGCGCAATGCCTGCGACGGCCGTCGGGAGAGCGAAGGGCAGATCGACAATGGCATCGATGAGCTTACGGCCAGGGAAGTCGTACCGGGTGAGAACCCAGGCGATCAAGAGGCCGAAGAGAGAGGCGACGCCGGCGGCAAGAAGGGAGATGCTGAAGCTCGTCCTGAGTGCCGCAGCGATCCGAGGCTCTGTGGCGGTCGCCACAATGCCGGCGATTCCTATCCCTGAGGCCTTTACCACCAAAGCGCCGAGTGGCAGCAACACCAGCAATCCAAGGTAAAGCAGCGTGTAGCCGAGCGTGACGCCGAAGCCCGGCAGCACGCTCGATTGCTTGAGACGCAGGTAGGACGCAGAGCTCATCGTCAGCGCTTGCTGATCTGGTCGAAGAGCCCGCCGGAATCGAAGTTGTTCTTCTGGATGTCGTCCCAGTTGCCCTGCAGGGACTCGATCGTGAACAGCTTCAGGTTCGGCAGAGCCGCGAGATCCTCCGGCTTGGCGGCCTCGGCCTTGATCGGACGGTAATGGTGCTTGGCGAAGATCGCCTGCGCCTTGTCGGTGTAGAGGAAGTTGAGGAAGGCTTCAGCGGCCTTGCGTGTCCCCTTGCCATCCACATTGCCCTCGACGAGAGCAACCGGCGGCTCCGCCAGGATCGATAGCGTCGGCACCACGATCTCGAACTTGTCGCGCCCGAATTCTTCGAGCACCAGGAACGCTTCATTCTCCCAAGCTGGCAGAACATCCCCGAGGCCGCGCTGCGCGAAGGTCACGGTGGATCCGCGAGCGCCCGTATCGAGCACCGGAACGTTCTTGTAGAGGGCAGTGACGAACTCCTTCGCTTTATCGGCACCGCCATCATTGGTGTGGGAGTAGCCCCAGGCTGCCAGGAAGTTCCAGCGCCCGCCCGCGGAGGTCTTTGGATTAGGCGTGATCACCTGGACGCCTTGCTTCACAAGGTCGTCCCAGTCCTTGATCCCTTTCGGATTGCCCTTGCGAACCAGAAAGACCACGGTCGACGTGTAAGGCAGGGAGTTGTTGGGCAGCTTACTGCGCCAGTCAGTGGGGATCTTCTTCGTCACTTTCGCAATGGCATCGATGTCGGACGGAATGCCGAGCGTCACCACATCGGCATCGATGCCGTCGATCACCGTACGGGCCTGAGCGCCGGATCCGCCATGGGACGTCCGGAGCGAGACGGTCTCACCTGTCTTTGCCTTCCAATCATCCGCAAAGGCCTGATTGATCTCGCGGTAAAGCTCCCGCGTCGGATCGTAGGAGACGTTTAGCCGTTCTTATGCATGGGAAGGTTGATGAAGGCTGGCGAGTGTAGCTTAAGCACTTGAAGCAGCGTAGGATTTGGTTGTTGAGACTAATCCCTGCCACCAATTGCCCTGTGCCACACTCGCCATGCCGGACGATACACCTGCCACCTTCCCGTTTCCAGCCGTTGGCCGCAAGAAGATCACCGCTGCTTTCGACGGTGGGCGCCTG
>NZ_VOSK01000384.1 GCF_009296175.1 Microvirga tunisiensis | reverse complement strand
CCAGCAGCCCCTTTTCGGGATCCGGCCGTGTTGGACGCGGACGATGATAGCGCATCGCAACTCGGCATCCTTGACCCTCCGTGATCGCATTCAGGACGCCGCCGAGGAGCTGATTGGCACCAAAGGCGTCGGCAGCCTGACGTCGTATGCCATTTCTGAGCGCTGTCACATGAACGAGTTTTACCTACCTCTCCGGCGGATGACGAAGTGTGCGCTTTCAACGACTGGGTCAGGCGAGGCCCACGACGAAAGTGCTTCGACTTGCTTGATGCAACAACGCCTCCAAGACCCGGCTGTGTTGCAGTAACTCGGGTAGCGCGCAAAGAACCCAACCGGGCGGACCACTCAAACGACAAGGCCAAACAGTTGGTTCACAAGACGCACTTCGCCTGTCGCTCCGGGCTGTGTCAGGATGCAGTGGCCGCGACGGATCATGCGCATAACCTCAAAGCCGTTGATGGTGGCGTACGCTGCTGTCAGTCTCTGGAAGCCGCGGGTTGGCCGGATGATGCGCTTGAGCGCACCGTGATCCGCCTCGATGACATTGTTGAGATATTTTGAGGTGCGGTGTTCGATATCCTTCGACAGCAGCTCTTCGCGCTGTAAGCGCTGGATCGCCTTCGGGTCAGAGGCCAGCTTGTCGGTGTGATCGAGGATGGCGGTTAGCCGCTCATCGTCTTCAGGGCTTGACGCAGGAAGCGATAGGCTGCTCCGGTATCGCGCCGGTCGGACAGCATGAAGTCGATCAGCTGACCGTGCTTGTCGACCGCTCGACACAGATACCTCCAGCGCCACCGACCCGCACATAGGTCTCGTCCCCGTACCATGAGCCGGAGCGAAAGCCCTGGTAACGGCGCACCCTCTTCTCGATCTCGGGCGCCTAGCGCTGGACCCAGCGAAAGAGGGTGGACGGGTCAACGTTGACGCCGCGCTCCTGCATCATCTCGGCCAAGTCGCGGTAGCTGATGCCGTATTTGCAGTACCAGCGCACGCACAGCAGGATGATCTCAACTGGAAAGCGGCGGCGCTTGAACAGGGACAACAGGGCGGCTCCTCAATGGACCGCCCCTCGCTACACTGCCAAGGTTAATGCAACAGTCCCCAACGCGTGGCGACGCCGGCTCGTCAGCGGGCGCTTGCGCTCTCGACGACACGTATGCCACACACAAATGCCCCCTCCTCTCCTCCCGCTTCCTTCCAGAGGAGAACACTGACGCGAGGGTTCGGATGGGGTCGTCTGATCGCGAGCCATTGTGCACCTGATCTTTCAGGTATTCCGCTGCTTGAGCTGAGGATGGCACCGTCACAATAACGAGACGCGGCCGGGATCTGACGGATAAGACGGTATCGGGCCTGGGCGCGGGCCGCGGGTTAACGCGCCGATGCCGAGACAACCACATTCCGACCTTGAGCCTTGGCTCGGTACAGGGCGGTGTCGGCCTGGCGGAGCAGGTCTTTCACGGTTGACGTTGCACCCGTCGCACAGCCAACGCTGACGGTCACATCCACACGCTGACCGCGAACAATCTTCGCAATCGATTCAAACGAATGCCGGATGTGCTCGGCCAGTCTCCCGGCATCGTCTTCATCGAGACAAACGATGGCGCTGAACTCCTCTCCTCCCAAGCGGCCGTAGACACCACCTGGAACGTGATCGGACAAGATCGAGCCGAAGATTTCCAGCACATGGTCTCCCACCTTATGACCATAGGGATCATTGATCTGCTTGAAGTTGTCCAAGTCGAAGAGCAAACAACTGGTGGGCGTCTCGCGCTGCTGTGACATCAGCGCTGAGGCACCTTCGAGGAAGGCTCGGCGGTTCGGGATCCTTGTCAGCGGGTCGATCAAAGCGGCCCGCTTGTAGTGATCCTCCCGTTGTTCTTTCGCCATGGACAGAAAGACGAACGCGATGGTGGGCATGAAGGTCGCGATGCCGATGGCCATCGCACCGGACCCTGGTGGGACAGGGCCCGCGATCCAAAGAGACTGCGCGAGCGAAAATCCAAGCGCTCCGCGCAGGGCATTGAAGCCAACCAGTCCCAGCAGGAGAATGATGGCAGCGACGTGCGACGCCAGGCGATGACGGGCGTGCCGCCAGAGCTCCCAGGCCGACATCAGCGCGTAACCAGCGCTGAGGACGGATGTCAGCACCAATCGCGTCGCTGAACTGTCCGAGATGAAGGGGAATGCCACCCACCACACGACCACGCCCGCCCCGAGCGATGGGAGACTGATCGGTCGAGCATTGAACGCGCGGCAGCCGCCGTAGAGGACACTATAGGCGGCGATCAAGAGACTGTTGGCAACCAGCAGGGTGGCGAGGGTCGGTGCCCCCTGCGCAACCACCATGAGGCCCATGCCCACAAGGATGAGAAGGAACGCCAATCCCCACCAGGCAAGGGCTTTGACCTGTCGATTGAGCGCCCAGGCGAAGAACAGCAGGGCCGTGAAAATGGCCGTGTTCAGCATGAACACAGCACCAAGGGTCGGAAAGTCGAGCTGCATTGATCGTCCGAAGCTGGTGAGCTTCACTTCAAGGAGGCGGGTCCAGGTCTTCTATAGCCTTGATCCGTCTTGCCAAGGGGCTTTTCAGCGGCACCGAACGATCGGACGGATCGCCGTCGCATGCAGATGACAAAGATGAAACAGCCAAGTCTGCCCCACAGTGGCTCGGGTTCGGGGCTCATTTCAGGCTGTCCCGAGATCCCGCTTCTTTGCGGCCACGGCAATGGTCACGGTCAGGAGTGGCTCGGAATGAGAATCTCTGATCCGCACAGAGATCCGACTGTGCCAGCCTCCTGCATTCTTTGCGAGTTCGGCTGCGGTCACAAGAGCCTTCCGGCGTGCATGCGTTGAACAGACCAGATCCATTCCGTCCGGATCGACCAACCACGCTTTCTCATCAGAACGGGTGTCACAGGAGTAGCGTGGCATGGACACAAACCCCGTTGTACTTGAAGGCAGGGGCCGCTGCGGAGGTGCAGACCGGCTCTGTTTCCGGCAATGGCCAGACGCGACTTGGTCATCAAGCAAGAGGGTTATACGAAAATGCCCTTCAGCGAGTGCAGGTGGACGCGAACGCACCAGGTCTTTACCAGATCAATGGCGGGGGAAATAAGGGATGGGCACGCGCTTGCGGGCCGAACTTGTCGGCCGCTCAATCGACAGCGTCGTCTGGGGCGGGTCCTCGCCTGCGTGCAATTCGAGGACGCGCTCGTCCAGTTCCTTGTCGGCGGTCGTGAGACGATGGTTGAGGCGCAGGTAATCCGTCCAGGTCGGTGTCTGGAAGGTTTCGGTCCATTGCAGCGGCGTCTGAAGGTTGCGCTGGAGGGTCCAGCGCCGGGCCCCGACGCGGCTGTGCACATGCCGACGTTCGCGCATGAGATCCAGGAACGCCCCAACATGTCTCTCGGGGATCAGATAGTCGACCTTGACGACAATGGGACCACTCCGCGGCTTCAGATTGAGGGCGACAGTCGGAGCGTCGAAGGCCTCCAACGGATCGGGCTCGGACTCCCGGCGCTCGCGCAGCGGAAACAGCGTGCCGGCCGCGGCGACCAGCACCAGAGCCCCCGCGGAGCCCGCCAGCGCCCAGGAGAGGGAATGGGTCTGGGCCACCGTGCCCCACAGCCAGCTGCCGGCCGCAATCCCGCCATCGACCAACGCGTAGTAGATCGCGATGGTGCGCCCCACCACCCAGCGCGGGCTCGCCAGCTGCACACTCACGCCAAGCCCGGACCAGGCGCTGACCCATCCCGCGCCGCCCACAGCAAGGGCAACGGTCGCCACGGCCACCGACGACGTCAGCGTCAGGGCGAGGGAGCACGCCGCGCAGGCGATGCAGGCCAGCGTCAAGCGTGCCACGGCCAACGCGCTGCCCGGATCAGTCGCCGATCTGCATCGACCCGCTCGCCGTGAATTCAGCCGCCTGAAGCGCCGACCCACGATGGTCGTCCGCTTCTTCCGCCATGCAGGTCTGTCCGTTACTGGGCTTTCGTGAGGATCATTAGCACCTGATCCTTTCTCGTCTCTGATCCGGATTTGCAACAGAACCCAGACCACTCGCTATTGCGGAGATTTTGGGCAAGTAAAAGAGTCGCTGTTACTGGTGAAGCGGCGTCTAAATGAGCTTGCGGGTTTCAGGCTCTGCACGCTCGAAGTTGCCGATTCTGAGTTACGTTCGCTGATGCGCAGAAGCGCCTTCCGCTCGCAAAGCCAAGATGCCGGGTTCCTCGCGCGTGTAGATCACAGCCCACTTGCGACAACGGCCCCGCCTCCAGGCCGATCCGCTCAGGCTTCAATCCCAGCGATCCAATCCAGGCAGTCAGTGCCGCTGGCTCACTCGGCACTTTGACCTCCCTCCCGACCTAGCCCGTCCGTTCCGCTACGCACATGCTTGAGCATTCCACTGACACATTAACCCCGCCGTAAAACTGCATGGTCATTCTCGGTGGCTGCTCGGAGAGTACCGAGGAGCGCCGCATTGACGATTTGATCTCCAACGGCGGATAGCGAACTTCGTCGTCAGCCAAGTCGATCCATGATCTCGGCATGAATCGCCTCTGCAGTGTATAGAGAGGCATCTAGTTGCAGGTTCCCAAATGCGAGTTGACAAAGAAGGTAGTTGGCACCTGCCATTTCCAGGTGATTAAGAAGAGTTTGTCGCACAGAAGCTGCCGATCCTGCTACACACAATTCACTTTCGACTGCTGCATCGAAGGTCATCGGTAGGTTTGGAGGGGTCGGAATGGCATTGAGGTCATAAAGGTATTTAAAGCTCTGGAGCCATTGTTCGTAAGCGGGTGCCGCGAGCGAATAGGCGTGTGTGTCAGATTTCCCGATCACGACCATGCGGAGCAACCCAAGAAATGGCGCTTGATGGTCCGCGTCAGTGTTGTGCCCTCGATTGGCGCGGAAGGCATCAGTAATTCTTCGAACAGAAGAGCAAGGTCCTACGCA
Source organism: Microvirga tunisiensis (assembly GCF_009296175.1). GTDB lineage: Bacteria > Pseudomonadota > Alphaproteobacteria > Rhizobiales > Beijerinckiaceae > Microvirga > Microvirga tunisiensis. The sequence goes on along the minus strand of NZ_VOSK01000384.1, from coordinate 357 downwards.
GGCGATATTTGCGCCATTCGCAGCGGCCCAGCCTGCGGTCTCGGGGCGATTGGTGGTGATCCATATCGGCGGATGTGGACGCTGATGAGGACCTAGCGTCAAAGGAACGCCGTTCAGCTCAAAATGGCGGCCTTGATAGGACAGTGTGCCGCCTTTCATCGCCTCAATAACGATTTCACTGGCTTCCGCATAACGACCTGGCGCCGCGTCGGCGTCAATCCCGAAGTAGCCTAGATCCTCGACACAGTGATTTTGACCGGTTGGCCTGCCGTCTCTTGTGACGGCACTTCGAAGCGGTGCGGGATCTGCAAGTGGATTGATCCCCATTGGACGGGGCCTCGGTACCAGATGCGAAGT
>NZ_VOSK01000383.1 GCF_009296175.1 Microvirga tunisiensis | reverse complement strand
CGGGATTGCTCCAGTCCCTACCCACCTCTCAGCACATAGCCGCGCCGCTGCTTTCGCTGGAGCCAAGTTTCGAGGGCTTCCATGGCACGTGACTGGTTTTCGTAGAGCTCGATCCTCCTCCGCCCCGACTGACCGAGACGACCCCACTCGCGGATCAGTGTCGCATCCCCGAACAGGCTGGGTTCGATCGACAGCACATAGTAGCGAGCCATGTTGCAGGTAGGATCACACCTGTCGAGCACCAGGTACTGGATCGTGTCTTGGGACATGCCTCCATGTTGCGCAAGCCATGTGCTGAGGTCCAATCAAAGTCTTGAATCAGTTGAGCAGCAATGATTCACAACAGTGATGCACCCAGCCTTCGAAATGTCAGCGTAGCAACTCACAGGCTCTAATCGCTTGCCTAGGACTTTGCTTCTCCCTTACCCTCACAGCGTCAGCTATTGTCTTCCCTGAGGGAGACTCTGCGTCGCCTTCTCGAGCGCCATGAGACGCTCCTCAAGAGCGTCGATCGCTGTCAGCATGTAGGCTAGGCTTCCCGCCGCAAGCACCACGGCAGCAATCGCGGCTACCAGCGTACCGATCTCGATGGCTTTACGGTGGTCATGCGTCCGATGCAGAGCCTTTTTCAGATACCGCTCGAAGATCACGTAGAGGAAGAGCCCGCCCACGACGGTTGAAATCAACACCATACCTTTCACTCCTCGTTCTCCATTCCCGCCCTCTCTGACACCCGACACGCTGACCAGTCGGTCATCTCGCAGTGAACGGCCCCCCTCATGACATGCGCCGTCTCCGCATGGCGAGGAGTTCGACATTTAGGTCTATCTTGCCGGCTTTGACCAGGCGTGCCATGGCGCGGAAGTACCCGCCCGGGTTCTTGATCCGGGCCTCCCCGCTCGAGACATCGTCATCGTAGAGCTGCAGCACGTAGATCACCGTGACCGCGGCCCTGACCAGCCCGATCTCCGCCACCGCCTCGTTCCAGGCACTCTCGTTGGCGCTCAGCGACGCCCGCAGGTAGCGCCCTGCCGCCACAAGATCGGACACATCCTCAATCGGCTTGGGGTAGTCCGCGAGGGTGGGGCAAGCCTCAAGGATCAATTCCGGTGATAGATGCTCTGACGTTTGTTCGTTTGGCAGAACCGCCCCAGCTTTCTTCGGAAAGCCTTTGTTACAAGGCTCACTAGGAGAACCGTTGTTTGTTTCTAAGTGGCGGACTCTGAGTCCTGCATTGCCCCCTTCATAGAAGGTCTCTTCAGCCTCAGTTCTCAACAGCTGCCAGGCGTCCAGGAGGTCAGCCGGCAGGGTCACCTGCGCCCGGGTGGGTGTGCGGGCCTGGAGGGCCTTGAGGCGGGTTTCCAGTTCGGCCCGATTCAGGTCTGGGAAGTGTTCCGCCAGGGCACTCAGCGCCTCCTCGGTGGCTCTCCGGCAGATGGTGACCTCGTCGAAGGCCCGCTTCTGCACCTCGCGGAGTTGCTTCTTCTCCATGAGCATCACGGCCCAATCGCCCCGGCGGGCATAGATCGGGGTCAGATCGAACCCGAAGGCGTCCACCACCTGCCCAGCCAGATCCTTCACCGCATAGCGTTTGCCGTTGGGCGAGTCCTTGGGGGTGATCAGCTGCAGATCAATCAGCTGGCGCAGGATGCGCCGGATCGCCCGCTCGGTCAGGCCCGTGCGGCTCATCAGGTAGTCGTTGGATGGCCACACCAGCAGCCGCTCCCATTCCTGCTCGCCCCAGCAGGCCACGAGCTCGGAGAGGACTACCCGTTGCGCGGGTCTCAGGTCGAGTGCCTTGCCGGCGTCCCGGGCTGCGGCAGATAATTCCTTACGTGTCACTGTGCGCCCGGTGTCGAGCGCAAGCTTCCTTGCGGCCAGAGCGGCATGTCTCAGCCGCCGGCCTCCTGACGATGCGAGCTGCATCGTACCCTCCATGTTGAGGGCAAAGCAGGAGCGTTCACCGAAACCGATGCTCTTGACAGTCAGCTTGTCGGGATGGCATAAGGAGATTGTCACATTTCCAAATGCCAACCCCTCGGTGGACTCCAAAGGCTCTCGAAGTTCCCAGCTTCGTGGGCCTTTTGCTTTGCCTGGTTTACGTCACGACATTTCGATCCTTTTGAGCGAACATGGTCTCAAGGGCGTGAGTGATGACTTCCTGACGCGACTTGAAGCGGCCGCTCTCGACAGCCTCGTCGATCGCGGCCCCCAGAAGCCCAGGTATCCAGGTATCCAGGTATCCAGACGTTCATCTCCCGATCGCCCCGCTCGCGGCGCTCGCGGCGCGACTTGCGGAAGCGTTGAACCCGTTCGATACCTTTCGCGTCAGCCATGGCATCCCATCCATCGCACTTGTGACGTATCGTGAAATGACCGATTCTGAGTTGGCTGTGAAGTCGGGGTGCAAGAATCCATTCATAATAGATTGATTCTCCGTTGGAAAACTCCTTTAGGCAGAATCAATTAGCCCAAAAGGCCGAATCAATTCGCAAGTAAAAGGCTGGTTCCAAGCGACTTGGCGTTACGCACTCGATTCTATGCCCTGAGTTATAGAGCCGCCATCTCGGTTCACACCCCGACGCTTTTCTCTACAAGACTCGGTGTTTAGCCTTGAAGACTATCCCCCAGCAAAAACACAACCATCGATATTTGGGGTAGTCTTATGAGCCCGGTTTCTTGGAGGGGTGACTGATAAGTGCTCATCTGTTTCACGATCGCAGTTGATCACACGAGCCTGATGGAGTTTCGACGTAGGTTGCGGGGCTGTCCTTCCAACCGAACAGCGCGACGATACCTACCCAATCTGGCAGTGGCCTCTCACAAATATATAACTGCCCTCATAGAGCGCCTGCCCTGTATTATTCTGCCCTCGGACTTCATCTGAACCGGTCCAACCACCATCTCAACTTCGCGCAAGCAGTGACATTTCAACTTGGTTGCCACACGCGAATTTCGTTGAACATTTTTTATGGAGCCTGGCTGCCGTTGGCAGAGGGCAAGAAGCCATTCTAATGTCGAAAGGTCTCTTACCAAGCAGCCGGATGGAGGCGCCGTTTCCAGCGTTCGTGGCGCGGGAGTTGAGCAGCGGCGGCTTGGCGCTTGGTCGGCGTGAGATGGTGGGTCGTTCGCGCCCGCTCCGCTGGCAATGGGTCGATTACTTCTGTCTCCGATGACTGCTCCGGCTGCGACACAGGTTCGGACGCCATCGCCGGCCTGACCATCTTAGCAGCCTTTTTCCGTAACTTCGCTTTCGCTCTGGCAGTCTGCTGGGGCTGAGCCTCATGCACAGGTGCTGCGGCTTCTTCAACGACAACAGTGTCCATCTGCGACACGGCTTCCAGAATCATGGGTGTTTCTGCGGGCGCGTCCTTCGTGCCATCAGCGATCGGATTCCGATCAAGCTCGGCCTGACCCTGATCGGCCTTTGATCCCGAACGGCGCCTGCGACGGACAGGCTCAACGGCCTCGGAGTTACTCCACACCGGCTCAACGATGCTCGGCAGAATGCGCGGGGCGGCGGCCGGTTCAGCCACAGCTTGCGGCTCTTCCTTCTGGAAGACCTGTGTGGTCTCGACCGGTACCATCTCAAACAGGCGTCTTGGCAGGAGTTGATGACGTTGGTTGGGACCGCGGGACTTCTTGATCTCGACTGAGAAGGGTTTTGGATTCCGCTTCATCTCATGCGCTGGTTATGAACTTGGGACAGACGGGGACCTACGAGCTTGGTCGGCGAACGTCAACATTCAAATCGATTGTTGTCTTCAGGCTCTGATCTGAAATCGTCCTGCGTTCTGACTATCCCCGGAACACCTTCTGACGTGTTAATGCCGTTCGCCAGAAGCATGAGATCAGCTCTCGATCGGACAATCACCTGCCAATGCTTGGCGGAGATTCCTCATTGCCGTCGGGTTGCCTGACACTGTTGTCGTGGTGGCTTACAACCAGCCCTCATGAGCCCGATGTGGGACTCCCGGTCCAGAACCTAACGGCTGGCCAGTCCCGAGTGACCTCCCCTCACCTCCTGCGGCATGCGGTAGCACCCACATGCCTCGGGAATGATCGTCCTGAGATGATTGGGCACTGTTGCAGTAACTTGGATCAGGCACAACGAACCCCATCGAACGGGCCGCTCAGGCAGCAAGACCGAAGAGCTGATTAACGAGACGGATTTCGCCTGTCGCTCGACGTTCCCGCTGGATGCAATGACCGCGGCGGATCATGCGCATGATTTCAAAACCCGTCAGGGTTGCAGCGGCGGTTTTCATGGTCTGGAAGCCGCGTGTCGGACGGATTACGCGCTTGAGCGCGCCATGATCCGCCTCAAGGATGTTATTCAGATATTTCGAGGTGCGGTGCTCCAGATCTTTCGGCAGCAGCCCTTCATTCTGCAGGCGCTGGATGGCCTTGGGATACGACGCCAGTTTATCCGTCGTGATGGATGATGGCGGATCCTGGCTCATCGCCTTGATGGCTTTCCGCAAGAAACGATACGCGGCGTTGGTATTCCGGCGATCGGACAGCATGAAGGCGATCAACTGACCGTGCTTGTCGACAGAGCGAAACAAATACCTCCACTTGCCCCCTACGCGGACGTAGGTCTCGTCCACTCTCCAGGAGCCAGAACGAGGTCCCTGGTAGGGCCGGATCCGCTTCTCGATCTCTGGAGCATAGCGCTGAACCCAACGAAAGATCGTGGATGGGGCAACGGCGACACCGCGTTCGGACATCATCTCGGCGAGATCGCGATAGCTGATGCCGTACTTGCAGTACCAGCGCACGCATAGAAGGATGATCTTGGCCGGAAAGCGGCGGCGCTTGAACATTGACAACAGGACGGCTCCTCGACTGGCCGCCCCGGATTACACTGCCGAGGTTAATGCAACGGTGCCCCACAAAATGCCGCCTTTCCACGACGCACGTCGAGTCGGGCTTGGCAGCATGCTGAGGGCTCATCTGGCCCGGCGCTGCCCACCGATCCACTTTCTCCCAGTGAGGGCGAGGAGGACGCAGCACCTTCAAAATGAGGGACAACTCACTTCACCTGGAACCTTGCCCATCGCCCGGTCACCACAACCGGAGCCATCGATAAATCTTCCGTCTGGCTGGCTGCGCGGGACACTTTTTGCGACCGCGCTGTCGTTTGTGACCACCGCCGCTCCGGTTCTGGCGGCCACCGATGACATCAAGGTGACGAATTTCCTGCTCGACAACGTCCTATGTGGGGAAGCAGCAGCGGCCATGAGCCAGCAGATCTCAGCACGCCGATTTGCTGGATCGGCGTTAGCATCAGATTGAGCCAGGTGGCTTCCACCGTCAACGGGATTGTCCTCTC
>NZ_VOSK01000382.1 GCF_009296175.1 Microvirga tunisiensis | reverse complement strand
ACTTCGCATCTGGTACCGAGGCCCCGTCCAATGGGGATCAATCCACTTGCAGATCCCGCACCGCTTCGAAGTGCCGTCACAAGAGACGGCAGGCCAACCGGTCAAAATCACTGTGTCGAGGATCTAGCGTATCGTGCTTAAAAGGTGGCTCCGGTTTTTCGCGGATGCGACCCTTCGGTTCGCCCCGAACGGCCCCTGGAGAAGCTGACATGAATCTCCCGTCGGGCAAGGTTAGATCGTCTCAAGGGCGGAACCGGAGGCCTCAATTTCACGTGAACTACATGAAACAGAGTATCATTGACGAGTCTACCCGGAGCCGGGAGGAGGAACTTCGGGCATGAGAGCGATGTTCGTCTTTCTCATCTGCGATATAACCCCGAGCGGCAGAGACTTGAGCTCGCCTTAGGATGCAGACCGCAGGCAGGAGGTCCTTATTCGCATGTCCGCTGCTCTCGACCGTTGGTCGCCCTACGCCTTGGCCGTCCTGAGGATCGTCACGGCGCTGATCTTTATGGAACACGGAACGCAGAAGCTGCTCGGCTTTCCGGCTCCTCCGGAGAGTGGAACGCCGCCACTCTTCTCGCTCTTCGGAATCGGCGCTATCCTCGAGCTCGTCGGAGGCTTTCTGCTCCTGATCGGGTGGTTCACTCGGCCCGTCGCCTTCCTTCTCGCCGGCGAGATGGCGGTGGCCTATTGGATGTTTCATGCTCCCCAGAGCCCATACCCGGCGCTCAATGGCGGCGATGCGGCCATCCTGTATTGTTTCGTGTTCCTGCTGTTCGTCTTTACGGGACCGGGCGCATGGAGCATCGACGGTGCGAGACAGCCGACGGGGCCACGTCATTCCTGGGGGCGCTGATCCTTGCTTTCAATATTGACGACAATGTGCGGCGTCGGAGGGCCCTGATCCCTCGAGACGCGAGCAAGCCCGCTCCTCAGGATGCGGGCTTGTGTGCGCCAATCTTTGGGGACATATGCTTCGGGACGGCCGTACTTCACAAAGCCTGCCTAACCCGAAAGAGGCGGGTCACATTCCCGCTCCCAGCGACTATTCTCTGGAACGGTTTTCATGAACCGTTCGTTTTTCATGCGGGCCCATGACCTCCGCTTCAGAAGGAGATAAAGCAGGGCTCGTTTGTTGCGTAGGAGTAGGATATGGCCGAGATCATCGCGTTCAAGGATCTCAAGAAAATCGCCGACCGGTGCGAAGTGCTGACGCTGTTCGAGCCCAAGAGGCCTGCAAAATCGAAATCCCGCTCCGAGCCCAAGTCCTTCGAGTTCCCAAGCTCCCGTCCCTTCATCTCCGGAAACCTGACGGATCTTTTCGAGCAGGCGAACGCTGTGGCCATGCGTCACTACGATGGTGATCCGAAGGTGCCGGCCATTGTCGCCGAGAAATGCATGGAGCTTATTCAAGCCTTGGAAGATTATGCCCAGCCGGAGTGATTTTAAGGTGCTCCGAAGAAAGAGATATACGTTACTTGGCGTGTAAAGCAGAGCCCGGCCAATCGTTCCCGACGTCTCGATTGGTTAATTTGAGTAATTTCTGATTAACATCCTTCCTGTTGCAGATGCGCTATACGTGAGAAAATTCATTAACTGTAAGATGCAAAGCATCCGGGCCCCATATCCAGTTCATTGACTTTGTGGCACGATTGTTGGAATTTACATTCTCAGCATGATACCTGTGGCAGGTTGGGTTGTTGCCGCAAATTGCGCAACTCAAAGGCATGATGCCATCCTGTCAGGTCGGTGCAAATCCGGCAGTTTCCGATTCTCAGAAATCCTTCAATGCGATCCTGCCGTTGGCCTTTTTGGTCTAACCAACGCCGGGAGTCGCTCCGGTGTCGACGTGTTGAAGACTATTATTTCAATTCTTTCCATTCATCGTGCGGGTTTGCCTTTCGTCCGCAGCGTCGTTCTGCCTGTTCTGCTCGTCGCCATGGCAACCCTGTCTCTCGGAGCGGCTTCGATCCTCTGGGCCGTCCACAAGAGCAACGATGTCTCCGCCGAGCGCCAGCTTCGCATGACGGACCGTAGCATCCGGGCCGTAGTTCAGGAGCTCGCTCAACAGCAGGAAATGGTTGCCATCTGGGATGACGCGATCGTGGAGCTCAACAAAAGCCCGATGGATCTCAAATGGATCGATGCCAATATTGGGGTTTGGCTCAGCCGAACATTCGGTCAGGAAGAAGTCTATATCCTGAACGACCGCAATGAGCCGATCAACGCTGTGATTGATGCGACGCGCGTCTCGAACCACGAATTCGAACGTATCCGGAGCAGTATCAGCGGCCTTGTCGCGGGCATTCGTGGGGCACCGAATTCGCTGCACAAAGACCACGCTGCGGAGAACGCCCAGGCACCATACCTGATAACGGGAAGAGCCGTTTATGATGCACATCTGCTGGAGCTGCTCGGCCGGCCAGCGGCTGTGAGCGTCATGAAGATCATCCCCGAGTCGGACGCTGTGCCGTACCCTCATGACAGGGAATTTCTCCTGGTCGGCATCCGGTATCTCGACGGAAACTTCATCAGGCAGATCTCAGAACGGAATTTGATCGAGGGGCTGCGCTTCGCAGTCGTCGACAATCCAAAATCAGGTGAGATATCGGTGCCGATCAGGTCCGACGTGGGCGATCTCATCGGCTATTTCATCTGGAATCCGGAATTGCCGGGAGATCATCTTCTCAGGGATGTCGGGCCGACGACCGCCATTGCCGCCGCCATCATCCTCCTTCTGCTCGTCGCATTGGTGCGGCGTCTGAAGCAATCCATGTCCACACTGGAAAGAACCGTTCTTGAGCTGAAGGCGAGCGAGGCTCAGGCCCATCATCTGGCCTTCCACGACGTGCTGACCGGATTGCCGAACCGGGCTCTGTTCGAGGATCGGCTCAACCACGCCATTGCGCGCAGGCAGGACGGCGAGCGGATCGTCGTGATGATGCTCGATCTCGACCGCTTCAAGCATGTCAACGACACACTCGGACACCCTGCCGGCGACAGCCTCATCCGCGATTTCTCGGTTCGTCTGTCCAAGCTCATCGGGGACCAGGACACCATCACCCGGTTGGGTGGAGATGAATTTGCCATCGTTCAGGTCTGCACGGCAGGAATGGAGGGGCCTGAAGCGCTTTGCGACCGGATCCTCGCCATGGTTCATGAGCCGTACGACGTCATGGGCAGTCAGGTCTTTGTGGGGACCAGCATCGGCCTCGTGCTTGCTCCTGAAGCCGGAACGGATCGAAGTGAGCTTCTGAGAAAGGCCGATATTGCCCTTTACCGCGCCAAGTCCGAAGGGCGGAATTGCTATCGGGTCTTCACGCCGGAAATGGATGAGACTGTCAATCTGCGCAGGATCATCGAAGAGGAGCTTCGCATTGCGCTTACAACCGGCGAAGGGCTCGAAGTCGCCTATCAGCCGCAGATTGCGATGGGCGATAACTCCATCGTCGGCGTCGAAGCTCTTGCTCGCTGGCGGCACCCGACGCGCGGATACATCCCACCAAGCCAATTCATCCCGGTTGCTGAGCAAACCGGCTTGATCGTCCAGCTGGGCGAGTGGGTTCTGCGTCAGGCCTGCCTCGCCTCGCAGCGCTGGCCGGATCTGTTCGTTTCCGTCAATCTTTCCCCGATTCAGTTCAGAGCCAACGACTTTGCCAATCACGTGATCTCCATCGTCCGTGAATGCGGAGCGGATCCTTACAAGATCGAGCTTGAGGTGACCGAAAGCGTTCTTCTGGATGAAGAGTGCGGGACGGCCGATGCGCTCCGTGCCTTACGAAATGCCGGACTCCGCATTGCCTTGGATGATTTCGGCACGGGCTATTCGAGCCTGGGCTACCTTCACCGGTTCGAGGTCGACAAGATCAAGATCGATCGCTCATTCACCCAGAGTCTGGGGCAGGGAACCAAGGCTGCTGCTGTCATCAAGGCGATCGTATCGCTCGGGCACGCCATGTCTCTGACCGTAACGGCCGAAGGCGTCGAGACGGAGATTCAAAAGAATTTCCTTCACACGGCAGGTTGCAACGAGATGCAGGGCTATCTGTTCTCAAAGGCGCTCTCGCAGGAACAGATCACGCGATTGCTGATGCAGTCATCCTCAAAAAAGATCCAATGTTACGCTGGCGGTTCACCGATTTTCGAAGCCGGCTGAATCCGTCGCATCGTGGCACGATGAAGCTCACTATTCGGTTGTACAAACGAGCCTGCTAATCCATTCCGGAAACCCGATGGGCGGAGAGTTACCCCTTTCGGGGCCATGGTATCAAGGAACTAATGCCTGTACCGATTGTTGTCGCCAAGCCTGATCCTATCGCGGATCGGCTTCCTGGATCCGACACCTTTCGACCAAGGCTATCCCGCCTCACGTCACATGCGAATGGCGTCACGATCCTGCACCGTACATCGCTGAAAGCTATCAGGGGGCACAGCAATCATGAGACACGATGTTGTCTATAAGGAGCAGATTCTTCCCATTGCTCAGGACCCATACCAGAATGTCACCACGGTCCTGATCTGTCAGAATCTCCTCCTTCGCACCGGCATTAGCCATATCCTCTCCGGAACGCGCTTCATTCTTACGAAAGAGTCTTGCGACGATATGGCGAGCCTGCCCGCATTCACCAACAATGTGCCCATGCTCTTCATCATCTGCGAGAGCCGGCCGACGGGCGAATACGCCGCGGCAGTCGAACAGCTGAAGGCGCAGTACCCATCCGCCCGGGTGGTTGTTCTGGCCGATGCAATGGAACCTGAAACGGCCATGCAGCTCTGCCGCGCAGGCATGGACGGGTTCTGCCCGACGAGCATGGGCCGGCATGCTTTGGTCAAAGCCCTCGAGATCGTGATCCTTGGCGAAACTTATATTCCCGCCTCGATAGGGCTCATGCTTCTCGATCAGATCCGGCAAGGCCGGGCTCATCCCGACAACGGCTTTGCCTTTGCGCCGGCCAACGATCCTGCGATGCTTCTGAACAAGCTGTCGGATCGGGAAGCCCAGATCCTCCGTTGCCTCACCCAGGGAGCTTCGAACAAGGTGATCGCACGGGAGCTCGGCGTGGCGGAGGCCACGGTGAAAGTCCATATCAAAGCCATCCTGCGGAAGGTGAAGGCCTCCAACAGAACCCAGGCGGCCATGTGGGCGACCGGCCATCTCAGCTTCTCACAGGATAATGCTGCCTCCCTGGCTGCGGGCGAATGAGAATAGTTGCTAGCCGTTCTTATGCACGAGAGGGCTGGAGAGGGCTGGCGGATGTAGCTTAAGCGCTTGAAGCAGCGTAGGATTTGGTTGCTGAGACCAACCCCTGCCACCGATTGCACTGTGCCACACCCGCCATGA
>NZ_VOSK01000381.1 GCF_009296175.1 Microvirga tunisiensis | reverse complement strand
GAACAAGAGCATCCGGGAGTGGACCGAGCTGCTGGCCGGCGACGAGGTGCTGGCCACGGCCATCCTCGACCGCCTGCTGCACCGAGCGCATGTTCTCAACATCAAGGGGCGCAGCTATCGCCTGCGGGATCTGGAGGAGGCTCTCCAGCGGGCTCACGCTTGAGCCGTCGTAAAACTGGATGTCGCCTTATCTCGTAAATCTCGGTGTCGCTTGACACGGAGTAAGCACGATGGCATCGGTGGACGACCTGATCCGGCAGGATCTTGCGGCAAGGCCGGATGGAATTCTCGAAGCGGTCGCGGAAGAACGCGACGTTCCCATGCAGGCCGTTTTGGATTGCCTTGGCCCTGAGAGTGCGCAACGCGTTCCCGGCACGCGGTTCGAGGAGATCTGGCAGGATCTGACGGGTTGGGGCGAGATTACCTTCGTGGTCCATACCCGCGACGGCGTCTTCGAGTGCAGGGGCTGCGTTCCTCCCGGAACCCTGGGCCGCGGCTACTTCAACATTCACGGCGACAGCCCCATCGGCGGACATTTGAGGCTGGATCGCTGCCGGTTCGTCTATTTCATAGACCGGCCCTTCTTCGGCAAGCGCTCCTGCTCGGTGCAGTTCGTCAACGAGGATGGCGGCGTGATGTTCAAGGTCTTCGTCGGCCGCAATGAGGATCGGAGCCTGAAAGAGGATCAGCTCGTCCGGTTCGAGGCGCTGCGCGAACGGCATCGCTAACGCATCGTGCGGAACCAGAGGTCCGCGTCGGCGAAAAGTGGATCCGGTTTTCCGCATCGAACGATGCGCCATCGAAGGGGCTGAGCATCGGACCTAAAAGTAGGTCCACTTTCGGGTCCGGTGCTCTAGGGTGTATAATCCTGATATCGAAAGCCGGAGGATGCGAGATGGCAAAAGACCCGATTTTGCCCGTCGATGACGAAGCTCGCGCGCTGGCCAAGAGGCTGATGCGCACCGCCCGCTCCGGTGCGCTCGCCACCAACGAGGCTGAAAGCGGCATGCCGTTTGCAAGCCTCGTTCAGGTCGGAACGGATCTCGACGGCTCTCCCATCATGCTCACCTCGCAGCTCTCGGTGCACACGAGGCTGATGGAGGCCGACCCGCGCTGCTCCCTGCTTCTCTCCTCCATCGGCAAGGGCGATCCGCTGGCGCATCCGCGCCTGACCGTGCTGGCAACGGCAGAGCGGCTCGACCGGGAGACGGACGAGGCGAAAAGCATCCGCCGCCGCTATCTGCTGCAGCATCCCAAGGCCGAGCTCTATGTGGACTTTCCCGATTTCAGCTTCTGGCGCCTCAAGGTTGCATCCGGCAGCCTCAACGGCGGCTTCGGTCGGGCCTATCGCATGGCGGCGGAGGATCTCCTCACCGACGTGTCCGAATTCTTCGATTTCTACGAATTCGAAGCCGGAGCCGTCGATCACATGAACGCGGAGCACAGCGATGCGGTCGCGCTCTATGCCACCCAACTCTGCGGTGCCCGCGAGGGTGCCTGGCATTTGATCGGAATCGATCCCGAAGGCATCCAGATGGCCATGGGCGACGAAATCCTGCGCCTATCCTTCCCGAAGGCCTTGGCAGGACCGCACGAGGTGCGCCCGATGCTCATCCGCTTGGCGAACGAGGCCCGGAGCAGGATCTCATAGGAATGTCGGATTCTGAGTCTGGGTGGGACACCATGGGTCTTGCCATGCCTCGCCCTTGACCGCATCAAGGGAACGGATCGCGCAACAGCTTTGGCACGATCTCCCGATCCACGCTTGCCAAGCCCACCATGCGACCAATCTCTTTCCCGCCCCGCGCCCGGTCCTTCTTCGTCGCCATGGCCGACGCGGGATCAAGCTTTGCGCGCAACGACGGCCTGGCCATGGCAAGCCATGTGGCCCTCTCGCTGGTCATCGCCCTGTTTCCGTTCCTGATCTGCGTCGCCGCTCTCGCGGCCTTTCTCGGGGCCGGGCGCATCTCGACCCATATCGTTCATCTGCTCTTCGATTTCTGGCCCGAGGGCGTTGCCGGTCCCCTGGCGCGGGAGGCCGACAAGGTTCTGATTCCGCGAAGGAACGTGCTGACGGTCAGTATCGTCCTGACGCTGCTCGTCGCCACCAACGGCGTCGAGAGCCTCCGGGTCGCTCTGTGCCGGGCCTACGGCGTCGAACGGTTCCGACCCTGGTGGCAGGCGAGGCTCATCGGCATCGGCTTCATCCTGATCGGCGCGGGGCGCTCGTCGCGTCCTCGGTCCTGGTCGTCCTGTGGCCGTCGATCTGGCGCGGAGCCGTGTCCTACATGCCGGATCTCAAGGGACTCGGCCCGACCTATGACGTGGTTCGCTACGGCCTCGCCTCGATCGTTCTGGTTGTGGGCCTTTCCGCCACCCATCTGTGGCTGCCCGATACCCGCCCGCGCTCGTGGGATGTGGTGCCCGGCATCGCCGCAACCCTGGTCCTGTGGCTCGCAGGGGCGAGCCTCTATGGCGAGTTTCTCGCAAACATGACCCACCTGAAATCAACCTATGCAGGTTTGGCGGGCATCCTGACGGCTCTGATCTTCCTGCAGATCTCCGCCGCGATCTTCATCTTCGGGGCCGAGCTCAACGCTGCCCTGCGCCGTCAGAAGCAGCCGATTGGCAAGGCTCAGGAAGTCGTTTCCGGACCCGTAGACCGTGAGCTACTGTCCGCATCACAGCTTTAGGAGCTCACGCCCTCATCCCGTTTCCTCTCGCAATCGCGCTTCGGGGTCTGCTGCGGAGCCTGTTGCTGCTGGGCGATGATCGTATCGTCTCGAGAGATCTCCGTCGCATGGGACGGAACGGCGAAGGCTGTCAGAACGACAAGGGAGAGGATGCGAAGCATAGTCTGTCTTTCCTTGGTCGAAGCGACGTGATCCTAACGCCCGGCCGATGCGATGGCCAGCCCATCCTAAAAGCGTTCCGGCCGATGCCGATCAGGTGTTCAGGACCCTCTTGAAATCCGGAAAAAGCGTTCCTAAGATCAATATTGCCGAGGCCTTTCAGGGGCTTGGCATTGCGGGCGCCGGCGGGTGTCCGGCGCTCTCATGTCCATGTTGCTCAATGGAGGATATGGTGATGAGATCAGCTTTCGACTTCTCTCCCCTGTATCGTTCGACGGTCGGCTTCGACCGGCTGTTCGACATGCTCGACCAGTCTGCCCAGATCGAGCCCATGACCAACTGGCCGCCCTACAACATCGAGAAGGTAGGCGAAGACCAGTATGTCATCACGATGGCCATCGCGGGCTTCTCTCCCGATGAGATCGAACTCACGCAGAAGGAGAGCCAGCTTCTCGTGGCCGGCCAGAAGAAGGGCTCCGAAGAGGGCAAGCAATATCTGCATCGCGGCATTGCCACCCGCGCCTTCAAGCAGACCTTCAACCTTGCCGATCATGTGAAGGTCACGGGGGCGAGCCTCGAGAACGGCCTTTTGACGGTCGAACTCAAGCGCGAGGTGCCTGAAGCGCTCAGGCCCCGTCGCATCGAGATCAATGCCGGCACTGGGGCGACGAATCTAGGCCGGCATCCGCAGCAGATCGAGCACGGCAAGGCTGCTTAGGGCGAGTTGCTCTTCTTGGCGGCGCCGGTGGTGCACCGGCGCCGTACCCGAACGCATGAGTGAAAGGAGGATCACACCATGAACATGCGCGATCTCATTCCCTGGGGTCGCAGTCAGCAGACGACCCCAAGCCGCTATCGCGACGAGGGCGATCCCTTCATGACCTTGCATCGCGAGATGAACCGGCTCTTCGACGATGTTTTCCGCGGCTTCGACATGGCTCCGTTCGGCGGCGTGAGCCGGATGGCCAGCTGGCCGCATGTGGAAGTCGTCGACAACGACAAGGATGTCCGCATTTCGGCGGAGTTGCCGGGCCTCGAGGACAAGGACGTTGAAGTCCTGATAGGCGACGGCGTACTCACCATTCGCGGCGAGAAGAAATCTGCGATCGAGGACAAGGAGCGCGCTTTCAGCGAGCGCACCTACGGCCGCTTCGAGCGCCGTATCCCACTGGCCTGGGAGGTCGAGGAAGACAAGATCGAGGCCAGTTTCAAAAATGGCGTTCTCACCGTGACCCTGCCCAAGTCGGCCGAGAGCCGCTCGGAGGTGAAGCGCATCGCGGTCAATCGCGCCAGCGAGGAAACCAAGCACTAATCATCGATCAGGGGCGTCCGGCTTGTCCGGACGCCCGCATTTCAGAGCGGCCCGCGTGTTTGGCAGCATTCAAGGCGAGGCATGCATGAACAGGGCGGCCTTGACCAGACTGTCGGGACCGAGGTCGTCCTCGGCGTCGAAGTTCAGCATTTCCGACAGGCGATTGCGGGCGCGATTGATCCGGCTCTTGATGGTCCCGATATTGGTGCCGCAGATCCGCGCCGCGTCCTCATA
This sequence comes from Microvirga tunisiensis, assembly GCF_009296175.1. Taxonomy (GTDB): domain Bacteria; phylum Pseudomonadota; class Alphaproteobacteria; order Rhizobiales; family Beijerinckiaceae; genus Microvirga; species Microvirga tunisiensis. Next base: position 978 of record NZ_VOSK01000381.1, on the reverse strand, counting down.
GGATAAACCTTCCGCGCCGACGAGCAGTAGCGCCTCGCGCTGATCAACCGGGAGTTTGCTCAAGGCCTTGAGCATATCGGTGAAATCGAGCCGCGCGCCCTGTTCGGGCATCACCGCCACCTTCTCGGCCCACGATCCTTCCGGATCCTCGACCTCGCGCTTCCTCCGACGGGTCTGAGTGAGGAAATCGTTGCGCAGGATCGTGAAGAGCCAAGCCTGCATGCTGGTGCCGGGCTGGAATTTGTCGAGATTGCTCAAGCCTTTGAGCAATGTGCTCTGGACGAGATCGTCTGCCCTGTCGACGCTGCCGGAGAGGGAGATGGCGAAGGCTCGCAGATGGGGGATGGCGTTGAGCATCTGCTGTTTCAGGGAGTTTTCGACTGACACTTTTCCAACTCCTCCGATTCGGACCCGTAAGAAGACCCTCCCCGGCGGCCTGCCGCATTAACCTATGCGAAGCCCTTTGCTATTCTGTGATCAATGCTGAAAAACGATGCTGAAAACCTCACGAGAAGCAGGTAATGCCGTGTCTCTTCGAACGATGGTTTTCAAGGATGTAACCGTTCGGCGTCGTTCGCGACGGAGATCAGCGTCTGATTTACGGCCAAGACTTACATGCATCAATGAAGCAGGCAGTCGACTGAACTAGCCGTTCCTATTCACCAGAGTTTGTTTCGGGGCCTATTTGGTAGCGCGGACGTGCCGATCCGCTGCGTTTCTTTCACCGCGGCGAGGTCTGGAACGTGGGGAACGCGTTGGCAGGGACGGGATGGGATGACCGGGGCGATGGCAGCCCCGGCGCTCAGGGCGAGGCCGCCCGGGGCTGGGGTGCCAGAGCGCTCGCAAGACGGCGGACGAGATCCGCTTCCGGACAGCACGAGGCAAAGGCCAGTCGGATGCGGCTGGTGGTTTCCTGCACCCGCACGGCGATCTTGAGCAGGCGCAACCGCAGCGTTGCGAACTCCGCCCGGGCGAGAT
>NZ_VOSK01000380.1 GCF_009296175.1 Microvirga tunisiensis | reverse complement strand
GACTGGGTCGCCGATCAAGCCCTTCTTGTGAAGCCGATCCGTCGTTGCCCAGTCGAAGCCCTTCCAGGCACAACGCTCGTTATGCAGCGTCAGCCATAACAGCGCCAAAACGGCATCGTCGATCTTGTCCTCATCGATCTCCATGAACCGACGTTACCACGCGCGGCACCCAAAATCCCGCGGCCCCGCTCGGATGGATACGACCCACCCAGTTAATCGGTGGAGCTTTGGGATTGTGCGGGAATGTGCCCTAACGCTTTTTGCATTGTCCGCGTCTTGTGCTCCGGGTGGTCCTTAACGACCTCAACGGTTATCGAATTGGGAATTCGAAGCTCGTACGTCTCGACAATGCGGGGATCGGACGTACGCGGAGACGGGTCAAATGATGCAAGACACACGTCTCCTCTTAATCAGTGCCTTCTTGCAAAGCGACCGTTCTGGTCCTTTGCCGAGCAGCCGTTGCTCACCTACCATCATGGGCGGGATGTCCGTCTCGGTCGGTCCCTCTAACCTCATCGTTCCCGGTCAGTCGGCTGACGGCTTCACCCGTCTTATCGCCTGCTACAGTAGTCCCGGTTCCGGTTGTGGGGTGGCGTTGCCCCGAAGTTATCGCCTGAGGGTTATGTAACTCTATTTATCCACAGATGGCGATTCGATGTCCATAAAGATTGAAAAACCGGCCCAACAGTTGAGACCTCGCGGAACGATTCTGTGAGAAGCGGACCGTCAGGCTCGATCCTCAAGCGTCATCTGAGGGCATCAGGCATCGAACGGTTTTATGACCACCCTACCCTCGCCTGAGAGTTGGCCATGAGCGTTTTCAAACGATTTCAGCAGGCGGCATGGCGTCGATTCACGCATGAACACGTAAGGGGTATGATCAAGCCCGGCTTCACAGGGCAGAGCGATGGACAGGGTTCTTCGAGATCTAAATCGTTTGAAGTGGATGGTGTCAGCGAACACCGTTTTACTGCTCATGATCCTTTATTTGGTTTGAGGGTTCGTCTCGCGCGAGCACGTCCCTGCCGACATAAACCCGCCCGAGATCTGGGAAATCGACTTGGACATGGGTGGTCCATTCTGGGTCATGGCAGATCTCCGTTACTATGCCCTGCATGCCCTTACCCAGAAGGTGTTCGCGACTTTCAGTATCCCAGACTGTATCAAGACCTTTGACGACGACCCGATCACCAGAGCGAAATGGGAACTCTTCATGACCCCACTCGGATCTGGTTGCGTCCTGATAGCTCAGGCCATCTTTGCCCTGCCATGCGGGTGAATTCTCTGAGTTTTTGGGGGGCATGATCAAGCGCTCTCGTCATTCCAACGATCAAATTCGATCTGCAAACTGACCGGACCCAAGTACAGCCCATGATCCCATGACGCTGCCACGATGTACCCGATCCTCCATGTGTAGGTATCAACGTCCAGATGCACGTTGATCCTGCCAATGCGCCTCTCGAACAGCATCCAGGATCGACAAAACCGTTTGAATCTGTCGTCCCCTGGATACCATGTGAACCCCAGTGGCCCGAGGCTCAGGCCAATAATGTCGTCATGCCAGTAAATCCCGACCGCCCAGCAACGCCAGTTCAGCACAAGCTGCCAAGACGGTCTTTGGATGATATCCAACTGGAACGGCATTATGGGCCTCTTGATCATGCTACTGGGCAGGATCATACCTTCTTGAAAGCGGTTTCCCGGCTCTCGCACAGTGTTCCGTAGAGTTTCGGCCAATCATGTGCCGCCGCCTCAAAGTCTAACAGTATGGAGGGCCTTTATTCAACGCCCAAGCTCAACCTATGTTATATGCAGGATTTCAGAACAAGGATAAGTTGTTCTCTTGCTCCTGGGTGTTTCTCTTGCTCCTGGGTGTTTCTCTTGCTCCTGGGTGTCTGGCCATTTGGCAACCGACCCTTCGCCCCAACCTGAAGGCGAAGGCATGACCCTCGACATTTCATTCCAGCCCATGCGCGTGCTCATCGACGGCCATGACAGTGAGGGCAAGCTTGTCCTTGCAGACAACCAGCTTGCCGCCGTGTTCGTCCGCCTCGACGGGACGCACCATGATCCCCAGCACAAGGGCTGGTGGCACCTGGAAGCCGGGTTCGGCAAGTGCAGCGTGCGTTACGCGCCCCTGTTCAAGACGCCTGAGGAAGCCGGAGCCTGGGTTGAGCAAATCCTGATGCGTAAGGCGGCATAAAATCTGCTCAGGCAAGCTCGCACAGAACTGTTTGAACGATTTTAGATCCGCCCTGCCCACTCCTCGCGAGAGTTCGTCGCGAGTGTTTTCAAACGATTTCGGATTGGCGAGGCTGCCGAATGGCTTCAGCAGCCCGCATCCATTTGCTTCGACGGGAAATCTCGGACCTCTGGCGTGGTCCACGCACTGGACCTTTGAGGCCCTATACAACCGACCCTGCATGATCCAGATCCTCCTCAAGCTCAGCGCCAGGAGAGTTGGATATAAAGGGCCTTACGCCCCTGGTGGATCTGCGCTTTCCAGTTCTGACACCAGAATGACTGGTCCCTCTTCTTGGACGAAGAGATCACGCAGGTGGTTTGGCTTCAGCGGCTGTCCATGGATTACTGCCCAACCAGCCTCGTCATTCTCGGCGTCGTGGGCGTAGATCGTGAACTGAAGGCTCTCCTCCTTCCATAAGTTCTGTCGCAGAGCGAGATTGACCCACGTGGTTTCGTGCGCCAGTTGCCGCAAAACTGTATCAAGCGTCGGGCCAAGTTGCTCCCGCCCCAGTTGGGAAAATCGCTCGTCCATGGAATTGTCAGGGTAGACGCTCTGGGGAATCTCCGAAGTCCAGCCCAGTTGTTGTTCCGTAGTGTCCTCCGGCTTCAAGTCCACGAACATGCCGTGAATCTCAGCCATGCCAAGTTGTGTGGATATGCACGCCTGATCCTCCGGGGCAGCCGCTCCTGAGTTGGGTTGGCCGATAGGTTGGGAACCCGCCGCGCCAAGATCACCCCCTTGAGCCCGCAAACGGTCAATCTCTGCACGAGCCTCCGCGAGTCCGGCACGCGTCGCCTCCAACTCCGTCCTGAGTTCGGACAGGGTTTGTCGCTTCGGCTTATTAGCAACACTACGAGGCTCCGACGTTTCCGCCTTCCACCTTCGGGTCAGAGCAAGTGCGCCATCGACGGAAAACTCGTTACCGGGAAGTTGCCCCTGTTCTTCCGCCCAGAAGCGAGCCTTGCCGCAGTCGTCCCACAACCCGGCCAGTTTCGTGAGCCGGGCACACCACTGCTTAGAGAAGCCGAACTCATCCTTTGCCCATTTCAGGTAACCCCTGCGGACCAGCGACTTTGCCTTGAGGAGGGCCTCACCGATGGCCCGATGCTCATTGAGGCTCTTCTCTGAGGACTTCTGTGCCGTCCAAAGTCGCTCACGAATGCTGTCTGCGATAGCGTCGAGAGCAGATTCGTCAGCAATATAAGAATGATGGCGATTGCCCAAGCGGGAGGGTTCAGCAGACGCCATCGGCGGTCTCCATGTATGTGTTATTAAGTTGTCCCTCTCAACGGGTTCAAGTGCTACTGGGCGTTTTCGGCGGGGTCAATAGGCTCCGAGAGTTCAAACGATTTGAAACCTCTTCTTGAGCTAAGCGGCAAACTACGTATGCCGAAGAATTTCTTCAAAGCTGTGTCAGGCTTCGCCTTTCTCTCCCTGCGAATTCGCGTGAACACTTTCAAACGATTTCATCACAGTATACCACGGCAGAGCGAGTTTGACTCTATTAGACTAGATAAAACGGACACTCAAACTGTTTGAATGCTTATGTGCCCTTGACTGGGAGAATTCAACTTGGTTATCTCTCATTGCGGGGATGACAACTGTCGCCCCAGCCACATTGTTAATGTACAACCAAAATTATATCTGGATTTATTATGCCCTACCACGACAAACTGATCCGCGAGTGGACCGTATTCTATGAGAACGGCACGAAGGATATCGAACTGCTCGATGATGCCTTTGCCGATCATACCTCTATTAACCGCGAAAGAGATCGGTACTGTGACATCGTTGAGTGTGACATCGAGAGACACCGACGCCCACTGCATCTCCTCGACCGGAGCGCTGGTGGAATCAACTGGCATGTCAGCAAATATTTGCGCACCAGTTCCGCGCGTCGAGTAAAAGGCCGTCGTCGCAGAACAGCTTATGGACCTGCCTTCCTTGACTGCGGACTGAAGAAAGTCACTGCTTTCGAGGGTCTGAACGATAGGCTTGACGGGAGCGCCGAAGAGATCGCCGACTTGAATAGGCTCTTCGGGGGCTGCTGGGTCGTCACGCCGGGTGTAACTGGTATGGAACTGTGGGTACTCGGAAACCAGATCCCGTTCGAAGCCGTCATGAGATTCGGCTAAGGGGCTCCTATCGCTCTTGTACCCAGCCGCTCCTGGTGAGCGAGTGGGTGCTCTTGACCCAATCCAAACGATTTGACTGGGGTTGGGACACTCATCCTGACCTGCCGCTGAAATTTTCCTCCACGTTGAGTTAGAGTCCGGCCCCTCACAAGGACGGACAATGAAGCGTTCACGGTTCACGGAAGAGCAGATTATTGGAATTTTGCGGGAGCAGGACGCGGGGGCAAAAGCGGCCGACCTGTGCCGCAAGCACGGCATGTCGGAAGCCACCCTGTACAACTGGAAAGCCAAGTTCGGCGGCATGGATGTCTCCGACGCCAAACGGTTGAGGGCGCTTGAGGATGAGAACGCCAAACTGAAGAAGCTGCTGGCCGAGACGATGCTTGATGCCTCAGCCTTGCGCGAGCTGCTCTCAAAAAAGTGGTAGGGCCCGCCGCTCAGCGCGAAGCCGTCGCGCACCTGCAGGCCAGCTTTGGCCTGTCGGAACGGCGGGCCTGTTCCCTCATCGGAGTGGATCGCACCACGATCCGCTATCGCTCCTGCCGGCCGGATGATGCGGCCCTGCGGGGCCGGCTGCGCGAGCTGGCCCACAAGCGGCGTCGTTTCGGCTATCGGCGGCTGTTTGTGCTGCTGCGCCGGGAAGGCGAGACCGCGGGCTTGAACCGGGTCTACCGCCTGTATCGAGAGGAGGGCCTGACGGTTCGTAAGCGTCAGGCGCGCCGACGGGCTGTGGGCACACGGGCGCCGATCCTGGTGGAGGCCAAAGCCAACGCGCGCTGGTCGCTGTCAAGCGACACCGAGATTTACGAGATAAGGCGACATCCAGTTTTACGACGGCTCAAGCGTGAGCCCGCTGGAGAGCCTCCTCCAGATCCCGCAGGCGATAGCTGCGCCCCTTGATGTTGAGAACATGCGCTCGGTGCAGCAGGCGGTCGAGGATGGCCGTGGCCAGCACCTCGTCGCCGGCCAGCAGCTCGGTCCACTCCCGGATGCTCTTGTTC
>NZ_VOSK01000379.1 GCF_009296175.1 Microvirga tunisiensis | reverse complement strand
GAACAAGAGCATCCGGGAGTGGACCGAGCTGCTGGCCGGCGACGAGGTGCTGGCCACGGCCATCCTCGACCGCCTGCTGCACCGAGCGCATGTTCTCAACATCAAGGGGCGCAGCTATCGCCTGCGGGATCTGGAGGAGGCTCTCCAGCGGGCTCACGCTTGAGCCGTCGTAAAACTGGATGTCGCCTTATCTCGTAAATCTCGGTGTCGCTTGACAATCGTCCGCAAAATCGGCACTCAATGCGGCAACCACCTGCTGCGGACCGAGGTGCACCGTCATGACACCGTTAGCGCGCTCTACGGCCGGATCGGCCTGAGCGATGGCGAGGATCGACCTCTGCACATCGGGGTGCGCCGCCTCGCCGATCAGCAGCCCTTTCGTCTCCCGCGCCAGCATCAGCGCGGTCAGAGCCAGAACGAGGCCGATGCCGATTGAGGCAAGTCCATCGAGTTCGGGCTTCTCAAGATAGTGGGCTGCGGAAATGCCGATAAAGGCGATGGTCAGTCCAATGAGCGCAGCACTGTCCTCGAACAGAACCGTGAAGGTCGTCGGATCCTTGCTTTCTTTGACGGCTTGGAAGTAGCCAAGCGATCCCTTCGCCCGGCGGAACTCCTTCATCGCCACCCACCAGGATCCGCTCTCGAAGACGAAGGAAAGCGCCAGCACCACATAATTGACGGTCGGATCCTCGACCGGCGAAGGATCGCGCATGTGGACGACGCCTTCATAAAAGGACACGCCCGCTCCGAGAGCAAAGACGAGCAGCGCGACGATGAAGGTCCAGAAATAGATCTCGCGGCCGTATCCGAAGGGATGCGCCGGATCGGGAGGTCGAGAGGCACGGCGCAGGCCGTAGAGCAGCAGCAGTTCGTTGCCGGTATCGACGAGGGAATGCACGCCCTCGCTGAGCATGGCGGAGCTTCCCGTCCAGGCCGCCGCCGCGAACTTGGTGACTGCAATCAGCAGATTGCCCGCCAAGGCCGCGTAGACGACTTTCCTGGAAGAATGCTGGGATGCCATACGCACGATGCTCCAATAGGAGCAGAACGACGGCGCATGGCTTCAGTTTCACGCAAAAGGACCCGGCCGGATCCGCTGAATCCGGCCGGATCGATGCTTTTACTCGGCCGCGACCAGAACCGCCTGGCCGGCCGGAGTATGCGTCTCGACGGCGCCGTCATAGACGGTCTGATCGAGAATGCGCTCCTCCTTGGCGACGATGACCGGCACGAGGATCTGACCCGTCACGTTGGTCATGGTGCGCATCATGTCGACGACGCGGTCGATGGCGATGATGTAGCCGATGCCTTCGAGCGGCAGGCCCGCAGTGCTCAGGGTCAGGGTGAGCATCACGATGGAGGTGCCGGGCACGCCAGCGGTGCCGAGCGAACCCAGGACCGCCGTGAGGCCGATGAGAATGTACTGCGTCAGCGAGAGATCGAGGCCGAAATACTGCGCGATGAAGATCGACGCGATGGCGGGATAGATCGCCCCGCATCCGTCCATCTTCACATTGGCGCCGAGCGGCACGGCGAAGCTCGCATAGCTCTGCGGCACACCGAGCTTCTCGACCGCGACACGCAGGGACATGGGCAGCGTGGCGAGGCTCGACGAAGTCGCGAAGGCCATCTGCATCGCCGGCGCGGCACCGCGGAAGAAGCGTCCGACCTTGAGGCCGTGCAGCTTCAGGAGGCCGCCATAGACGACCACGATGTGGAACAGACAGGCGAGATACATGGCCGCGATGAACTTGCCGAGCGGCAGGAGCGAGGCCAGGCCATAGCGCCCGACGACCCAGGCGATCAGGCCGAAGGTGCCGATGGGCGTGAGCTGCAGCACCCAGCGCGTGATGCGGAAGACCACGGTTGCACCCTGATCGACCAGATTGCGGATGCCGGCAGTCTTCTCGCCCAGGGACACGAGGGCCGCGCCCACGATGCCGGCGAAGAAGAGCACCTGCAGCACGTTGGTGTCCGCCATGGCCTTGATCGGGTTCGTCGGCACGATGCCGATCAGCACTTCGAGCGGCGTCGGGATCGTGCGCGGCTTCACCTCGCCGAGCGGCAGGTTCGAGAGGCCGAGACCCGGATCGATGAGGTGGCCGAAGGCGATGCCCACCAGCACGGCGATGGCCGAGGTGGCGATGAACCAGAACAGGGTGCGCAGGCCCAGGCTTGCCACGTTGCCCGCTTCGGCCAGCTTCGCCACGCTGGACGTGATGGTGAAGAACACGAGCGGGATCACGATCATCCGCACGAGGTTCAGGTAGAGGTCGCCCAGAGGCTTGAACCAGACAGCAGCCTGCGCTCCGGCCAGCACGCCCGCCAGGATGCCGAGGACAAAGCCCACGGCGACCCGCTGCCAGAGCGGGCGGGTAAACCACGATTTCAACATGTGGATTGCCTTGTATTTACGAATTTGACCGCAAATAAGGGATTGGCGGACAAAGCGCAAATGTCGCCCACGCAATGGAGGGGGCGTACTGCCGCATGGACGGCCGGCGCTCACGATGCCGTGTGAGGGTGTTGCTCCTCCGGAACGGTCATCCATCTCGGTTCTTGTCCGACGGCAACACGATGTCAGCACTCTTCATGCGTCTCCTCTCAAGCTTCGCTCGACGCACAGCCGGTTTGGCTCTTCTCCTCATGCTGACCGGCACTGTCGGCGCATCCGACCAGCCCGCCTCCCCTCCACCGGCGTCCGCGCCCAATGCCGGGCTGATCGAGGAGACGGTCGAGCGTGCCAAGGATCTTCCGAACCTCCGCTCCCTGATCGTGTCCCACAATGGAAGCATTCTGGCCGAGCGGGCCTTCGGAGGCGCGCGGCTCGACCGTCCGACGAACACCAAGTCCGCTTCGAAGACGATCATGTCGGTTCTGGTCGGCATCGCCATCGACCGCGGCGTTCTGCAGGGCGTCGATCAGCCGGTTGCGTCGGTTCTCGCGCAAAGCATCCCCTCCGAAGCCGATCCTCGGATCAGGCAGGTCACCATCGGCCATCTGCTGTCCATGCAGGCCGGATTGGAGCGCACCTCGGGCCGCAATTACGGCGCCTGGATCGGCAGCGACAACTGGGTCCGCTACGCCCTCTCGCGTCCCTTCGTCGACGAGCCCGGCGGACGCATGCTCTATTCGACCGGCAGCACGCATCTTCTCTCCGCCGCGCTGACGCGGGCTTCGAAGCGCAGCACGCTGGAGCTGGCGCGCGACTGGCTCGGCGACCCGCTGGAGATCGACATCGCGCCCTGGACGCGCGATCCGCAGGGCATCTATCTCGGCGGCAACGAGATGGCGCTCTCACCGCGTGCTCTCTGGCGTTTCGGCGAGATGGTTCGTCAGGGCGGAACGATCGAGGGCAAGCGCGTCGTGTCGGAGAACTGGATCAAGGAATTGTGGACGCCGCGCACCGTCTCGCCCTTCACGGGCGATGCTTACGGCTATGGCTGGTTCATCCGCGAGATGCGCGGGCACCCGGTCTACTATGCCTGGGGCTTCGGCGGACAGATGCTCTACGTCATTCCGGGTCTCGGCCTGTCCATCGTCATGACCTCCAATCCGACCGCGCCGTCGCGGGAGGACAATTACATCGGGCAGCTTCACGCCCTCGTGGCGGACGGCATCGTTCCCGCCTTCCTGCCAAAGCCGGATGACGAGACCGGCAGCATCGGCGCGGGCGACCGGAAGCCCATACCCTGATCAATCCAGCAGAAGCGCCAGGACAAGCGGCAGAAGCAGTGCGGTGACGAGCGCATTGAGCCCCATGGCGATGCCGGCGAAGGTGCCGGCCAGCGAATGGACCTGAAAGGCGCGTGCGGTTCCGATGCCGTGCGAGGCGAGCCCCACGGCAAAACCACGGGCGCGCCAGTCCTTCATGCGCAATGCGTTCATCAGCGGCGTGACCATGATCGAGCCGATGACGCCGGTGAGCATGATCAGGATGGCGGTGAGCGCCGGATCGCCGCCCAGGGTTTCCGTGATGCCCATGCCCACCGGAGCGGTGACGGATTTCGGCGCCAGCGAGATGAGGATGGGATCGGGAATGCCGAAGAGCTGAGCGACGGCGACGCCGACACGATGGCCGTCACGGATCCCACCACGAGCGCCACCATCATCGGCACGATGGAGCGCAGCACGATGCGCCGATTCTCGTAAAGCGGGATGGCGAGCGCAACGGTCGCGGGACCGAGCAGGAAGTGCACGAATTTCGCGCCTTCGAAATAGACCGGATAGGACGTGCCCGTGCCCCACAGCACGAGGGCAACGGTCACCACGGAGATCAGCACCGGATTGCACAGGGGATGCCGCTTGAAGGCAAGCGAGATGCGATCCGCGATCACATAGGCACCGAGCGTCACCACGAGCCAGAGCAGCGGGGTCTGCGAAAGATAGACCCAAAGGGAGAAGGCCTGATCAGTCACGGGATCGGTCCTCCTCGCCTGCCTCCATCGAGGAGCCGCTGAGGCGCGACACCACCACGAAGGCCACGACCGTCACGACCAGGGTCACGAAGGTCGAGACCACAAGCGCCACGGCAAGACCCACGCCATATTCCGCCACCACATCGAGCCGCTGCACCACGCCGACGCTGGCCGGAATGAACAGCAGCGAGAGATGGGCGAGCAATCCCTTCCCTGTCGAGTCGAGCACCCTGCCGAACTCAGGGATCTTCGTCCTGATCCGGTCGCGCAGGCTCAGGAAAACGAGCAGAAAAAGCATTCCCAGAACAGGACCGGGGAGCGGCCATCCGAGCCCGCGAGCGACCACCTCGCCCAGGAGCTGGCACAGAAGAATGATGGTGAGGCTGACGATCATGGACGATATATAAACGCAAAAGGCGGGCCCCGAAGCCCGCCTTTTGCATTCGTTCGCATTCGATCAGTTATCGAGGAAGCTTCTGAGCTTCCGGCTCCGCGAGGGGTGCTTCAGCTTGCGCAGGGCCTTCGCCTCGATCTGGCGGATACGCTCGCGGGTCACGGAAAACTGCTGGCCGACCTCCTCGAGGGTGTGGTCGGTGTTCATGCCGATGCCAAAGCGCATGCGCAGCACGCGCTCCTCGCGCGGCGTGAGCGAGGCGAGAACGCGCGTCGTGGTCTCGCGCAGGTTCGACTGGATCGCCGCGTCGATGGGCAGGATCGCGTTCTTGTCCTCGATGAAGTCGCCGAGATGCGAATCCTCCTCGTCGCCGATGGGCGTCTCGAGGGAGATCGGCTCCTTGGCGATCTTGAGGACCTTGCGCACCTTCTCCAGCGGCATGGCGAGCTTCTCGGCCAGCTCCTCCGGGGTCGGCTCGCGGCCGATCTCGTGCAGCATCTGGCGCGAGGTGCGGACGATCTTGTTGATCGTCTCGATCATGTGCACCGGGATGCGGATCGTGCGGGCCTGGTCGGCGATCG
>NZ_VOSK01000037.1 GCF_009296175.1 Microvirga tunisiensis | reverse complement strand
ACGAGACCCTGAGCGGCGACGAAATCCGCCATCTCCTCGACGGACAGCCTCCGGTGCGCGATACCGGCGAGGCGATCAGCCCCAGCCGCGGCTCCGCCGTGCCCACCGCCGGCCGTGGCCGCCCGCGGGAGAGCGACGGGGGCATGGAGCCCCAGCCGCAGGCCTGAAGACGCCTGGACATGTAAAATTCAGAACGCCCGCTTCCCGGCGGGCGTTCTTTTTGTTTACCTCAAAGATCTAATAATCCCTAAGGACCAGGTTTAAGGCTTGTAACAATCGCTTATCACTTGTGATGGCGCGGATTGGCTCAGGTGCCTTGACCTAATTCAGGGAGGTTGCTTTGAAAAAGCCAAGGCGCGCATTGGCGCTACGGAATGCGGAGACAAGGCACGTGCGTAAATACTTCGGAACCGATGGCATCCGGGGCCGCGCCAACGGAATCATCACGCCGGATCTGGCCCTGCGGGTCGGACAGGCAGCGGGTCTCATGTTCCAGCAGCGCGGCGATTACCGCCATCGGGTCGTGATCGGCAAGGATACGCGGCTCTCCGGCTATATGATCGAATCCGCCCTTCAGGCCGGCTTCACCTCGGTGGGCATGGACGTGCTGCTGCTGGGTCCGATCCCAACCCCCGCGGTCGCCATGCTGACGCGCTCCATGCGCTGCGACCTGGGCGTGATGATCTCGGCCTCCCACAACCCCTATGAGGACAACGGCATCAAGCTGTTCGGCCCCGACGGGTTCAAGCTCAGCGACGACATGGAGCTTCAGATCGAGGCTCTGATCGATTCCGACCTGACGCGACGTCTGGCGGGGTCGTCCACGCTCGGCCGCGCCAAGCGCATCGAGAGCGTCCAGGCCCGCTATATCGAGTTCGCCAAGCGCACCCTGCCGCGCCAGGTCGACCTGGAAGGCATGCGCGTGGTGATCGATTGCGCCAACGGCGCCGGCTACAAGGTCGCCCCGGAGGCCCTGTGGGAGCTGGGCGCCGAAGTCGTGTCCATCGGCGTCGAACCCAACGGCTTCAACATCAACCACGATGTGGGCTCCACCGCGCCCGACGCCTTGATCCACAAGGTGCGCGAACTGCGCGCCGATGTGGGCATCGCCCTCGACGGCGATGCGGACCGGGTGCTGATCGTCGACGAGAAGGGCCATCGGGTCGATGGCGACCAGCTCATGGGCGTCGTCGCCCGCTCCTGGAAGGAGGACGGCCGCCTGGCGCAGCCCGGCATCGTCGCGACGATCATGTCCAATCTCGGCCTGGAGCGCTATCTGAACGGCATGAGCCTCGGCCTGGTGCGCACCGCGGTCGGCGACCGCTATGTGCTCGAGCACATGCGCGCCCACGGCTACAATCTCGGCGGCGAGCAGTCGGGCCACATCATCATGTCCGACTACACCACGACCGGCGACGGCCTCGTGGCGGCTCTCCAGCTCCTCGCCGTGGTAAAGAGCCTCGGCAAGCCGGTCTCGGAGGTCTGCCATTGCTTCGAGCCGCTGCCGCAGGTGCTCAAGAACGTGCGCTACAAGTCCGGCAAGCCGCTGCAGGAGGCCTCGGTTATCCAGGCCATTGAGTCCGGCCGCGAGACCCTCGGCAACTCCGGCCGTCTCGTGATCCGTCCCTCCGGCACCGAGCCTGTAATCCGCGTGATGGGCGAGGGTGACAACGAGGACCTCGTCAACCGCGTGGTGGACGACGTGGTGGAGGCCGTTACCCAGGCTGCTTCGAGGGCCGCTGCGTAAGCACGGCTTCCGTTTCGCTTTCAAAACAGAAGCCCCGGCGATCATCTCGCCGGGGCTTTTGTTTTCCGTCTTCTTGGTAGTGTGTCTCTCAACCTCATCCTGCGGAGCCAGCGCAGCAGGCGTCTCGAAGGAGGATTCAGAGAGCACTGGACCCGCCCTCGTCCTTCGAGACGGACCTGACGGTCCTCCTCAGGATTGAGGCTCAAGGGAGAAGGCGTCCGCTCCGGATCACTCCGCCGCTTGAGCCGGCGGCACGTGCTTGGTCCGCGACGGTAGGTCGTCGCCGTGGGCGGGCTGGCCGGTCTGGGCGCGGAGCTTGTCGAGCATTTCGCTCACGTAGGTGGCAGGCTTGGTGAAGCCGCCGAGGAGCAGGTAGATCGAGGGCACCACCAGCATGGTCAGCATGGTCGAGACGGTGACGCCGCCCACGATCACCGAGCCGATGGCGTTGCGCGCCTCGGCGCCGGCCCCAGTGGACCAGGCGAGCGGAACGGCGCCGCCGATCATGGCGATCGAGGTCATCAGGATCGGACGCAGGCGCAGCACCGAGGCTTCGAGCACCGCATCCCGCACCGAGTATCCGCGTTCGCGCAGCTGGTTCGAGAATTCGACGATCAGAATGCCGTTCTTGGTCATGAGGCCGATGAGCAGGATCATGCCGATCTGGCTGTAGATGTTGAGCGTCTGTCCGGTGACGAACAAAGCCAGCAATCCGCCCGTCACTGCAAGCGGTACGGTGAGCATGATGATGAACGGGTTGATCCAGCTCTCGAACTGCGCCGCCAGTACCAGGAACACCACCAGCAGCGCCATGGTGAAGGTCACGTAGATCGCTCCGGTCGAGTCCAGGAAGTCCTTGGACTGGCCGTTATAGCCGATGCGCACCTCCGCCGGCAGGTTGTCGCGCACGATCTGCTGGAGGATCTCCAGGCCTTCGCCGATGGAGACGCCCGGTGACAGCGAGGATTGGATCGTGATCGAGCGCAGGCGGTCGAACCGGTTCAGGGCCTGAGGCGCAGCCGATTCCGTCAGGGTCACAAAGGAGGAGAGGGGGACGAGCTCACTGTTGGCAGCGCGGATGAAGGTGTTGGTGAGATCGTTGGGCGTCGCACGGTCCTGGGCGCGGGCACGCATGATCACCGGGTACTCGTCGCCGCGGCTGACGAAGGTCGAGACCTCGGTCTCGCCGAACATCAGTTCGAGCGTGCGGCCGATATCCTCCACCGAGACGCCGAGATCGGCGGCGCGCTGGCGGTCGATCTGCACGCGGATGTCCGGCTGCGACTCGCGATAGTTGGAATCCATGTTGACGAACTTGCCCGTCTCCTGGGCCTTCTGCATGACGATGTCACGCCAGCCGCGGATCGTCTCGTAATCCGGGCCGCCAAGCACGAACTGGATCGGCTGGCCGAAGCCGCCGGCGCCGCCGAAGGCCGGCGGGTTGACCAACGACACGCGCGCGCCGGGGAAGCTCGACACCTTCGGCGTCATCTGGCGCACGATGTCCTGCTGGCTCTCGGTGCGGTCTTCCCACGGCACGAGGCGCACGATCACGATGCCTTCGTTGACCGGGGAGGGGCGTGCGAAGCCGGGGGCCACCTGACTCAGCATCGAGGCGACGAGGCCCTGCTCATGCAGGGGCATGAGGGCGCGCTCGACCTCCTTCACCCGGTCGCGGGTGTAGTCGAGGCTGGCGCCCTCCGGCGCCTGGAGGCGGACGATGACGGCGCCGCGATCCTCAGTTGGCGCGAACTCCTTCGGCAGGGACTGGAACAGGCCGTAGGCCGAGAGCGACACCAGGAAGCCGATGAAGAGGATGACCACCGGTACCCTCAGGGCGCGGGAGAGGAGCCAGCGGTAGCCGTTGTTCATCTTCTCGAACACAGGCTCGGTCATGCGCTGGATCCGGCCGTGGGCCGGGACCATCAGCTTGGAGCACAGCATCGGGGTCAGCGTGCGTGCCACGACGCCGGAGAAGAAGATCGAGGCGGCAAGCGTGATGCCGAATTCGCGGAAGAGCTTGCCGGTATTGCCCGTCATGAAGGCGAGCGGCACGAACACGGCCATCAGCGTGGCCGTGGTGGCGATCACCGCGAAGCCGATCTCGCGGGCGCCGTCGAAGGAGGCGAGCAGCGGCGGCTGGCCCTCCTCGATGCGCCGGTGCACGTTTTCGATCTCCACGATCGCATCGTCCACCACGATGCCGATGGCGAGCACGATGGCGAGCAGGGTCAGCACGTTGATGGACGCGCCGAAGAAGCTCATCACCATGAAGGCTGCGGTGATCGAGACCGGGATGGCCACCATGGCCACGATGGTGGAGCGCCAGTCGCGCAGGAAGATCAGGATCACCAGGATCACGAGCGCCACACCTTCCACGAGCGTGTGCAGCACGCCGTCGATGGAGGCACGGATGAACTGGCTCTCGTCATAGGCCACTTCAGCGATGGTGCCGGGCGGCAGGGAGGACTTGAGTTCGTCCAGTTCCTTGCGCACGCCATCGACGACGGAGAGCGTGTTGGCGGTCGATTGGCGCACGACGCCCATGCCGATGGCGGTCTCGCCCGACTGGTAGAATTCGAAGCGCGTGTCTTCCGGGCCCACCTCGACCTGAGCCACCTCGCCGAGCCGGACCAGATAGCCGTTCTTGTTGGTGACGATCACCTGCGAGAACTCTTCGGGCGTGGCGAGGCGGGAATCGGTCTTGACGGTGAATTCGCGCTGACTGGACTCGATCCTGCCGCCGGGCAGCTCCACGTTCTGGCGCTTGATAGCCGTTTCCAGGTCCTGCACCGTCAGGCCGCGGGCTGCGAGCGCCGGCCGGTCGACCCAGATCCTCATGGCAAAGCGCCGCTCGCCGCTCAGGTTGACGTTGGCCACGCCCGGAACGGTGGAGAGGCGATCCACATAGACGCGCTTGAGGTAGTCGCTGAGCTCCAGCGCATCGAGAGTGGTGGACGTGACGCCGACCCACAGGATGGCCGAGGCGTTCGCATCCACTTTTCGCACCACGGGCGTATCGGCTCCGTCGGGCAACCGTCCGGCGACGCGGGAAACGGCGTCTCGCACGTCGGAGGTCGCGGCTTCCGGATCGCGGGACACCTCGAACTCGATGGAGACGGACGAGCGGTCGTTCTGGCTCTGGGACGTGATCTGGCGGATACCCTCGATGCCGGCCACCGCGCCTTCCACGATCTCCGTCACCCGGCTCTCGATCACCTCGTTCGAGGCGCCGCGATAGACGGTGGAGACCGAGACGACCGGGCGGTCGGTCTGCGGATATTCGCGAACCGGCAGGTTCATGAGCGCGGCAAGGCCGCCCACGATCAGCAGCAGGCTGACCACGACGGCGAAGACAGGACGGCGGATGAAGAGGTCTGAAACCTGCATGGTGGTTCGGCTCTATACCAGTCTGTAAACGAAAACCTCCCGCCGGAGCGGGAGAGAGAAGTCACTTGCGCTCGGCCGCCTGGGCGGCGCCGATGGCCTGCGGGACGTTCAGCGAGGAGCGGGAGGGCTGCTCCCGGTTCGCCGCCGGGACAGGCGCGGCCGGCGCGCCCGAGCCCACCGGGCGGGCGACGACCTCGGCTCCGGGCCGCACGCGCTGGACGCCCAGCACGACGATGGTCTCGCCGGCTTTCAGCCCGTCCACCACCTCGACCTTGCCGCCCTGGCGCTGGCCGATGGTGATGACGCGGCGCTCCACCTTGCTGTCCTTCACCGGATAGACGACATGGCGCAGGCCCTCGCTGACGACGGCCTCCTCCGGCACCACGACGGCGTCGTCCTTGGTCGAAACCTCCAGGGCCACGGACAGGAACATGCCGGGCTTCAGGGCTTCGTCCGGATTGTCGAACTCGGCGGTCAGGCGCGCCGTGCGGGTCGTCTGATCGACGCGTGTATCGATGGTCGCAACGGTGCCCTTGAAAGTGCGGCCGCGATAGGCCGCCGAGGTGGCGTTGACCGTCTGGCCCGGCTTGAGGCGGCCTAGGAGGTTCTCCGGCACCGCGAAGTCGAGGCGCACCTTCGACAGGTCGTCGAGCGACGTGATCCGGGTGCCCGGTGCCACATAGGCGCCGAGCGAGACCGAACGGACGCCGACGCGGCCGGCGAAGGGGGCCCGGATGTTCAGATCTTCGAGGCGAGCCTCGGCGGCCTTGCGCTGGGCGCGGACGGAGGCGATGGAGCCCTCCAGCGACTTCATCTGGGCCGTCAGGTCGTCGACCTGGGCGCCGGTGCCTGCTCCGGTGCGGCTCAACGCCTGGGCCCGCTCGAGCTTGATGGCGACTTCGTTCTTGAGGGCTTCGGCGCGGCTCGCTTCGGCGATGGTCTGCTCGATTTCGGCGCGGCGCTCGGCGGCATCGAACTGGATCAGGGTATCGCCGGCCTTGACCTTCTGGCCTTCCTCGAAGCCGATCTGGCCGATGATTCCTGCCACCTTGGCGGTCACTGTGATCGATTCATAGGCACGCACCGTACCGACCGATTCCCGAACCTCGACGATGCGTCCAGTCTTCACCGTGTCCACGTCGACCGCCGCAGGCCCCAACTGACCGGCCCGGCTGCGACCTCCCGGAGCAGCGGCCTGCTGGTCTGCGGGTTGGCTCACATAGGCGCCGATCACGGGCACTTGGGCCAGATGGCCGCCCTTGTAGGCGTACCAGCCGCCAAAGCCTGCTGCCCCCAGCACGGCAATGACAGCGAGTTGACCGGACACACGCATGCTCGCTCCTTACTCAGTCTCTCGGCCTTATTGGCTTTTTCGGTCACAATTGTCGGAAGGTGTCCTAGCACAATATATGCCAAGCGCTGTGAACATAACGCAGCAGACACGATGTTTTGTATTACGATTTCGTAATCTGAACACCTGCCCCGACGATCCGTGCCTTGACCGTGGTCCTTGCCTCCGTCATACCGGTCGGCGGGACACCTCTCCCCACCGAGAGGCGCCCATCTGTAAGGATGGATTACCATGCCAAACCTGCCCGCCGCGCGTCCGCGCGCGCCTTTCTTCTCGTCCGGCCCCTGCGCGAAGCGCCCCGGATGGTCTCTCCAGAACCTCAAGACCGACAGCCTCGGCCGCTCGCACCGCGCGAAGCTCGGCAAGGCGCGCCTGAAGCTCGCCATCGACCTCACCCGCGAGGTGCTGGAGGTGCCGGCCGATTACCGCATCGGCATCGTGCCGGCCTCGGACACCGGCGCCGTGGAGATGGTGCTGTGGTCGATGCTGGGCGCTCGCCCGGTCGACATGCTGGCCTGGGAGAGCTTCGGCGAGGGCTGGGTCACGGACGTGATCAAGCAGTTGAAGCTTGCCGACGCCCGCGTCGTCAATGCGCCCTATGGCGAGCTCCCCGATCTCAAGCAGGTCGATGCGAAGAACCGCGACGTGGTCTTCACCTGGAACGGCACCACCTCCGGCGTGCGCGTGCCGAACGCCGACTGGATCGCGGCCGACCGCGAGGGGCTGACCATCTGCGATGCCACCTCGGCGGCCTTCGCGCAGAAGCTCGATTTTTCCAAGCTCGACGTGGTCACCTTCTCCTGGCAGAAGGTTCTCGGCGGCGAAGCGGCCCACGGCATGCTCATCCTCTCCCCCCGCGCGGTGGAGCGGCTCGAGACCTACAAGCCGGCCTGGCCGCTGCCGAAAATCTTCCGTATGACCAAGGGCGGCAAGCTCATCGAAGGCATCTTCGAGGGCGAGACGATCAACACGCCCTCCATGCTGGCCGTCGAGGATTACATCGACGCGCTCGAATGGGCGAAGTCCATCGGCGGACTCAATGCGCTCGTGGCCAAGGCCGACGCCAACGCGAAGGTCATTCACGATTGGGTCGCGAAGACCCCGTGGATCGCCAATCTCGCCAAGGTTCCCGCCACCGCGTCGAACACCAGCGTCTGCCTCGTCATCGCCGATCCGGACGTGGTCGCACAGGGCCCCGAGGCCGTGGCGCAGGTCGCCAAGGGCATCACGACAGCGCTCGACAAGGAGAATGTGGCTCTCGACATCGGCGCCTATCGCGATGCGCCTTCCGGCCTTCGCATCTGGTGCGGCGCCACCGTCGAGCAATCCGATCTGGAAGCCCTGACGCCTTGGCTCGACTGGGCCTTCGCGCAGGAAAAGGCGAAGCTCGCGAAAGCGGCGTAACGCTCACTGACCCCTGTCCCGTCATCCCCGGGCGTGTCCCAGGGATCCACGCCTTTCGAGGGCTGAGCTTGCAATACCGGCAAACATGGATGGCCGGGACGAGCCCGGCCATGACGCCATGAGGTTCAACCCATGCCCGCTCCCCGCGTTCTCATTTCCGACGCTTTGTCTCCCGCCGCCGTGCAGATCTTCAAGGATCGCGGCATCGAGGTCGATTTCCAGCCCGATCTCGGCAAGGACAAGGACAAACTCGCCGCCATCATCGGCGAGTATGACGGCCTTGCCATACGGTCCGCCACCAAGGTCACGGCGAAGATCCTCAAGCAGGCCAAGAACCTGAAGGTGATCGGCCGCGCCGGAATCGGCGTCGACAATGTCGAGATCCCTGCCGCCACGGCGAAGGGCGTCATCGTCATGAACACGCCCTTCGGCAATTCTATCACCACCGCCGAGCATGCGATCGCCATGATGTTCGCGCTCGCGCGCCAGATCCCGCAGGCCGACGCCTCCACGCAAGCGGGCAAATGGGAGAAGAACCGCTTCATGGGCGTCGAGTTGACGGCCAAGGTGCTCGGTGTCATCGGCTGCGGCAATATCGGGTCCATCGTGGCCGATCGCGCCATCGGCCTGCGCATGAAGGTGATCGCCTACGATCCCTTCCTGTCTCCGGAGCGCGCGGTCGAACTCGGCGTCGAGAAGGTGGAGCTGGACGATCTCTTACGCCGCGCCGACATCATCACGCTGCACGTGCCGATGACGGAGAAGACGAAGAACGTGCTCTCGGCCGAAAACATCGCCAAGACCAAGAAGGGCGTGCGCATCGTCAACTGCGCCCGCGGCGGTCTCGTCGACGAGGTGGCGCTTCGTGCCGCGCTCGATTCCGGCCATGTGGCGGGCGCGGCCTTCGACGTCTTCATCGAGGAGCCGGCCACGAGCAACCCGCTCTTCGGCCATCCCAACGTGGTCTGCACGCCGCATCTCGGTGCCGCAACGACGGAAGCGCAGGAAAACGTGGCGCTGCAGGTCGCCGAGCAGATGTCGGACTATCTGCTGCAGGGCGCGATCCAGAACGCGGTGAACTTCCCCTCGATCACCGCGGAGGAAGCGCCGCGCCTGAAGCCGTTTGTCGCGCTTGCCGACAAACTCGGCTCCTTCCTGGGCCAGCTCACGGAAGCCTCGATCAAGGGCATCCGCATCGAATACGAGGGCGCCGTGGCGGAAATGAACACCCGCGCGCTGACCTCGGCGGCCGTGACCGGCGTGCTGCGTCCCTTCCTGCAGGACATCAACATGGTGTCGGCTCCGGTTGTCGCGCGAGAGCGCGGCATCACGGTCGAGGAGGTCAAGCGCGAGAGCGCGGTCCGCGACTACGAAAGCTTCATCCGCATCATCGTCGATGCCGAGGACATGCCGCGCCATGCGGGCGGCACCGTGTTCCAGGACGGCAAGCCGCGCGTGCTCGATATCCGGGACATCGCGGTCGATGCGGAGTTCGCGCCGCACATGATCTATGTGCGCAACGACGACAAGCCCGGCTTCATCGGACGCTTCGGCACGCTGCTCGGCGAGTCAGGCGTGAACGTTGCGACCTTCGCGCTCGGTCGCGACAAACCGGGCGGCGACGCCATCTGCTTCGTGTCGGTCGACCAGCCGGTCTCCGATGAACTCCTGCGCAAGATCGAGGAGATTCCGCAGGTCAAGCGCGCCCGCGCCGTGCGGTTCTAAACGCCTCTTCCGGCAAACCGGCGTCGACTTTGCCGGAAGATGCGACATGCAAGACGCTGAGGTAAGCATGATGGCCCATGTCCCTTCACAACGCTTCGTCCTGACGCTCGCCTGCGCGAACCGTCCCGGTATCGTGGCCGCCGTGGCCGGGCATCTGTCAGATGCGGGTCTCAACATCCTCGACGCCCAGCAATACGACGATACGCAGACGGATCGCTTCTTCATGCGTGTCGTGTTCGATCCCGTGTCGGGGAAGAGCGATATCGATGCCTTGAAGAGCGGCTTCGTGCCGCTCTCTGAGCGCTTCGGCATGACATGGACCCTGCGCGATCCCGGCGAGAAGCGCCGGGTTATGCTGCTGGTCTCGAAATTCGATCATTGCCTCGCGGATCTGCTCTATCGCTGGCGCATCGGCGAGCTCGATTTCGAGCCCGTCGGCGTCATCGCCAATCATCCGGCCGAAACCTACAGCCATGTGGATCTCGGCAACGTTCCGTTTCACTGCCTTCCCGTCACGAAGGACACGAAGCGCGAACAGGAAGCCAGGGTCTGGGAGGTCATCCGCGACTCCAGGGCCGATCTCGTGGTGCTCGCGCGCTACATGCAGGTGCTGTCGGACGGTCTCGCGGCAAAGCTCGCCGGACGCTGCATCAACATCCACCACTCGTTTCTTCCTAGCTTCAAGGGCGCCAAGCCCTACCATCAGGCTCATGCCCGCGGCGTGAAGCTGATCGGCGCGACCGCGCATTACGTGACGTCCGATCTCGACGAAGGCCCGATCATCACGCAGGACGTGGAATCGATCACGCACCGCGACTCGGCGGAGGATCTCGTGCGCAAGGGACGCGACATCGAACGCCGCGTCCTGGCCCGCGCCGTGCGCTATCACCTGGAAGACCGCATCCTGCTCAACGGCCGCAAGACGGTGGTGTTCGCGGATTAGAGGCAGCGGGCTGTCACACTTACGACGTCATCACCGGCCTTGCCGGTGATCCCGATCGACTGAGGCGCGGCCTTCAAATGATCCGGATGGCCGGGACAAGCCCTGCCGTGACGCGGAGAGTCGGGATATAGGGCGTCAATGCCTACCGCCGCCGTTCTGCCAGCCAGATGCCGCCGAGCACCAGCGCCAGACCCAGCGCGTGATAGGTCGCGAAAGGCTCGCCGAGCAGGACCACCGCGAGCAGGGCGCCGAACACCGGCACGAGATTGACGAAGAGCCCCGCTCGCGCCGGGCCGATCAGCTCCACGCCGCGGATGAAGAAGATCTGCGAGAGCAGCGAGGGCAGGAGCGCGACATAGAGCAGGATGAGCCAGCCCTTCGGCGTGGGGAACTGCGCCGTGCCCTGAATCATCTCCACGCCCACGAGGGGCAGGGAACTGGCGAAGGCCACGACGGCCATGGCGGCGAAGAACACGAGGCCCGGCATCTCCGGACGATAGCGCAGGCCCAGCGTGTAGATCGAATAGAACACGCAGGCGATCAGCATCCACACGTCGCCGATATTGATCGCCAGCGTCTTCAGGATCTCCCAGTCGGCTTTGACGGACACCATGATCACGCCGATCAGCGTGACGATCATGCCTAGGATCTGCAGCGGGATCACGCGGGCGCGGAAGACGAGGATCATGCCGAGAAGCACGAAGACGGGAATCGAGCCCTGGAAGATGGTGAGGTTGACCGCGCTGGTGTGATGGGCGGCGGCATAGAACAATGCGTTGAAGGCGGTGAAGCCGAAGACCCCCATGAGGATGGTGAACAGCCAGCGGGCTTTGAATTTCGCCCACTCGGCCACGAGCTGCCGCCCGACGAGGGGCAGCAGGATCGCCACGACGACGATCCAGCGCAGGCAGGTCAGCACCATGGGCGAGACCTCGCCGATGGCGAGCCGGCCGGCGATGCCGTTGCCGGCCCACATGAGCGTGGTGAGGACCAGGAGAACATAGGCCCGCCCCCAAAGGCCTTGCCGGAGCGAATTCAGAAATTTCATCGGAGGCCGGACCTTATTGCGCTTGCCGCCGCGTGCCGTTCGGCTAAACCGGCACGAAAGAAAGCGGGTGACACGCATGGCCTTACGGTTTCTGGTGGTTGAGGGCAATACGCGGGGTGCAAGGCAGGCCCACAAGGAAGCCTATGGACTCACGCTCTCGGAGTCCTACGCGGAGGTGATTCACGGCATTGATGACGATTCCGTCTGCGACATCGCCTTTCCGACGGACGAGGGCGCGAACCTGCCGGATGCGGCCGGGCTCGAATCCTACGACGGCATCGTGCTCACCGGCTCCCATCTCAACATCTACGACCGCACGCCCGACATCCTACGCCAGATCGACCTGATGCGGGCGGTCTATGCGTCCCGGACCCCGTCCTTCGGCTCCTGTTGGGGCCTGCAGGTGGCGGCCGTCGCGGCGGACGGGGACGTGCGGCCGAACCCGCTCGGGCGCGAAGTGGGCATCGCGCGCAAGCTCACGGCCACCGAGGCAGGCCGCACTCACCCTCTGCTCGAGGGACGTCCCGCGGCTTACGATGCGCCCGCCATTCATCTCGACGTGGTCACGGCCCTGCCGGGCGACTGCACGGTGCTGGCGAGCAATGCCATCTCGCCGGTCCAGGCCGCCGAGATCCGCCAGAATGGCGGCGTGTTCTGGGGCGTGCAGTATCATCCCGAGTTCTCCTTAAGCGAACTCGCCGCCATCCTGAGCCGCCGGACGGACATCCTGGTGAGGGAGGGCTTCTGCCGGACGGCTGAAGAGGCCGTTGCCTATACGCAGGATCTGTCCGCCCTCGACAAGGATCCGTCCCGCTTCGACCTCGCCTGGCGGCACGGCATCGATGCGGAAATCCTCGACCCCCATCGCCGCATCCGCGAAATCCGCAACTTCATCGAGCATCGCGTGAAGACGCAAAAGAGCGTGCGCGGACGGGCGTGAGGCTTCTCGCTCGTCGCGTTCGCACACGCGCTTCGGCAGAGGACGTGGATGGCCGGAACAAGCCCGGCCATGACGAGCAGGGTGTCTTCAGGCGTGGCTGCTCAGACGGGCTCCCGTTCCGCCGCGGCGGCGTTGCTCACCTGCAGCACGGTCAGGCGCTTCGATTCACCCGTGCGGGTGGTCCAGCCGATCGATTGTCCCAGCGGGAGCCCGATGAGAGCGGTCCCGATCGGCGTCAGCACCGAGATCTTTCCCTTCGATATGTCGGCTTCGTGCGGATAAACCAGGGTGACTGTCTGCACGCGGCCCGCGGTGTCATCGCGGAAATCGACTTCGCAGCCCATGTAGACAATGTCTGCGCGTCGCTTTCCCTCAGGCAGGATATGAGCCCGATCGAGTTCCTCGGCGAGCTCCCGTGCCACGTCCGGCATCGTGTGCAGGGCCGCTGCGGCAAGGGTTGAGAGTTTTTCGTGATCGGCCGCCGTCAGAGTGATCCGTGGCTTCGCCCTGCCGCTTGTTCTCTTGGTCATTCGATATTTCCTTTTTGAAGATGCTGCAGCGCGCGACGCTGCAACAGGCACCGGGATCGCCATTGGATTCCGGTCGGTCGTGAGATGGATTGCGGGGCGCGGGCATAGGCGTCCCGGGCTGTGTGGTGGTCCCGCCGATCAGGGCCTTCGCAGGCGGAGGAGCGCGGTTGAGTTCGTCTGACCGTGGACGATCCTGCCTTCGCGGCACGGAGCGCCCGCATGAAGCCGCGATACCAGTGTCGCCGCGCCGGCTCAGCCGGCATCCAGCCTCACACCATGTCCGGTGGTTCAGATCGTATGAGGCGCCCCGAGCTCGGAGCGCAGACGCGCGTTGAGCTCGGGGCTACTGGCCCGCGATGAGGTTGCCTGCCCGATGCAGGCCGCGACGATGGCGTAGAAGGCTCAACATGATGGGCCGAGGCTCCTACACCGCATCGTGTTTGTCAAATGATGGCTGTGCCGCCATTCCCGCCTGCCTTCCCGTCTCTCCAGCCGCATCCTGAGGAGGTGAGAGGGAAGGTGAACCGGACGATGCCATCCCGAACCGCCGCTCTCCTTGTCATGGCCGGGCCTGCCCCGGCCATCCCGATCCGGTGAGGTGCTTCGCTTTACGGATCGGGATCACCGGCACAAGGCCGGTGATGACGGGGAGGATTATAGCCAGGCCTGCGGACTATGTTCTCACTTTGTTCTTGACACTGTGTATCATCTGGGCTCGACCCGTGCTCATCCCGGCCCGACGGGGGGCGCGCTCGCGAGGCGTCGCAGATGTGGGGCGGGGAGCGGTCCTGCAGCAGGCCTCGCACGCCGGTTGGCGGGAGGCCCTTGGCAGCCCTGTGCTGGTCCAAGTCGAAACGCCTAACAGTCCCGCGTGCGAGGCGCCGTCCGGCTCTTCCATTCCACCATAGCCATCGAGCCGGGCTGCCATTCGCACCACCCTCGATCATCCTCATGGCTCAGGGCTCTCAAGCCCTGGGCCTACGGGTGCTGGCTCTTGGACAGACACATCGTCCCTGCGCCCGTCATCACACCCACCACGTCATGGCCGGCCATCCGGATGCGGAAAAGCACAGCGCTTCGATCCATCGAGATCACCGGCACAAAGCCGGTGATGACGTCGGAGGGTGCAGTCGGAGGGTGCGAGGGCAGAACGTATCCACCGATTCACGCTGTCAGTCTCACAGCCCTCATCCTGAGGAGCCGCTGCAAGCGGCGTCTCGAAGGAGGCTCCGGAGAGCACCGGAAGCGCGCCGTCCTGCGCGACGCTTCGCTCCTCAGGCGTGCCCCAATCTGCGGCTTTCCTCACCGTCATGGCCGGGCCGGTCCCGGCCATCCCGATCAGACGAGCGCCGCGTTCCCTTCATCGGGATCACCAGCACCGATCCCTGGACCAAGTCCGGGGAGAGGACGGGGAGAAGCGGGCCATGACGATATTCGTCACGCGCCTGCTCCGAGGTCACGACCCGACCCTCGATCCTTCCCCGCGAGGGAACAGAGTGTGCGACAGACTGCACCCGGGCCTGTTCCCCGCCGGCGAGCAATGTTCACGCCCTCTGCCCGACGGAAAATCATATTCCCGCCCTTCACGACACATATGATCGAGGAATCGAGGCTCATTCCGCCTTGACCTGAGGCGCGCGATCCACGATGAGGGTTTGCAAGGTTTTTACCCAACCCTGGCCTTGCGCCGGGGTTTTTTTATGTGAGGCTTGAGCGATGGCGAACGTGGTTGTCGTGGGCGCCCAGTGGGGCGACGAAGGCAAGGGCAAGATCGTCGATTGGTTGTCCGAACAGGCGGACGTGGTCGTGCGGTTCCAGGGCGGTCACAATGCCGGCCATACCCTCGTGATCGGCGACAAGGTCTACAAGCTCTCGCTCCTGCCCTCCGGCGTTGTGCGTCCGGGCAAGCTCTCCGTCATCGGCAACGGCGTCGTGCTCGATCCGCATGCGCTCGCCGGCGAGGTGCAGCGTCTGAGCGAGCAGGGCGTCTCGATCAGCCGCGAGAACCTGCGCGTCGCTGAAAACGCCACGCTGATTCTCTCCATCCACCGCGAGCTCGATGCGTTGCGCGAAAGCGGCAGCGCCGGCACGAAGATCGGCACCACCAAGCGCGGCATCGGCCCGGCCTACGAGGACAAGGTCGGCCGCCGCGCCATCCGGCTCATGGACCTCGCCGACCTCTCGTCTCTGCCTGAGAAGATCGAGCGGCTGCTCACGCATCACAACGCCCTGCGCCGCGGCTTCGGTCTCGACGAGTTCGAGCCCAAGGCGATCTATGACGAGCTGGCTTCGGTCGCGCCCAAGGTCCTGCCCTACATGGATGCCGTGTGGCGCCTGCTCGACGAGGAGCGTCGCGCCGGCAAGCGCATCCTGTTCGAGGGCGCACAGGGCGCGCTGCTCGATGTGGATCACGGCACCTATCCCTTCGTCACGTCTTCCAACACGGTGGCCGGACAGGCGGCGACCGGCTCCGGCCTCGGCCCGGGCGGCGTCGGCTACGTGCTCGGCATCGCCAAGGCCTATACGACCCGCGTGGGCGAGGGGCCGTTCCCGACCGAGCTGTTCGACGAGACCGGCGAGCTAATCGGCCAGAAGGGCAAGGAGTTCGGCGTGGTGACGGGCCGCAAGCGCCGCTGCGGCTGGTTCGATGCCACGCTCGTGCGCCAGACGGTGCGCACCTCCGGCATCGACGGCATCGCCCTCACCAAGCTCGACATCCTCGACGGCTTCGAGACGATCAAGATCGGCGTCGGATACAAGCTCGATGGCGAGACCATCGATTACTTCCCGGCGAGCCAGGGCGCTCAGGCGCGCGTCGAGCCGATCTACGAAGAGATCGAAGGCTGGAGCGGTTCGACCGCAGGAGCGCGCTCCTGGGCTGACCTTCCGGCACAGGCGATCAAATACGTCCGCCGCGTCGAGGAATTGATCGGAGCGCCCGTCGCCGTGCTCTCCACCTCGCCGGAGCGTGACGACACAATCCTCATGAAGAACCCCTTTGAGGGTTGACGACGGAGCCACGGCGGGTCATTCCCAAAGAGAAATGGCAGATTATTACCCTCTCATCGCACGAGCCGTCGAAGGCTTGCCCGAGCAGACGCCCGACAAGCGGCACGCCGTGTATGAGCGTGCCCGCACGGCTCTGATCGCGCAGCTGCGTTCTCTCAACCCGCCCCTGAGCGAGCCGGAGATCCAGCAGGAGAGCCGCTCCCTCGACGAAGCCATCGCCCGAGTCGAGGCGGATCACACCGTGCCTGCGGCCGGGTTCGATCCCGATGCCTTCTCGAACATGCTGGCCGACGATCAGCCGGCGCCCGAGGGACCTCGGAACACAGGCTCGGTCCATGGCTTGCGCGCTCCCGCTCCTCCAGCCGCCGCCGAGGAAGAGGCCGGGGACACTTATGCCGAGCCCGCGGTGGCGCGGCCCAAGATCGACAGCCGTCCTCATCCGGCCATGCAGGGCAAGGGGCGGGCTCGGACCATCATCTTCGGATCGGTTCTGGCGCTCGTGATCGCGGCCATTGCCGCCTTCGCCTTCCTGTGGCGCGACAAGCCCGAAGATCTGGCTCCCGAAACACCTGTCGCGGCAGCCCCGCAGCCGGCTCCTGCCGATTCCAAGATCAACGAGCGGGTCGGCGGTCAGGCTGCTCCCACGACCGCTCCCACTCCCGCGCCCCGCCAAGAGGCGGGTGTGGTGCAGCGCGCGGTCTTCTATGAGGAGGATCCCACCAGTCCGCAGACCCCGAAGGCGCAGGTCGGTCGCGTGACGTGGCGTCTCGAGGACGTGAATCCCGGTCAGGGTCAGCCGCTCGAGAAAGCGGTCAGCGCCCAGATCGAGGTGCCCGATGCCGGGCTGACGATGCGCATGGTGCTGAGGCGCAACCTCGACGCGACGCTGCCCGCTTCGCATACGGTCGAACTCACCTTCACCACCCGCGAAGGCGACACGAACCGTGTCATCCGGGATGTGGGCCTGCTGCAGTTCAAGGATGAGGAAGCCGCTCGCGGAACCCCGGTCGCCGGGCTTCCGGTGCCGGTGCGCGAGAACCTGTTCCTGATCGGCCTCTCCAATCTCCAGGTCGATGTGGCACGCAACACCCAGCTGTTCGTGCGCCGCAACTGGATCGACCTGCCGGTGCGGATGGCGTCCGGCCAGCGCGCGATCCTGAGCTTCGAGAAAGGCGGCTCGGGCAGCCAGATCCTCAACGACGCTTTCAATCAGTGGCAGTAAGACGAACCGATCTCTGACAACAAAAAAGCCGCGCTCGATGCGCGGCTTTTCCATGCTTCCGCTGTCGGCGGTTTAAGCGTCGGCCGACGAGGTCTCGATCTGGGTCAGGTTCTTCTTGACCGCTTCCTGGATCTTCTCGAAGGCCCGCACCTCGATCTGACGGACGCGTTCCCGGGACACGCCGAACTCGGTGGAGAGCTCTTCGAGCGTGATCGGATCGTCAGACAGGCGGCGCGCCTCGAAGATGCGGCGCTCGCGCGGATTGAGCACCGAGAGCGCCGAGCGCAAGGCGGCCAGACGGTTCTGGCCCTCCTCCTCCTCGACGAGCACCTGCTCCTGGCTCTGGCCGGTGTCGACCAGCCAATCCTGCCATTCGCCGCCACCTTCGCCTTCGTCGCGCAAGGGCGCATTGAGGGAGGCGTCGCCTCCGAGGCGGCGGTTCATGTCCACCACGTCCTGCTCGGTCACGCCGAGCTGGGTGGCGATCTGCTTCACGTGGTCGGGGCGAAGATCACCTTCCTCGAACGCGGAGATGCGGCCCTTTGCCTTGCGCAGGTTGAAGAACAGCTTCTTCTGGTTCGCGGTGGTGCCCATCTTCACGAGGGACCAGGAGCGCAGGATGTATTCTTGAATCGCCGCCTTGATCCACCACATGGCATATGTGGCGAGGCGGAAGCCTTTGTCGGGCTCGAAGCGTTTGACGGCCTGCATCAGACCGACATTGCCTTCCGACACCACCTCGCCGATCGGCAGGCCATAGCCGCGATAGCCCATGGCGATCTTGGCGACCAGGCGCAGGTGGGACGTCACGAGCTTATGGGCCGCTTCGCGATCTCCATGCTCACGCCAGCTTTTGGCGAGCATGTACTCCTCATGCGGCTCGAGCATGGGGAAGCGACGGATTTCGTCGAGATAGCGCGAAAGGCCCCCTTCATTGGCAAGCACTGGAAGCGCTGCAGCCATATTGTCTCCTCCTTTGGCTCCCTCAACACGAGGCAAGCCTGGGGTGGCCCCCCTCCATGGCCGGCCACCCTGCCCTCTATATAAGCGGTTCAACGTTGTCCGAATAGAGGCCTCAGGCTTCAAGACGTGGTGAACGCTTCAGAGTCGCAAGGGTGCCAGCGTAACCTGATTTTGCGACCGATTGACGCTAGATTGCAACTCGCAAAGCCTGGAGAAGCGCTGCCATATCCAGGGGAAGGGGGCTCTCGAAACGCATGAATTCTCCGCTGCGCGGATGCTCGAAGCCGAGGATCGCGGCATGCAGGGCCTGTCGATTCAGGGCGTTCAGCGCCTCCTTCTGCGGCTCCGAGAGACGGTTCGCCTTGGTCTTGAAGCCGGAGCCGTAGGTCGCATCGCCCAGGAGGGGATGGCCGAGATGGGCCATGTGAACCCGGATCTGGTGCGTGCGGCCCGTCTCCAGCTCGCATCGGACCAGGTTTGCGATAGGGTTGGCGGGAGGCAAGCCTTCCAGGACCTCGTAGTGGGTGATGGCATAACGGCCACGATCCTCTCCCACCACGACGATCCTCTCGCGGTTATGGGTGCTGCGGGCGAGCGCCGCCTCCACGGTTCCCCGCCGCCGCTCGGGCACGCCCCAGAGGATCGCCAGATAGGCGCGCTCCAAGGGGCCGGTCCGGCCGTGATCGGCGAATTGTGCTGCGAGCGCCTGATGAGCGAGGTCGTTCTTGGCGACCACCAGCAGGCCTGACGTGTCCTTGTCGAGGCGATGGACGATGCCGGGCCGCCTCACGCCGCCGATCCCCGAAAGGCTCTCGCCGCAATGGGCGATGAGGGCGTTCACCAGAGTGCCGGAATCGTGCCCGGCCGCCGGATGAACCACGAGGCCCGGGGGCTTGTCGATGACGATCACGTCGTCGTCCTCGTAGACGATGGTGAGATCGATCGCTTCGCCGGCGGGCTCTGCAGGAACGGGCGGCGGCACTGTCAGGGTGATCCGAACACCGCCTGCCACCTTCCGGTTCGGATCGAGGACCGGCGTGTCATCGACGGCAACCTGACCGTCACGAATGAGCGCCTGTAGGCGGCTCCGCGACAGATCTGCCTGAAGGCGTGCCAGCACCCGATCCAGCCGCTCGGCCGCCATGCCGTCTTCCAAGAGCCATTCCTGTTGAGTCGTGTCGTTCACCGCATCCTCATTTCACCTGGGCCGTTCGCTTTTTTCAGCAAAAGGACTTGAAGGGATTCAGAAGGGTGGTTATACGAGCGGCCTCAACCTTGCTAGCTCCCTTCGTCTAGCGGTCTAGGACGTCGCCCTCTCACGGCGAAAACAGGGGTTCGAGTCCCCTAGGGAGCGCCAAAGGTTCGATAAGCAGCCTCGCCTCGTGCGAGGCTTTTGCTTTTCTGGACATGGCTAATTCAGCTGCGCTCAAAAGAGCGGCAGGTTCTGCCGGCGCGAATTAAGACCTGCCGACAGCAGCGATGGTTCCGGGGCGGCAGGCGCCGCCCCGTCTGCATGCTTTTCACTCGGCGGGCGTCAGGCGAGCCGTCGGTGACGAAGCGATGCCACGAGCAGGCCTGAAGACGAAATAGGCGAACAGTACCATTG
Organism: Microvirga tunisiensis; assembly: GCF_009296175.1. GTDB lineage: Bacteria > Pseudomonadota > Alphaproteobacteria > Rhizobiales > Beijerinckiaceae > Microvirga > Microvirga tunisiensis. The sequence goes on along the minus strand of NZ_VOSK01000037.1, from coordinate 22,166 downwards.
CGGCCAGCACGATGAGCGATGCAATCGCGGCAACCGGATCGAAAGCTGTGTAGCCGAGATGAAGGGCGGCAACGGCAATGGTCAGGATGACGGTGCCGACAGACCAGACAATGACCTGGACCAGGGCCAGGCGGCTCGCATCGAGGGCCGGGCGGCGCTCGTAATAAATGCCGAAGAGGAACAGCGACACCCACCCGAGCAGGTTCAGGTGCGCATGGGCCGGCATGATCGAATGGTCCTGGGAAGCCGCCATCCCGATTCCCATCGCCATGCCTGCAATGACGAACAAAACAGCAAGTTTGAAGCTGAGCGACGACGCAGTCATAAAGGTCCTCCTGAAAGTATTCCCCGGTTGGTTTGTTTACGTTTTCACTACAACCGCGAGCACAATGTCCGATGTGTGGAAAATCACAATAAATATTCGAGGTTACTTGGAAGGATTAACGTTATTAAATGTCATGTATTGCCAGCGGCTTTGCCAGTCTATCGCATCGTCTCCGATAAGAAGGAATCCGACATAGGAACGGCCCGCTTTTACGGGCCGTCGAAGCAACTCTCTCAGTGGTGAACTGCGTTGGGTGACCCGTTCGTTACGGGGACCCGTGGACTTCTGCTTCCGGCCTTACACCTTCTTCCAGGACGGTCTCATCCGGGATTTCCAGGCGTTCGGCACACTGCCAAGGCTTCATGCGCCTTAAGCTTTCGGATTTCCAGGATCGGTTTTCTCCATACCTTCGCGTTGATCGTTCTCGGTCAGGTGGCGGTCGCTTGCGGAATGGCCGTCTCGAATCCGACGATCGGAGTTGCCCTCGGTTGGATGCACGATGCTGGTGTTCACGCTTCGCTCGGCCAAGCCTTGAGCGCGGTCTTCAGCCTTGCCGGCCATGGCCTCACCCGTTGCTTTGAATATCGCTGCGATGTGAGCCGGATCCCATGCCCTGCCGGTCCTGGAGAGCATGCTCGCAACGCTCCACATGGCTTGCCGCACGCTGCTGCATCTCCTGAGCATTATGGCAGGGGTTCTCGATCTCCTGTTGGCAGAACTGGCACTTCATGATGGCCTCCATTTGCAGCATGAACAGGAGGCCAACGTGGAGCTGAAGTCAGGGTTCCGCCCCTCAACCAACTGCTTCATGCGAAGCTTCGAGCGTCCAGCTCTTCAAGCTCAGCCATAGAGATAACGCGGCAGCCAGAGGCCGATTCCCGGGAAGATGTAGAACATCGCCATGGCAACGATAACCAGCAGCAGGAACGGCATCACGCCTGCGAAGATATCGTTGATGTTCACATGCGGCGGCGCGACGCCCTTCAGATAGAAGGGCGCCATGGCGACAGGTGGCGACAGGAACGATGTCTGAATGTTGAGCGCGATCAGAATGCCGAAGAAGATCGGATCGATGCCGAAATTATCGAGAAGCGGCAGGAAGATCGGTACGAAGATCACGACGATTTCCGTCCATTCCAATGGCCAGCCGAGCACGAAGATGATCACCTGCGTCAGGATGAGGAACCAGAAGGGGGACAGGTTCAGATGCGTGACGAAGGCCTCGATCGGTTGGTGTCCACCGAGGAAGGCGAAGATCGAGGAGAAGATGAAGGACCCGACGAAGAGCCAGCACACCATGGCTGATGTGCGCGCCGTCAGGATCACCGATTCCCTCAGCTTGCCGAACGAGAGCGAGCGATAGGCGGCTGCGAGCAGAAGGCTGCCGAGCGCGCCCACGGCGGCGGCCTCGGTCGGCGTTGCGATGCCGAAGAAGATCGCGCCGAGAACGGACAGGATGAGCAGCGCCAGGGGGAAGAACGATGTGGCGAGGGACCAGAAGATCTTCACCAACGAAGCCTTGCGCTGTTCCGGCGGCAGCTTGGGCGCGAGGCTTGGATTGAGCGCGCAGCGGATAAGAACGTAGAGCATGTAGAGGCCGGCGAGCATCAGTCCCGGGAAGAGGGCGCCGGCATAGAGCTTCGGCACGGACACGCCCGCGGTCGCCCCGTAGAGGATCAGCATCACGCTGGGCGGGATGAGAATGCCTAGGCAGCCGCCGGCGCAGACCACGCCGGCCGAGAGGCGCACGTCATAGCCGGCGCGCAGCATGGCTGGGAAAGCGAGAAGCCCCATGAGGGTAACGACCGCGCCGACGATGCCCGTCGCGGTGGCAAACATGGCGCATGTCATCAGCGTCGCGATGGCGAGCGAGCCGGGAAGTCCGCCGACGGCGATCTGGATCGAGTGGAACAAGCGATCGAGAATATTCGCTCGCTCGATGATGTAGCCCATGAAGACGAAGAGCGGGATCGCGACGAGCGTATCGTTCGTCATCACCGAATAGGCACGCTGCACCACGAGGGCGAACACGATGTCGCCCATGGCGAAGTAGCCGAAGCCGAAGCCCAAAGCCATCAGCGTGAACGCAATGGGAAATCCGAACATGATGAAAACCACGAACAGGCCGAGCATCAGCACGCCCAGTTCGGGATTTCCCAGCCCCCACGATGCCAGCATCAGACGGTCCCCTTGGTAAGGCCTTGTTGTTCGGCTTGCTCGAGAATGAGCTTTTCGGTTTCTTCGACGTCATGGAGGCGCGGCGGCCACTCACCTTGGCGCAGGCAGACGATGCAGCGGATGACCTCCGCCATACCCTGAAACGCCATCAGTACGCCCACAATGGGAATGAGCGCCTTGAACGGATAGATCGGCGGTCCATTGGGCGAATTCATCGAATGCTCGTTCATCATCCAGGACATCTCCGTAAACGGCAGGCCGGCATAAACGAGCGCAAGAATGCTGGGAAAGAAGAACAGGAAATAGAGCACGAGGTCCAACCCCGCCTGCCGCCGAGGCTGCCAATTGCGGTAAAGGAAATCGCCTCTCACATGGTTGTTGCGGGCCAGCGTGTAGGGTCCAGCCACCATGAAGAGCAGGCCATAGAGCATGTAGCTCGCGTCGAACGCCCATTCGGTCGGCGACCGCAACACATAGCGCGAGAATACCTCGTAGCAGATCGCGAAGGTCAGACCGAGGATGGCCCAGGCGACCGTTTTTCCGATGAAGGTGTTGATGCGGTCGATGAAATAGACGAAGCGCATGGATCGAAGCCCTTTCACGAGCCTTCGGAACGTGTCGCGAGGGCCGCATTTCTCCTGCCGCCCTCGTTTTTGAAAGGAGTCCTTCAGACGGGAATAGGCTCCCGCGCCATTCTTCAGGTCGTCTTGAAGAAGTGGTCGTAGGCCATGTCACGCGAAGGTTCGTTCAGACGCTCATAGGCATAGGTGCGCTGCACCCAGGCCTTCTGGCTGTCGATCACCTTCTTGAAGAAAGGATCCTTCGAGAATTCGTCGATGACCTTGTTCCAGGCGTCGAGCTGAGCCTTCAGCACCGAGTCGGGCGTCTTCGCCACCTTGACGCCGCGGGCGCGGATGGCTTCGAGATCCTTCGAGTAGCGATCGAGCGCCTTCCAGGACATGTCCGCCGATTCCGACTCGGCGGCATATTTGATGATGGCCTTCAACTCGGGCGAAAGCGCATCATACTTCGTCTTGTTGAAGATGAGCTCGAAGGTCTCGCCGGACTGGTGATAGCTCTGGAGCATCAGGTTCTTCGAGACGTCGGGAAAGCCGAGCACCAGATCCGAGGATGGATTGTTGAACTCGGCTCCATCGATAACCCCGCGCTCCAGCGCCGGCACGATCTCGCCGCCTGCAAGAATGGTCACTGCGGCGCCGAGCTGGCGGTTGAGGTCGGCGGCAAGTCCGACGGTGCGGTATTTCAGGCCCTTGAAGACATCGGCGGAGGTCACTTCGCTCTTGAACCAGCCGAGAGGCTGGGCGGGCATGGGACCGGATACGAAGCCGACGATGTTGAGCTTCAGGATCTGGTTCTGCAACTCGTTATAGAGATCGTAGCCGCCGCCATAGTTCATCCATCCAGGAAGGAATTGGCGTTCCAGCCGAAGGATGGACCCGTGCCGAAGAGCGCGAAGGCCTTGTTCTTGCCGTACCAATAGGCGGCAACGCCGTGGCCGCCGTCGAGGATGCCGGCATGGACGGCATCCTGGAGCTGGAAGGCCGGAACGACCGCCCCGGAGGCGAGAACGTCGATTTTCAGACGCCCTCCGGACATATCGTTCACGCGTTTGGCGAAGTCGTTGCAGAACTCGTGGAAGATGTCCCGGTTCGGCCAAGTCGATTGGAATTTCCATGTGGCCGTCTGGGCTCTGGATATCTGGGGAACCGCGACTGTTGCTGCTGCTCCCAGGCCGGCCACCTGCAGGAACCGGCGGCGCGATTGCTTGGATTCACTTGAAGTCTTTGGCGCAGACGAGTTGTCTTTCTTCACAGCGTCCTCCCTCACCCCCTTTATTGTGAAGGACCGCGCTTTCTTGTGCTGGAACGCGTTATTCCTTGATCGATGGTGCGTCATTTTGGCAGGTCGTGCAAGTGGCTGCAGATGAAACCTGGGTCATGCTGGATCCAGGAGAAAGTTTTACTTTCCAACACCATGCAGATGCTACGACGTTAGTCGTAGGTGCTTTGCCTGGAGGCGACGTCCGGAAGAAGGATTGAGGTCCAGCATCAGGAACCATGAGCCCTGTGGCCTGTTCACTTTCATGCGTAACGACACGCAATTGTCAGGGTGCATCGCGAAAGAAACCGGGTTCTTCTTTCGCGTGTCTCCGAATGGAGCTTCATATGAAAAGTGCTTTCATTCTGGCTGCCGGTCTCGCTCTTTTCGCGACAGGTGCTTTCGGCCAGGAATCATCGCGAGATCGTGATGGCTACGACCGTGGAAGTTGGCGTGAAGGGCGAGACAGATGGGACCGCGACAGGGATCATCGCAGCGGCCCGATCATGCGGGACGATGACGAGGACGACCGGAGTGAGCGTTCTGAGCGTGGCGCTCGTTTCTTCCTGCGCAGCGGCGACACGCAGCTTCGCATCGTCTGTGGCAATCGAGAGTCCACGCAAGCCTGTGTCGATGCCGCTCTGCGGATGTTCGACCGGATACAATCCCAGCAGGGAACGACCACGAGGCCGCCGGCAACTCCGGCTCCTTCTCAGTCACCTCAATAAAGGCGCCCAAGGGCCAGAGGCGCCATGGACCGCGAGATCGCTCGAGAAAGTGCAAGCTTTCCTGTTTCAGCCGGCATCTTCTTCGGTCTCGGCCTCGGCGGCTTTTTCGACGGGATCGTCCTGCATCAATTGCTGCAGTGGCACCATATGGTCACGGCTGCCGGCTATCCGCCCGACAGCCTTGAGAACCTGAAGATCAACACGTTCTGGGACGGGCTCTTTCATGCGCTCACCTACGTGTTCGTCGCCATTGGGCTGGGACTTCTATGGCGGGCCGCACGGCGCACCCATCTCCGCTGGTCGAGCAAGCTGCTCTTCGGCACTCTCCTGATAGGCTTCGGTCTGTTCAATGTGGTTGAGGGCACGGTCAACCATCAGCTTCTCGGCCTTCATCACGTCAACGAAACCGTGCCACGGGAGCAATGGATCTATTGGGACCTGGGCTTTCTGATCTGGGGTGCCGCTATGCTGATCGCCGGCTGGCTTCTCCTGCGCTCAGGTCAACGTGCGACCGGTTTCTTGCAGCAAGAACGAGCCGTTCTCACGCGCACTCGAGAGCACGGGTAAGATCCGCCAGCAGATCGTCGCGGTGCTCCAGCCCGACGGAGAGGCGCACGAGTCCATCTGGGATGCTCATCTCGGCCCGCTGTTCGGGCGTGAAGCGCTGGTGAGTGGTCGTCGCCGGATGCGTGACGAGGCTTTTCGCATCGCCGAGATTGTTCGAGATTCGGATCAGGTTCAGCGCATTCAGGAACCGGAAGGCACCGGCCTTTCCACCCTTCACCTCGAGGGCGATCATGGTGGAGGCGCCGCTCATCTGGCGTCGGATCAGCTCGGCCTGAGGATGATCGGCTCGTCCTGGATAGATGAGGCGCTGAAGCTTGGAATGATCGTGGAGCGCGTCCGCCAGATAGCCTGCGGTTGCAGTCTGCTTCTCGACGCGAAGCGGAAGCGTCTCCAATCCCTTCAGGAGCACCCAGGCATTGAAGGGCGAGATCGACGGTCCCGTCATGCGCAGGAACTGCTGCACCTTCGTCTCGATGAATTCGGTGGACGCCAGGATGACGCCGCCGAGACATCGTCCCTGTCCATCGATGTGCTTGGTCGCGGAATAGACGACGCAATCGGCACCCAGCGCCAGGGGCTTCTGGAAGAGCGGTGTGGCAAAGACGTTGTCGACCGTTAGCGTTGCGCCGGCCTCGTGTGCAATGGCAGCGACGGCGGCGATGTCGATGATGTCGAGGCTCGGATTGGTCGGTGTCTCGAGAAGAAAGGCTTTCGTCTCCGGCCGGACGGCCTCGCGCCATTGGCTGAGATCCGCTCCATCGACGAGGGTACAGCCGACGCCGAAGCGGGGCAGGAGATCCTCCACGACCCACCGGCAGGAACCGAAGAGGGCACGCGCGGCAACCACATGGTCACCGGCCTGAACCTGCCCGACCATGGCGGCCGTCACTGCGGCCATGCCGCTCGCCGTCGCACGGGCCGCCTCGGCTCCTTCGAGGGAGGCGATGCGCTGCTCGAAGGCATCGATCGTGGGGTTGGAGTAGCGGCTGTAGCTGTAGCCGGGCTCCTCGTTCAGGAAACGCCTCTCGGCACTTTCCGCGCTTTCATAGACGAAGCCTTGGGTCAGGAAGAGCGCTTCGGACGTCTCACCGAAAGGCGTGCGTTGAGAGCCCTCGTGAACGAGGCGGGTTTCTAGATGATGATCGGGGTGCTGAGGCGAGGTCATGAGGCGATCCTACGATTGTTCTTTAAAAAGAACAATCGTCTTCTTTCGCGGAAAGTCTCGCAACTTCCTTCTCCGATCCCGCTCTCAGCGAGCGACTTCCTTGCGGGCCTCCTCGATCAGCCGCTTCACGCAAGGCTCCAGGGAGGAGCGCCAGGGCGGGAGAACCACTCCGTGGGCTTGCTTCAGCTTGCTGCAATCGAGCCTGGAATTGGCGGGCCGCTTGGCCGGCGTCGGGTAATCCGCCGTCGCGATCGACCGGACCTTCGCCGAGGGACCGCCGAAACGGGCAGAGAGGGTGAAGATCTCCGTGGCAAATTCGGCCCAGCTCGCAGAGCCCGTTCCCGTCATATGAAACAGCCCACGCAGGCTCCGGTCCTCTGGCTTTTCGAGCAGATTGCGGCCCACCGCGAAAATGCCATCGGCGATGTCGAGGGCGCTTGTGGGCGATCCGTATTGATCGGCCACGACCCCGAGCTCCTCACGGTCGGCGGCAAGGCGCAGCATGGTCTTCACGAAATTCTTGCCGAAAGGGCTGTAGACCCAGGCGGTGCGCAGGATGACGTGGTTCTCCGCCTCGGCAGCCACGGCCTCCTCGCCCAGAAGCTTGGAGGCACCATAGGCTCCCAGCGGAGAAACCGGATCGTCTTCGCGGTAGGGCCGGTCGGCCGTGCCATCGAAGACATAATCGGTGGACAGATGGATGACGGGCACGTTCATGGCGGTTGCCGCGCCGGCCACGACGCCTGCGCCGATGCCGTTGATGGCCTCAGCCAGTTCCGGATCGGATTCCGCCTGGTCCACGGCCGTATAGGCGGCTGCATTCACGATCACGTCGCCGCCGGTTTCGATCAGGGCATCTTCGATGCCTGACGGGTCGGCAAGATCGAGCTTGGGGCGGCCGACGAGCACCGCTTGCGCACCATGCGCCCGTGCACGTTCCGCCAGAGCGCGCGCGACCTGTCCCTCCTTGCCGACGACGATGATACGCATGGACTCCCGCAATCCTCTCTGATGGTGCGAGCGGCCCTATCGGAACAAGGCCGCCCAGGCAAGATCAGTTGCCGATGGCAACGCCTTCGCGACGGCTGTCGGCGCCGCCGACCAGCCCGGCCGGTGTCACGACGATAGCATGGATGCCGGAATTCTGGTCGATCAGCTTGATCTCGTGGCCCTTCGCCTCCAACGCAGCTTTCCATCCTTCCGCCTCCGTCCCGGCTTCCAGTTCGGTCGGGCCGTTGCGGCTGCCCACATTGGGAAGATCGGCGGCAACCTGGGGATCGAGCTTCCAGTCAAGGATGCCGACGAGGGTCTTAGCCACGTAGTTGATGATCAGGCTGCCGCCCGGCGAGCCCACGACCGCATAGAGCTTGCCGCTGCCGTCGAGCACGATGGTCGGCGCCATCGATGAGCGCGGCCGCTTGCCGGCTTCGACCCGGTTGGCGATGGGCTTGTCGTCTTCCGTCGTGGCGAAGGAGAAATCGGTCAACTCGTTGTTGAGCAGGAAGCCGCTCTTCGTCATCAGCCTCGAGCCGAAGCCGTCCTCGATCGTAGTCGTCATCGACACTGCGTTGCCGTTGCGATCCACGATGGAGATGTGGCTCGTGCCGAACTCGATGCTGTCCGACGCGCCCCACAGGAAGGTCTTCTGGAAGGGAGGATCACCGGGCTTTGCCTTGCCCATGGACTTGTTGGGATCGACGAGAGCCGCACGGCTCTTGAGATAGCCTGGATCGGTCAGACCCTTGACCGGCACATTCACGAAGGCGGGATCGGCCAGGAAGAGCGCCCGGTCCGCATAGGCGAGGCGGCCCGCTTCGGCGATCCAGTGAACCGCATCCGGTCCGGGCTTGAGGGATGCCATGTCCTGCGTTTCAAGAATGCCCATGATCTGCTGCACTGCGACCTGCCCCGAGCTCGGCGGGCCCATGCCGCAGATCCGATAGGTGCGGTAATTGCCGCATACGGCATCACGCTCCTGGACCTTGTAGCCTTTCAGATCCTCCAGGGTCATGTCGCCTGGATTCGTAGCATGACCGGTCACCGTCGTCACGATGTCCTGCGCGATCTCCCCCGTGTAGAAGGCGTCGGCTCCCTTGTCGGCGATGGTGCGCAGGGTCTTGGCCAAGGCCGGATTCCTGAGAACGGTCCCGACCGCCTTCGGCTTGCCGTCGGCCTCGTAGAAATAGGCACGCGCCACCGGATCGTTCTGGAGATACTTCTCTTGGCTTAGAAGGCCGTTGAGGCGCGGTGAAATCGCAAAGCCTTCCTCGGCGAGACGAGCCGCCGGTTCGATCACCTGAGGCCAGGACAGCTTGCCCCAGTTCCTGTGTGCCGCCTCCAGAAGGCGCAGCGTGCCCGGCACGCCGACCGAGCGGCCACCGACCACGGCATCGTAGAATTTCATCGGCTTGCCGTCCGGCCCGAGAAATCGTTCGGGCTTGGCTGCGGCAGGGGCCGTTTCGCGCCCGTCGAGCGTGGCCATGGTCTTTCCATCCCAAAAGACCATGAAGGTGCCGCCGCCGATGCCGGAACTCTGCGGTTCGACGAGATTGAGAACCAGCTGAACGGCAACCGCCGCATCGACGGCGCTGCCGCCGGCTGCCAGGATTTCCCGGCCCGCTTGCGCGGCCAGGGGATTGGCCGCGGCAACCATGTCTTTCGTCGCCGTGCCGACAGGCTTGAACGTACGCCCTGTGGGGGCTTCGGGCGCAGGAGCGAGAGCTTGGGCGAATGCCGGCGCAGACAAGGGAAGGCTGGCAAGAAGGCCGAGGCCGAAGAAACCTCGCCGAAGGGCGCTCCGAGTGATCATGCTGACAATCTCCCTCTTCTGTCGTTGCACCCTATGGGCTCAGGTGAGCCTAACAAAGGATCATCCCTTTGCGCCACTTCCCTCAATTGAAGGAAAAGAAGAAATTTTGCTTTTGTTGCGCTGCAATATCACACTCCTGTCACTCTTTTCCTGCAGGGTGCGATTCGTGACGCGAACATAGGAGCAGGGACATGTACTCATATAATCTGTTCCGAAGTACGCAACCGGACGGACTTGTCTGTGCTGTTCCGGAAGAGCGCTCGGTTCCCTCTTTCGTCGTCGGGCCCAATTGGCAGTTCGGCGGGCGGATCGAGAACCAGGAGGCGCCCCTCGGCTTCGACCGGAGGGCAGCCGTGGAAGGCGTTCGCTTCAACGGTTTTTATCTTTTCGCCAGCTTCCAGAAGGACCGTCCCGGCCGGTAGGGACTGGCGGCCTTTCCCGTATGTCCGGCTCATCGGCCGGGCATGCCCGATCGACTAAAGAACATCGATACGGTTCGGATCGACCCTTGATCTTGGGCGGCACCTGCTTTCTATCTTGCTGATCTTTGCGCCCGCCGCTTTGCATCACCGATTCGATTGTGAACTCCTCCCTCGCTCTCATCTGGACCATCACGGCCGCAACCACCTTGCTGCAGGCCGGCAATGGTCTGCTTCAGGCGCTGATGCCTCTGCGCATGCAGGCCGAGGGGATCTCCGTCGCGTCCATCGGCGTCGTGGCGGCGGCCTACGGCCTTGGGTTCTCGACGGGCTGTTTTCTGGCCCCGAGCTTCATCCGTCATGTGGGTTATATCCGGGCCTTCGCCAGCCTCGCGGCCGTGGTGTCCGTCCTGGTGCTCGTCATGACCCAGGCTCATTCGACTCTGGCCTGGATCATCCTGCGCGGGCTGACAGGCGTGACATTGGCCTGCATCTTCACCGTCACGGACGGTTGGATCAGCGCCCGCGCCACATCGAGCCATCGCGGGCGGATTCTGTCGATCTACATGATCTGCACCAAGGTCGCCCTGATGCTGTCCCCGCTCGGAATCGGCTTCGGGAATATCCGCACGGACGGATTGTTCATGGCGGTGAGCGCGCTGATCTCGCTCTCGCTTCTCCCGATCGCCGCGACGACAACGAAGGAGCCGGCTGCGCCGCAGGGGGTGCGGATCGAGGTTCGGAAGCTGTTCGCGAAGGCCCCGTCCGCCGTGATCGGGGCCTTCGTGGTCGGATTGGTCAATGGTCCCGTCATCGCCATCACGCCCGTCTTCGGCGTCAGCATCGGATTGGGCCAGGATCAGGCCGCCGCCCTTCTGTTCGCCTTGCAGGCCGGCAGCCTCGCGATGCAATGGCCGCTCGGGTGGCTCTCTGATCGGTCGGACAGGCGCTATGTGATTGCGGGGCTCGCTGCAGGAACCAGCCTCGTTTCGCTTCTGATCCTGTGGGCGAGCGCGCAGGGCGCGAACCTGCTGATCCTGTGGTCCTTCGCAGCCTGGGGCGGTTTGGCCTTATGCATCTACTCCGTCTGCGTGGCCCATGCCTGCGATATCGTGGATCCGGGGCAGATCGTCTCCACCGTGGGCACTCTACTGTTCTCCTGGGCCACCGGTGTCACTGTTGGGCCCCTGCTCGGCGCTGCAGCGATGGAGATGATGGGGCCGAAGGGGCTCTTCATCTACTCGGCCATAGCCTCCCTCGGGCTCGTCATCTTCATCGTGGTGCGGATCCTCCAGGTGCAGCGTTCGCCCACCAGGGGAGGCTTTGCGGATATCGCCCCCACCAGCTCTGCCACGGGGAGCCTTACGCCCCGCGCAGACATCAATGCTGTCGAGGATCAGGTCTCCGCCTCGAACAATTCGCGCCAGGCTGAAGAACCCGGTCAGAAGGCGGATGCGTCTTCCGTGGCCCGGGCCGATACTGCCTCGTAACGGTTGAGGCGCTTATCGATCATGTCGTCGATTTTGTCGTAGACCTCGGCCACGCTGAGCTGGCGGTTCTTCTTGCCGTCCTTGGTGAAGAACAGAGACTTGTTCGACTTTGCGGCAGCCGGGAAAGCATCTGGCGCGCTTTTCTTGGGCGTGTCGTCCACGAGCGCGATGAACTTGCTCGCGCTGTCGACCCCGAAGAAGTGGGACAGATAGAATTCCGAGCGGCTGAGCCTGCGCCCGAGCTTTGTCTCGATCTTCGTCTTGTCGCGCTTCATCATCTCAGCGGCCATGAGGGCCGAGATGTAAGGGTTGCGGCGTAGGCCGAGGATGTGCTGGCGCATCGCTCCGTCCGCGACATCGATCTTCGCACCCGAGCCGACGATCGCTTGCGCTTCGGCGACGAGGCCATGCAAGGGGCCGAACGATCTCACGGCCTCAAGCCACGTGCTGGAAATGAACTGGAACAGACCGACGGCGGAGGATGTCGAAGCTTTGTTGCCGGGCAGGAAGCTCGATTCCTTGTCCGCGAGGGCCATCATGTACACGGGATCGGCGCCGGTCAGCTTGGAGGCCCGCAGGATCGTGTCGACGATCCAGACGGGAACGCGCATTTCTTCGAACTCCATGAACTCCGTGAGTTCGCGGGAAATAGGTTCCTCGTCCTTGCTGCCCTCCGAAGTCGGTGAATCGGACAGCGGGATCGACAGGATGATCTGCTTCTGCAGTTCGGCCGGCGTCGCCTCCACGGTCGGAACCGGAACGATGGCTTCGAGCGGATCGGTTGGGGTGGCTTCCTCAGCGGACATGGTGAACGGCATCGGCGGGTGGTCGAATGGCACCTGGATGGCATTGCGACCGACGTCAAGGGCGGCCGGCAGGGTCGTCCACGGTTCGGCAGCCGAGGCGGAGTGCGTGTGGGCTGCCGTGCCGATGACGATCGTCAGGCATGCGCCGAAACCGAAGCACTTGGTGAGGTCGAGCAGGGTTCTGCCCCCCTGCAACCGCGAGCGTTGGCGGGATACGACACGGGACTTGAGCCCCGTCTTCGTTTCATTTTTAAGGCAAATGGCCGTCTGCTGGCATGCGTCCTGAAACGCTGTCAGAGCGATTTGCATATGAATAAGCCCCCAGGAATGCGCCGCTTCTCCGCCATGGCGGTTGCACGGGCGTTCTTCGTTCAACAGTGGCAAGTATGTGATAGGTCGATATGTCCAGAATAGGTCAGCTTGGCGTTAAAACTTCGATTATGTTCCAGGGTGCGACCATTCGCGCTTGTTCATTCAAAGCGGTTCATCTTCAAAGAAGCCTTGTTTCTCAACGAAAAGCTTAATTTTTTATGAGTATGACTGGTGGCGAGATGACGCAGGGTCAATAATACGATTTGATGAGCCGGATATAGCCTACTTTGCTTCATCTTTCGCAACGTAATACTGCGCTTCGCGCACCCCAAAGGTACCCTGACAGGCCGAATGACGGCTGCGCCTTGCCTCAGACCGATCCTAGGTGAGACCGCATTCCGGCCGGGCCGATGGGCCGATGGGCTTACTGGCGACTTTCGTAACTGTGTCGGCGAATGATAAAGAACTTGCGGACTGCGGACCGAAAGCGCTCATGATGCTCCACCGACACGCCAGCTCCGGTGCAGCGCTGGCTCTGCTGACGTGCTTGGCGGCTTTCGTCACCGGGGCAGTGCAGGCTCAATCCTGGCCGTCGCGGGTTGCGTCCCTTAACCTCTGCACCGATCAGCTCGTTCTGACTCTGGCCGATCGCAGCCAGATCTTGTCCTTAAGCCGTCTCGCCCGGGACACTTCGATCTCGTTTCTGGCCGACCAAGCCGCCGGGCTGCCCATGAATGACGGCAGCGCCGAAACGATCCTCTTCGACCGGCCGGACCTCGTGCTGACGGGCACCTATGGCCACCAGGAGCAGATCGCTCTTCTGAAAGGGCAGGCGCTGGAGGTGCTGTCCCTCGGGCCCTGGGCGGACCTGGAGGATGGGCGTGGGCAAATTCGCACTCTGGCCCGCAGGCTGGGGCATCCGGATCGCGGCGAGACTCTGATCGCCCGGATCGATGCGGCCCTGGAGCGGGCGAGGGGGATCGTCCCGGTCAGGCGCAGCATCCTGGTTTATGAACGAGGCGGCTGGGTCATGGCTCTCCATTCGCCGCTCAACGAGATTCTGGTTCACATGGGCTTCAGGCTGCATCAGGAGGCTTTGGGACTGGGCCAGGGCGGGGTCGCGCGTCTCGAAACCATCGTTACGATGCCGCCGGATTTCATGCTCGTTGATGCGGCTTCAAGCCAGGCGGTCGATAATGGTACGGCGCTCTTCGCGCACCCTGCCCTTGCAGGGGCCGTGCCCTTGGAGCAGCGCCTGGCACTGCCTGGCCAACTCACGATCTGCGGAGGACCCTCGACTCCCGTCGCGATCGACATGTTGAGCGCCGCAGTGCAGGCCAGGTTGCGCTGATCGGGACACAAGCCTATTCCAGCCGCAGCTGCAGGGGAGGGGCCGGCCTGAGGAGGATCGGGCAGCCCGCCGCGACGAAGACGACCGCATCGCAAGCCTCTGCGATCCGTTGATTGAGGCGGCCCTGCTCGTCCCGGAATGTTCGCCCCAAGGGTGTCGAGGGCACGATGCCCTGGCCGACCTCGTTCGAGACCAGGATAAGCGGGCCTGGTGCGTCCCGAACGGCCTGAACCAACCGATCCGCCTCACGGGCCGGATCATGGTCGGCCAGGACGATGTTGGAGAGCCAGAGCGTCAGGCAATCGACCAGCACGGCCTTTCCAGGAGCTGTCTGCGCCTGAACGGCTTGTGGGAGATCCAGCGGAGCATCCACCGTTCGCCAGGAACCGTCGCGCTCGGCCTGGTGCTGCGCGATGCGCTCGCGCATCTCACCGTCGAAGGCCTGAGCGGTTGCGATGTAGATCCGTTCTGTGGATGCGCTCTCGGCCAGTTGCAGGGCGGTGCGGCTTTTTCCGGAGCGTGCTCCGCCCAGGACCAGGACGCGGCGATAGATGCTCATGATCGCTCAGGCGCTCAGCCGGTTGAGCGGCAGTATCATGTGGACGCGCAAGCCTTCCAGTCTCCACTCGCGCTCGAGGGTCCCGCCGAGTTGCCCGGTGATGCTTCGCTGCGACAGCTGGGTGCCAAACCCTTCAAAGGTCGGAGGGCTCTCGATGGGTGGTCCGCCGCTCTCGGTCCAGAGGAGATCGACGTTCTCATCCTGCAGGGCCCATCGGATGACAAGCTCGCCCTCCGCGCATGATAGGCAGCCATACTTGGCGGCGTTGGTGGCCAATTCGTGCAGGACGAGGGCAAGGCTCGTCGTCGTGTTGGACCCGACGAGCACGCTCGGCCCTTCGATCGCGATCCTGTTCTGGCCGGACTGCTGGTAGGGCTCGAGGACCGCTTCGATCAGCCGGGCGAACTCCACGTCGGGGCCTGCGCCCATCTCGCCCGCTGCGACAGGCTGAACCAGTTCATGCGCCCGTGACAGAGCGCTCAGGCGCCCGCGCAGGGCATTGGCCATATCCTTGGTGTCTTTGGCCGTGCGGGCGGTCATCGAGACCATCCCGTTGGCGATGGCGAACAGGTTCTTCACGCGATGGTTGAGTTCTCGCGTCAGAAGCTTCTGACCCTCTTCCAACCCATGGCGCTCCGTGATGTCGCTGACGACGCCATAAAGGCTGATGGCCCGATGCGAGCCGCCCTCATTCGTATAAAGCACCTGTCCGTGCGATCGGAACCAGCGGAGCCTCCCATCCGGCAGAATAGCGCGGTACTGGCTGTCATACTTGCCATCGGATCCGGGAGCGGCTGCCGCTGCAATCCGCGCCTTGACCTCGTCCACATCGTCCGGATGGATCATGGCCCAGGCCTCTTCGAGGGTGAGGCTGTACAATCCGTTGTGCGGAAGATGATAGAGAGCGCAGGAGCCTTCGTCCCAGGTGATCAGGTGCTTGTCCAGATCGATCTGCCAGATCCCGAGATCGGCTGCTTCGAGGGCGAGCCGGTATTGGCTCTCGAGCATGCGGACGGCTTCCTCGGCGGTCTTTTGGGCATTGATATTGGTGCTCGTACCGAACCAGCGGGTGATTTTTCCTGTCAGATCCTGGATCGGAATGGCCCGGCTGAGAAACCACTCGTAATCGCCCGCGGCGTTCCTGACCCGATACTCCCACTCATAGGCTTGTCCGGTTGAGACGGATCGGTGCCAGTGCTCCCGGACCTGGGGCAAGTCATCCGGGTGGATGGCCACTTCCCAGCCATCTTCTAAAAATTGCTCTCCGGAAAGTCCTGTAAACTCACGCCACCGGCGATTCACGTAATCGACAGATCCATCAGAGCGGGACGACCAGACAAGTTGAGGCAGAGACTCCGCCAGAACAGCAAACTGCGTTTCCTTGAAATCCACTCAAAACTCCCAGGGCTGCCCTTGCAGCCAAGTCCCGATAGCGAGGGGACCATTGTTGTAGGCCTTTTTCGAGGCTGACAACCCACATCGGACACCAGCGGCGATTTCTCAGGCGAAAGAGTAGCGCCAGCCTTGCGAAACCATTAAAAGGCCGGCGACGTCTGGCGGTTCCTCCCGCCAGCGCATAGATGCAGGACAGCCCTCGGACCCCGATGCGATCTTTCCTACGCTGAGGCTGATTGACCGTTTTCATGAATGATATGAGCCCCCGTCCGGTGTCTCCGCCCGAGATGTCCTCTGCCGAAGCCCTTCATCCGAAGGAGCGACGCTCCCGCCGGTTCGCCTGGATCGGGATGGCGGCAAGCATCCTGCTGTTTGGTGCATCTCTGGTAGTTCTGTGGCACATCGTGTCAGAGATCGATGTCAACGAACTGAAATCCGCTTTCACGGCGGCAAGCCTGCGCCAGATCGGTCTCGCCGTCCTCTTCACCGCCATCAGCTACGGCCTGCTGACCTGCTACGATGCCATCGCCCTGCGGCAGCTCAAGCTGCAGATCCCCTACCGAACGACCGCTCTCGCCTCCTTCACGAGTTATGCGGTGAGCTTCACCCTCGGGTTCCCCCTGCTGACGGCAGGCACGGTCCGCTACTGGATCTATTCCCCGAAAGGGGTGAGCCCGGGACGGGTGGCGAGCCTCACCGTGATCGCCGGAGTGACCTTCTGGCTCGGCATGGCGCTCGTCCTTGCCTGGAGCCTGATCAGCAAGGCCGACGAGCTGGCGAGCCTGGTCTATACCCATATCTGGATGAACCAGCTGGTGGGCCTGGGCGCTGCCACCTTCGTCGTCGGCTACATGATCTGGGTCTCGATCCAGCGCCGCGCCGTGAAAATCCAGGGCTGGAAGCTGGAACTGCCGGGCTTTCGCCTGTCCCTCGCCCAGATCCTGATCGGCGCGGGCGACGTCTGTGCCGGCGCCGGCGTGCTCTTCGTGCTCCTGCCCGGAGGGCACAATCTCAGCTTTGAGACCTTCCTGGCCGTCTATATCTTCGCCGTCATGCTGGGCGTCGCGAGCCATGCGCCGGGCGGGCTCGGGGTCTTCGAGGCCACCATTCTCCTGGCATTGTCGAACTATCCGCGCGAACCGGTCCTCGGAGCGCTGCTCCTCTACCGCCTCTGCTATTACCTCGTCCCCTTCATGATCGCCCTTGCCATTCTCGGCGCGTATGAGATCCGCAACCGCATCCGGTCCGCCCGGCTGGCCTTCAAGCCGGATGAGGGCGACGTCGAGCTTGGCGGGTGATGACACCTGCGCGTGCCTCGCCTAAAGAAGACAGGCAGCGCCTCCGAGACACCTCCTCCCATAAGTCATCCCGCCATGAGCGATCCCGACGACCTCACGCCGGACCCCGGCCGGCAGAGCGCCACGCCGATCCGTGACGCCGCTTTGCGCGGGACCGTCGTGACCAGTTTCGTTCTGGTCGCCGTTGCGCTGGTACGGGGTTACGGGGATGCGTGGCTTCTGTTCTGGGCCGCCGTGGCCATTCTCGCCGGAATTCTCGTCGCGGGACCCAAGCGCAGCCTCGGGCTCGGAACCAGGATCACGCCGCAGCCGAAGGCAAATCCTCGCTCCAGCGTCGCCGAGGCGGTCCTGGCCCAGATCCCCGATCCCGTCATTCTGGTGGACCAGCGGGCGGTGGTGATCGAGGCCAACAGGGCCGCCTACGAGCTCCTGGCAGGGCTGAAGACGGGTCATCCTCTGTCATTTGCCTTACGCACCCCGGACGTGCTCGACGGCATCCAGGAGGTGCTGGAGACGGCTGAGCCCCTGAAGGTCGAGTATTCGGAGCGGATTCCGACGGAGCGGACCTTCGAGGTGCATATCGGCCCTCTCCAGTCCGATGTTGCGGATGTCCACGCGGGCGTCGTCCTGTTCTTCCGCGATCTCACCTCGGCCCGGCGCCTGGAGGCCATGCGGGCCGACTTCGTCGCCAATGCGAGCCACGAACTGCGCACCCCGCTGGCCTCGCTTCTCGGCTTCATCGAAACGCTCCAGGGTCCTGCCCGCGACGATGTCAAGGCGAGAGAGCGCTTCCTCGACATCATGAAGGGGCAGGCGCAGCGCATGAAGCGCCTGATCGACGATCTCCTGTCCTTGTCGCGCATCGAGATGCGCGCTCACCTCTCGCCCACGCAAACCGTCGATCTCGCCACCATCGCCTCCCAGATGGTTGAGACTGTCTCGCCGCTGGCCAAGGAGAGGGGCGTGGTCGTCAAGGCCACCCTGCCGGATCGGCCCGTCCTGGTGCTCGGCGACCGGGACGAGCTTCTGCGGGTGGCCGAGAACCTGATCGAGAACGCCGTGAAATACGGCGAGAGCGGCGGGAAGGTGGATGTCGCGGTCGCCCGCACGGAGGGGCCGGTGCCCCAGGTCGCGTTCTCCGTGCAGGATTACGGCCCCGGCATCGCGCCCGAGCACCTGCCGCGCCTGACCGAGCGGTTCTACCGGGTCGATGTCGTGCAGAGCCGGGACAAGGGCGGAACGGGCCTCGGGCTGGCCATCGTCAAGCACATCGTCAACCGCCACCGCGGTCACCTCGACATTGCCAGCGAGCCGGGGCAGGGCGCCCGTTTCACGGTGCGGTTCTCGGAGGCGGGGCCTCGCCCGTAGGGGCTACGGAATCCCCTCTCCCGGGCGGGAGAGGAAGAGGCGTGGCGGTGACGACACCCGCGACGTCATCACCGGCCTCGTGCCGGTGATCCCGGTCCAAGAAGCGCCGAGCCTCACCTTATCGAGATGGCCGGACAAGCCCGGCCATGACGTGAAGGTTCCACCCCTCCCGAGGGATCCTTTTAGGGTGTCATTTAATTGTCATCCAACTGTCGTAGAGGAGACATCCGCAGGGCCTAGCTGTCCCATCGCGAGACACGGCCCAAGGCTTCTAAGCCGCCTGTCGCGTTTGCAGGAACAGGAGACTTATCGTGAAGATTATGTCCTACGCCATTGCGGCCGGCCTTGCCGTCGCGAGCCTTACGACCACGGCAACTGCTGCTGACATCACCGGCGCAGGCGCGACCTTTCCGTTTCCGATCTACGCCAAGTGGGCCGAGGCCTATTACAAGGAAACCGGGAACCGCATGAACTATCAATCGATCGGCTCCAGCGGCGGCGTCCGCCAGATCCGGACCAAGACCGTCGATTTCGGTGCGACCGATGCCCCCCTCAAGGGCGAGGAGCTGCAGAAGGACGGCTTCGTCCAGTTCCCGGCCGTGATGGGCGGCGTGGTGGCCGTCTACAATGTCCAGGGCGCCGGCCAGCTCAAGCTGACGGGCGAGGTTCTGGCCGACATCTTCAACGGCAAGGTCTCCAAATGGAACGACCCCAAGATCGCCCAGGCCAACCAGGGCGTGACGCTTCCCAACGCGTCGATCACGCCGGTCTACCGCTCCGACGGATCGGGCACCACCAGCGTGTTCACCACCTACCTGTCCCAAGTTTCGGAAGGCTGGAAGAGCGGACCGGGTGCCGGTTCCTCGGTGCAGTGGCCGGTCGGCCAGGGCGGCAAGGGCAATGAGGGCGTCGCCGCTCTCGTGAAGCAGGTGCCGAACTCCATCGGCTACGTCGAATACGCCTATGCCAAGCAGAACAACATCCCGTTCGCTCAGCTCCAGAACAAGAACGGCAAGTTCGTGTCGCCGGAAGCCAAGACCTTCCAGGCCGCCGCTTCCAATGCCGATTGGAAGTCGGCTCCCGGCTACGGCATCTCGCTGACGAACCAGCCCGGCGACGAGGCCTGGCCGATCACGGCTCCGACCTTCATCCTCGTGCCCAAGTCCCCCGAGAAGCCCGAGCAGGTGGCCGAGGCCCTGAAGTTCTTCGACTGGTCCTTCAAGAACGGCGACAAGATGGCTGTCGAACTCGACTACGTGCCGCTCCCGACCCAGCTGAAGGATCAGGTTCGCGCCACCTGGGCGAGCGAGATCAAGAACGCTTCGGGCCAGCCCGTCTTCAATCAGTAATCTGACCTCGCGTGCACAACAAAGCGGATCGGCGAATGGTGGCTCTCTCGCAAGAACGTCTCGTGTCGAGCGCGGATGCTCCCGCTCACCGATCCTCTCAACCGAGCTTCGACCGGCTCTTTCGTCTCGCGAGCCTCGGATCGGCCCTCCTGGTGCTGATCGTGCTCCTGGGCATCATCGGGTCGATGATCTACGGTGGCCTGCCCGCGTTCCGGGAATTCGGCCTCGGCTTCATCACGTCGAGCGTCTGGAACGTCAACGAGGATCAGTACGGCGCGTGGGTCGCCATCGTCGGCACCCTGTCGACAGCTTCGATCGCCCTCGTCATCGGCGTTCCTCTGTCCCTCGGGATCGCGATCTTTCTCACGCAGCTCTGCCCGCCCTGGCTCAAGCGCCCTGTGGCGACCACCATCGAGCTGCTCGCCGCCGTGCCCAGCATCATCTACGGCATGTGGGGCCTCTTCGTCTTCGCGCCTCTCTTCGCGAACTACGTGCAGATCCCCCTGTCTAACATCGTCGAGGGCATGCCCATCGTCGGCACCATCCTTTATGCGCGCACGCCTTCCGGCGTCGGCATTCTGACGGCCGGCATCATCCTGGCGATCATGATCATTCCCTTCATCGCGTCGATCTCGCGCGACATCCTCGATCAGATCCCGTCCGTGCTGCGCGAGAGCGCCTACGGCATCGGCTGCACCACCTGGGAGGTGGTGCGCAACGTGCTCCTGCCGCAGGCAGGCGTCAGCATCATCGGCGCCGTCATGCTAGGCCTCGGCCGCGCGCTGGGCGAGACGATGGCCGTGACATTCGTGGTCGGCAATGCCAACCGGTTGTCGGGTTCGCTGTTCGATCCTGGCTCCACCATCGCCTCGCGCATCGCCAACGAATTCAATGAGGCCGTCGGCCTGCAGCTCAATGCGCTGATGGCTCTCGGCTGCATCCTGTTCCTGGTCACGTTCACCGTGCTCGTGCTCGCCCGCCTGTTGGTGGCGCGCGTGAAGGTCGGGTAGGAGGTTGATGATGGATACCGCTCTCCAGACCCGCGTGACGGCCGGAACGACGCCTGCCCCGGCTCCTTGGGGACGGGTGCGCCGCAGCCGCCATGTGGCCGACCGCGCCCTCAAGATCGTCTGCACCCTGTTCACGATCCTCGGCGCCACCGTGCTCGGCTGGATCCTGCTGATGCTGCTCGTCGAAGGCATCGGCGGCCTCTCGCCTGCGGTCTTCACCGAGACGACGCCGGGCCCCGGAAGCCAGGGCGGCGGCATCGCCAATGCCATCGTGGGCAGCCTGATCCTGACCGTCCTCGGCATCGTCGTGGCCACACCCATCGGCGTGCTGGCCGGCACCTATCTGGCCGAATACGGCAAGAGCTCGAAGCTTGCCGAGATCATCCGCTTCGTGAACGACATCCTGCTCGCCGCGCCGAGCATTCTCATCGGCCTCTTCGTCTACATGCTGATGGTGCAGCCGATGGGCGGCTATTCCGGCTGGGCCGGCGGCGTGGCGCTGGCGATCATCGCGGTTCCCGTCATCGTTCGCACCACCGAGGACATGCTGCGCCTCGTGCCGGGTTCCTTGCGCGAAGCCGGAGCGGCGCTCGGCGCGCCCATGTCGACGGTGATCATCAAGATCAGCTGGAAGGCGGCCCGCGCCGGCATGGTCACCGGCGTCCTGCTCGCCACGGCCCGCATCGCCGGCGAGACCGCGCCGCTTCTCTTCACGGCCCTCAACAACAATTTCTGGTTCAACCCGACCCTGATGGGCGGCGTCTCGAACCTGCCGGTCATGATCTATCAGTTCGCCCTGTCGCCTTATGAGAACTGGCGCGAACTCGCCTGGGCCGGCGCCCTCATCATCACCATGTCGATCCTGGCGCTGTCCATCGTGGCGCGCCTGCTCCTGAGGAAGGATAAAGTCCGATGAGCACGATTGCCCTCAACACGAGCAGCGCCATCGGAAACGCGGCGGCTGCGGATACCGGCGCGCCGGTGCGCATCGCCGTGAAAAACCTCAATTTCCATTACGGCGATTTCCGCAGCCTGAAGGACATCTCGCTCGACTTCTACGACCGGCAGGTCACGGCCCTCATCGGCCCGTCCGGCTGCGGAAAGTCGACGCTGCTGCGCACCTTCAACCGCATCTACAGCCTGTATCCCGAGCAGCGCGCCGATGGCCAGATCCTGCTCGACGGGCAGAACGTGCTCT
>NZ_VOSK01000378.1 GCF_009296175.1 Microvirga tunisiensis | reverse complement strand
CCATCCAATTCCTGCCAACGCGTTCGCCATGTTCCAAATCTCATCGCGATGAAACAGACGCAACGAGCCGCCGCGATTGCAGGCCAGAACGGCAAATATCAACATGCCTCATGAATAGGGTGGGCTAGGAACGCTCGTCTTGTGATCATGGGAGGTCGCAGCAGACGAAGGGCATTTTGAGGAAGCACGGTTTATCGCCGCCAATCAGACAGTTGGAACTTTGGCGCTGACGGGAAACCCGAGTACGGTGCTCACCTTCGCCCTGAGGGTCTCCGCGCTGAATGGCTTCACAATATAATTGTCAACGCCGGCCTGCTTGGCGGCAATCACGTTCTCGGGTCTTGCCTCTGCGGTGACCATGATAAAGGGAAGCTTCTGGAGTATAGGGTGCGCCCGGACCTGCTGGACAAGCTCGTATCCTGTCATCGGCGCCATGTTCCAATCGGAGATCACCAGCCCGTAGGGCCGCTCATTGAGCTTCTCCAACGCCTCCCGCCCGTCCCTGGCCTCGTCGACATCCGTGAACCCAATCCGCCTGAGCAGGTTGCGGACGATTCTGAGCATCGTCTGATAATCGTCGATGATCAGGACTGGGATGGATGTATCCAGGGCCATGGTAACTCTCAGCCAATGCGGGGCGTTTCGCCCGTGGGTTCCGTACGGACGATCTGTTCAAAAACAGTTGCAATCGGCCACTGCGGCTTTGCGACATTTTGGATATGGCCAACGACGCCAATCGGGCCAAGGGGTGTTCCAATCCAGAGAACATCGTCTGGATGGTAATCGATATGCCGGAACTTGGTCTCGACGACTGCCACCTTCAGGTCTTGGAGAAGAGGCGATTGAGCCTCGATGCGGCGTACTTCGCCCTCCTCCAGTACGGCGAGGGCGTTGAGTTCCGGCAAGAGATGCTCGGTCAGAGAGCAGAGATAGGTGGCTTCGCCTGCATCATCCATGTCCCGGTTCAAGTCGGCGAGTTCGTCCCGCCAGTTCTCGACCGTGACGGTTCGATCGTCATCACACGATTGGACAAAGGCGGCGGCAGCCGCTTCGGCCGCTGCCTTGTCGAAGAACGGCTGGACGGTATCGACGCCTGTCAGGAGCGTCCAAAAGTGAGTGGTCATGGGAGTTGTCCTCGGCGCAGAAAGGTCGAGCGGTTGGGCGCGCCTTTAGGCCTTGCCCTTCAGCTTCGGGATGTAGTGGAACGGCTTGGTATCGGCCGCGATGTAGAGGGGATGACCGGCATTGCCGTTTTTCGTCAGGGCCAAGCACCAGAGACGATGGCCGTCTTCAATGAGGGCCTGGCATACGGCATCAGCATAGTGCTGCAGTGACGGGTGCACGGCGCCGAACCCCATGACGATCATCGAGGCGCGACTTGCCTGATCCCGGATGGCGGGAAGGTTATGCTGGCTGCAGGGCATGACGCCGGGGTCGCGCAGGCGCTTTTGCTCGGTAACGCAATAGCCCATGACATTGCATTTCACGTACGAGCTGTAGCCCCAGCGTCGGGTGAAGTCCTGCTCCCGCGCCACGGTGGGGTCGTCGACCTCATAGCTAGCGACAGAAGGGTTCATGCCGACCCAAAGAACGAAGGGGGCGTTCGGATCCGCGGTCCAGCGGCGGGTCAGGATGGGCCGGTAGCGGCGGTTCTCGTAGAAGACGGCATCGGCAATGACGCCCTCTTTGAGCCGGAGGCGGCTTTTGCCTCCGGCGTCGTGGAGTTCATCAGGGGAAACAGACTGGGCAGCCGGCATTTGAATTCTGATTTGAGAATTGAACTGCGGTCTTATACCACCCATCCGGCAGTGCTGACTACCTATTGGCCCGACCTTACCTCCTGGCGGATGCTGTCAGCGAGCTTGTCGGTCGGCTGGATGACCTCCGACATTCCGGAAACGATGTTGATCACCACGATCTGCCCGCAGCGGAGGGCGTACGTATGGACAGAGCCCTCTCGTTTCAGGAGGCGCGGGTACGCCCTCTCGAACCGGGTGCCAATCGCGCTGGTCAGGTGGGCGCCTTCCTGGAGGTCCGGTCCCTGAATGATCAGCGAAGGCTCCTGGGCCCAGCGCTCGAGCGTCCGGTAATCCTTGATCAAGGGCAGATACTCGCGCCGGGCATCGTATGCTGCAACGCATTCGAGTTCTTCGGCCGGGAAAGCAGCCATGGCGGTCGTCGGGTACTTCGTCACCAGGCGGCCGGCGGCTCGCCGTATGCGCTCATAGAAGCTTTCAAGGTCTTTCGAGCCGATGGCGTTTCCCTCGTAGTAACAGAGGATCCGGCCATCCTGCTCCCCCTCCCCAACGATGGCACTCCCGGCTAGGACGAGACTGGCGGCAGAGGATCCGGGCTTCGGGGTGTATACGTTCAGAATTATGGGTCGGCCTTCATGGTGGATGTCACGACAAAGGGCGGCCTGATTTCTCAGACCACCCTTAGGCTGCTCGACTATCGCCACTGATGTTTGCGCTGGCTTTTCCAGCTGCGCTCGTTGCGCCGCGGAATATCCGACCAGTAGGTTAGAAGTTCACGCTGTCTGCCAATGCGTTCGGGCGGGAACCCAGCCACGAGAACGTCCTCCTTGTCGGCGTCGTGCCAGGTCATCGCCTGCTTTGTCCGCACAATTCGGATGGAGGAGCCGCGATGGCCGCGGTGCCGGCGGATGCCCGGCCAAGCGCCGTTGCGGTAGGTTCCCTCCGGTGGGGCGGGCCGCGCCCTCAGCTTACGGGAGAGGTCGAGGACCTGATCCCGCGTGACGGTATCGCCGAGAGCAGTTCGGACGATCAAGTGCCCGGTGGGGGTGTCGTGGCGGATGCCGTCAATATCGACGCGGGTTTCGTACGAGAAGCAGTCGGCAAGGACGTCCGAAAGGAAGAAGCCTTGCTGAGGGCCAGAACAGCGTCTTCAAGGGTGTCGTAGGTCCAGACCTCCTGAGCACGATTGATGATGCGGTACTGAGGCTGGAACTGAGGAATGCTGTGCACGGGGATGCTCCGTTAGGGGTGAACCTAACGGAAGCCCGGCATGTGCTCGTGGCGGAAGAAGCCCATGTGGCTCTCCTTATGCGGCAAGGGCGATCGGCGGGTCGATAAGATCGGCCTCGGCGAGAGCCTCGGCCGACCGGAACTCGGCAAGGACGGCTGACGCCTTGGCGCGGGGCACCTCAAAGGAGTTGGCGATCCGGAGGGCAAGGAGCGAAAGCACCTTCGACGGCTCCTGTTCGTGAGCTGACAGCACGAAGCGTGCGTCCACGATGCCGAAGCAGATCAGCTCCTTTTCGTTATCCGTAATGACGATGGTGTCGGCATCGGAGGCAGCCCGAGCAAGCGCGCTCTCAAGAGCGTCGATTGCTCCCAAGATATTGATGTCTGCAGTGACGAAGTCTCTGATGCTGAACATGGCTCGCTTAAAATCTTTCGGGGATTGCCTAGAATTGACCTTCGTAAAAATGCGTTCTTCCGTGATCGGAATGTTCAAATTGGATGACCGGATTTCAGGGATTTGACTGATCTCCTGAGTCATGAAGCTTGTAGGGACCTGACGAATTTCTTCGTTCCTCCATGAGAGGCGGTTTTGTCGCAGACCTCATTTGTCGTGGGATGCAATGAGAGCGAATGCCCTCACCGGCACACAACGTAGAAACACCGGAGAAGTGCCACGCGTATGACGGATATTTATATCTCCGCCGGTCTGTGGATTCGGGGGACGAGACCCGATTGCTGCCACAATCGCTGTAGGCTACAAAACAGAATCGATGCGGTGGCGATAGCAACGGCCGCGGTCAGGGCTCCGGCCAGAACATCAACGAGGAAGTGGCTGCCGTGTAGGGGCGTGGCCAGAAGCATCAGGCTGTTGAGGATGAGACCTGGGTACCGGAGATAGGGAACATGCCAGAGCGCCCAGGCGAGCACCACCGCATTAGCAGCATGGAAGCTGGGAAAGGTGATCAGTCCTGTCGGGGCAAGGCGGGATATGTTCAGAATTGAGCCATCCCGCATGCCCATAATCTCCGGCACATGGAGGCTTGCCACTCGGACCACGATATTCGGATGCTGGGTGGGATCGATGCCGTAGAACTCGTAGGTGCCGAGAGCCGGCAGGAGCCATGCGATACCGTAGGTGGCGATGAGCGTCAGCAGGAGAGCAATCGTCGACACCTGCAGAGCTCGATACCGTCCGAGACCGGCAAGCAGAATTGGAGCCATGATGGATTGGAAGCCGGCCGAGAGATAGATCCCGTAGGCCAAGGCGGTCATGATGGGATGGTCGTTGGCCCATTGAAGCATGCCGACCCAGTCGAACCCGAGGGCTTCGTCTCCTTTGGCGAGGAGATCGTCCCAGAAGGGGCGTGACTTGGAGAGATAGCTGACCACGTGACCGAGATCGCCGAACGCCAAGGCCGAGAAGGGCACCATGGCAACCGTGAAGTACAACGAGGCCATACGGGGCCGGTAGCGGGTCGGGCGGCTGTAGATCATGGCGCCGATGGCTGGGATGAGACCCAGCCCCAGGAGTGCGATCTGGGGTCCGGCGTGGAGTTCCAGCGGAGTTGCGGCCACCACTGTGAACTTAAAGGCAACCACTGAGAGGCATAGGAACGCGCAAAGCAGCATTCCCGGAATGATCTCGTGGGACGGTCCGCCCTCCCCTGCCCTGGAGGCAAGCTGTGTGGGCGCTTTCAATGCGGAGTTCATGCTTTCTCACGATTGAAGCAAAGGATCGACGAGCCGAAACAGAAAAGGACGACAGTGGAGGTCACCTCGTCCTTTATTGTAGGTTCTGTAGGATTGGCCCCGGCTAGTATTTAGCTGGTGATCCCAAGCGCTTGGAGGTAGAGATCAAGGATGGCTTCCTCCTCCATACGCTCGGAATGATCCTTCTTCCTGATAGCGAGGCATTTTTTGATGATTTTTGGATCCAGCCCATTGCCCTTTGCCTCAGCTAGTATGTCTTTGGCACCAGCCTTCAGGCCGTCGATTTCCTCGTAAACGCGCTCCAACCGCTCAATTACTGATTTGAGCTGATCGCTTGCTACGGATTCTGTGTTGAAAGCTGCATCGTCCATTTCACGAATCGTCCTGGTTTGTCGTGTTCGGTGGACGAATTATAATGCAGATCGACGGCCAGTTAAATCGGCTGGGGAGATCGCGCCGGAAACGTGAGCAGCATCCTTAATGTGGCATCGGCTTTAACGAACCGGTTCCAAACTGCTGGGACACTAGTTGTCTGGATGCGAGACCTCCTTGGCATGAGCGATGACCTGGAGGGCTGGCGGCAACGCGTCTGCATCGGGTGGCTTGTAGCGGCGGTTGGCGAGCTTCGGCTCGGCAGCCAGGCGGCTTCGCACAACCTCATCCGGGGATCGCCCCTTGAGCACGCGTTGACGTCTTCTGTTAT
>NZ_VOSK01000377.1 GCF_009296175.1 Microvirga tunisiensis | reverse complement strand
TGTCGAAGCGGCGCACATCGCCGATCTCGGCCACAAAGGTGACGGCGGTCAGCAGCGCCACCCCGCGCAGGGCCTGGTAGGCCGCGACCACCGGCGCCATCGACCAGGTCGCAACCACCTCAGCGACCTGCTGGGTCAGCCGGTCCAGGCGGGCTTCGGCATCCTCGATCGCCTGCCGGTATTCGCGCAGGACCAGATCCTGAGCCGGATGCTCGAAGACGAGCTCCGCAAGCCAGCGGGCATGTGCCCGGGTCCAAGGTTGGCGGCCGGGAAAGATCCGCCCATGACGCAGCAGGAAGGATTGCAGATGCTGGCGCTTCTCGCGCAGATCTTCCATCGCGGCCTCCCGCGCCCGCACCAGTTCTCGCACCGCCTCATGGCCCG
Organism: Microvirga tunisiensis; assembly: GCF_009296175.1. Lineage (GTDB taxonomy): Bacteria > Pseudomonadota > Alphaproteobacteria > Rhizobiales > Beijerinckiaceae > Microvirga > Microvirga tunisiensis. The sequence goes on along the minus strand of NZ_VOSK01000377.1, from coordinate 5,022 downwards.
GATCCGGCACCCAGATGGCAGTCAGCTCGCCGGCCCGGTGCAGCCGGGCCAGGGTGAGGGCATCGCGGCGGTTGGTCTTGACGCGCTCGCCCGGACGCTTGGGGATGAGCGACGGCGCGATGACGGCACACTCATGTCCCAGAGCCGCGATCTGGCGCTGCAGGCCATAGCCGGTGGGGCCGGCCTCGTAGCAGAACAACAATTCGCCGTGCCGGCTCGCCAGCTTGTGGACCAGGCGCCGCACCGCTTCGGGGGTATTGTCGATCTCGCCGAGAAAGCGGATCTCTCCCTGGCGGCCGTCCTCGGCCACGGCGACGGAGATCTTCAGTTTCGAGGTATCCAGACCGACAAACACTTTGCTCTTCTGCTGCATGGCTCGTCCCCTGTGCGGGAGGCTCGGCGCCGGCCCATCCAGCGCAACCCTCGCTCATCGCATAGCTTGGGACGAGCCACCTCCACCGGCAACGAACATACGGTCTGCTATGCAGGCTCAAACGACCGCAGTGAGCCCAGTGCAATCTTTCGCATTGACTCTACTATCTGACAAAGTAGATCCCAGTTTGCAAAGCCAGAGAGGCTTTTCGAAACGAACAACCCACTTCTGTTAATATATTCAAAGTACATTTGAATATATTCAAGGCTTAACAAATATTTTTTCCGCCCTTTTTTTGCCTCACTTAGTGGCGAAGTACGCCAAGTCAGCCGCTATACAACAAAACGCGGCACACCAGCAAAAGGGGTTTAAAATGATTGCAATTGGCAAAAAGTCGAACCTGATCAAAAATAAATCAGGAATACGATGAAATCTTGCATCGTCTAGCGAACTTTCAAGCTAGCGATCTCAAAGATATTTATCCGATCTGTACTTCTTCTAAGGCAGATTTTTCTTTCGGCATAGCCACTTCATTCCTATCTCATTCTATGCATCTCAGCAGATATTTATCTGCTCGTTGAGCACGTCTGCATTGGGATTGTCATGATTGACCTAATCAATTGGCTGGCAAGTTTAGTCTTGCCCGGGCAAGTTGATCTCGATGAGGGTATGGATCTAACGCTAAGCTGACAAGTTGAATGTAAGTAGAAGTACAAATTACAATTAAAATCTTGGCTAAAAAATGTGGTGCGAAGGCTTCCACAGCCTTCTTCTGTGCCTATTCGAGCCGCTATCAAGAGAAATAGAAAATTGTTGAATCTTACAGGCTACAAGCTCACGTTCAGCGATGAGTTCAACACGCGCAGCATCTCCTCGACCGGCGATGGCACCACGTGGCAGACCGCCCGCGACGAGCATCGCATGGACAAGGCCGAGGTGGGCTTCGGCGTGTCCTCGTTCCTGGACCCGTCGTCCGGCTACGACCCGTTCAACGTGAGCGGCGGCGCCCTCACGATCACCGCCCAGCGCGACAAGACCCCCTACGGCGTCAACGGCAGCTGGGAGTCGGGCCTTATCACCACGCAGGGCAACTTCTCGCAGCAGTACGGCTACTTCGAGATGCGGGCCGATATGAGCAACAGCCCCGGGGCCTGGGACGCATTCTGGCTGCTGCCGGACAACCCCAATGGCACTGGCAACCCGGACGGCGACAGCCACTGGACCGAGAACGATATCGTTGAGCACTACGGCAACAACGACAGGGGCGTCTATACCTGGATCCACACCAACGATGAGGCGAAGGGCTACACCAACACCGGCGTCTACTCGGAGGTGGCGCAGGCCGATGGCTATCACACCTATGGCCTGAAATGGACGCCCGAGACACTTGAGTACTATGTCGATGGCCAGCTCACCGGCACGCGGCCCACACCGTCCGACTACCACCAGAAGATGCACGTGATCGCCAACCTGGCCGTCGAGGGCAACGGTTCGCAGCATGGCCAGAACATGGCGATGAAGATCGACTACATCCGGGTGTACTCGAACGACGCGAACGCCGTGGCGGTGCAGCAGGGCGCCGTGTCAGCCCCCGATGGTCGCGACCCAGGCCTGTACGGTGCCACCACAGCCGGCACCAGCACCCCTCCATCCCAAACCCCTCTCCCACCCACTGCGCCGACCACACCGGTGCCCCCGACCACTCCCACGACACCGACCGCCCCAACACCACCTGTGAACTTCGAGCCGGGAGATCTGAAGGTGACGCTGAGTGGCGACCATTACCTCGGCGCCCCTAAAGCGGAGATCTTGGTCGATGGCCAAGTCGTCGGCACGTTTGAGGTAACGGCCGATCACAAGAAAGGCGAGTGGCAGGACATCATCGTGAAGGGCAACGGCCGCTGGCCCGACGGCACCGACCACGATGTACGAGTCAAGTTCCTGAACGACCAGTGGGGCGGCACCGCCGAGACGGACCGGAACCTCTGGTTCAAGAGCGCGGAGCTCAACGGCGCTAAGGTCGGTACGGAGCGCTCGATCGGCTCTTCTGGTGAGTGGACCGACGTACGGATTGACGATGTGGCGATCACCCCCGCGCCGACCACACCCAGCGTTCTTGATGGTACAAGTGGTAATGACCAGTTGAGGGGTACGTCTGCGGCAGACACGCTGAACGGCAAGGGTGGCAAAGACATCTTGACGGGCGGCGATGGCAAGGACACCTTCGTGTTCAGCACGGCCAAAGAAGCCACTGGCGACACCATCAGTGACTTCGTCCGTGGCACGGACAAGATCGACCTGACGGGAATCGACGCTAACACCCGCTCGACTGGTGACCAGGCATTCACCTTCATCGGAACCGAGCGCTTCCACAAGGTGGCGGGCGAGCTGCATACCTACCGGCTTACGGATGGAAACACCTACCTCTCGGGTGATACCAATGGTGACGGGGCAGCCGACTTCGCCATCAAGGTGCTTGGCAACCACACCTTCGCGAACAGCGACTTCGTGCTCTAAAGCTAACAAGCCCCCGGCTTGCGCCGGGGGCTTTCCACGATGACCAGCGGGATCCAGCTCTGAGCGGAAGAAACTCCGGGCTCACGTCAGAATAACTCTTCTTAGGATGGGCATCCCACGAGTTTTGGCATTTTGTCAATTTGTCATTGGTGCCGGTAGCCGGGCACACCCGTCTCTGACGCACGGTAGGGCTGCCTCAAACAAGGCAACCTGAGAGACGGTGCCCGGGCCGATTGTGGGCACAATGAAGAGCGAACAGATTAGGTTGTCGCCCTTGCTGGGCGAGTTACGCTTCTCGCGCTGCCGACGAGAGCGCCTGAACTAAACCCGGTCGAGAACGATTGACAGCATGTGAGGGAGAACTGGCTCTCCAACCGGATCTTCACCTCCTACGCCGCTATCCTCAATCGCTACTGCGTGGCTTGGAACTGGCTTGTCGCCCAGCCCTGGACCATCATGTCTATCGGCCTGCGGGACTGGATCAATGCAGGAGCATCGGCGCCGGTTGGCATCAGCCACGACGCAGCGCAGACTCTGCTTCCAAAGTAGAGACCCGGGCCGTTGGTTGATAGTTAAACCCGCCCTGACGCCCGAAAGACTCAACACCGAATGCATTGAGCGCGGCTACTGCTTTTGTGGCTTTCTGGTCAGCTTGGTCGGTGTAGATCGGATAGGCATTTGCAAGAGTATGGCTTCCCTCTAACTTCAAATCGCCAACAAATAACCCGTTTGCGGACGTGTGTTGCCTGAAATCTTGCTCGGCCGCTGTCACCGACCCGTGAACATGATCAGCAATGACTTCGACGCTGAAGAACTCACGGCCGCAGGACCGTCCATAGAAATCAGAGTGCATCGTCAGGCGCTTCCACGCTCCCTTATGGGAAAAGTTGAAGAGTATAGATTGCGAAAACCCGCGCTTCCCAGAGAAGCTGAAGAAGAGACTGATCAGGGTAACGGTCTGAAGACCCCTATCACGGGGCATGCCGCACAAACCCTGAACTCTCTCGATTGGAATTGTGGATACAACACGGCTCGCAACGAAGCGTTGGCTCCCCGCCCGCAGATGAAATGTTCGATCCTCCTTAACTAAGCTTTGCATGACCTCTCCGAGGAGGAAATGAACACCGCGGCTTTCCAGCCGCTGAGCCGCGGCTCGGTAGAGATGTGCAAAGCCTTCGCGTGGCCGAGCCAGTTGTTGATTGGTAGGTGCCTTTACAGATGGCTTCAACCATTTCCTAAGGTAGGTGGTTAAGGATGCATACTCTTTGATCCAGCCCATCCGCTTTTCAGCAAAGCTAATGTCAATGCGTCCGGCCGGAACTCCGTGAAAGCGTTCAATATAGTTTTCCAAGCCGGATCGCTTTAGAAGTCGAGCTCCAATCCAAAATTGAGCGAAACTCCTTGCATCATTTAGCTGGTGGCGGAAAAGCCGTGCGAAAGCTACTGATGTCAATATGCGAAACAACTCGATTGGGCCGGCAGAGAGAAGATCATCTTTAATGGATATTGGATAGCGGGTAACCAGACCCTGTGGGTTGAGTCTGCCGAAGGTTGGGTTAATCGGAACGTACAGCGGAAGTAATTCGGGAAAATGGCGAAGCAGGGGGGAGTCATCCTGGAATATGAAGCTGCCAACGTCGAAAGTATACTCCGCAAAAGTGCAATCGATGTGATTTCCGCCGATGTGGTTGTACTCATCGATGACAAGTATTCGCTTGTATCCCTGCTCAGAGAGTACTGAGGCCGATACAAGTCCGGTGATGCCGGCCCCTAATACAATGACATCGAAATCAGATACGACGTGAGTTCCCTTTTTTGAATCGACGTCTACCCGCATGTGAGATACTTTCCGCAACCTAAAATTTACGCAGAGATTTGAAAAACGCAGAGGCGCGAAGTTGATTCCTCTCCCTACTCCAACATGAGTAGGGGGTACCTCCAGATAAATAGAGATTTTCAAAACTGTCAACATTTGCGCCGGCGCTCGGCTCTGGCGAAGGACTCTAGCCGTTCTTATGCACGAGAGGGCTGGAGAGGGCTGGCGGATGTAGCTTAAGCGCTTGAAGCAGCGTAGGATTTGGTTGCTGAGACCAACCCCTGCCACCGATTGCACTGTGCCACACCCGCCATGA
>NZ_VOSK01000376.1 GCF_009296175.1 Microvirga tunisiensis | reverse complement strand
GAACAAGAGCATCCGGGAGTGGACCGAGCTGCTGGCCGGCGACGAGGTGCTGGCCACGGCCATCCTCGACCGCCTGCTGCACCGAGCGCATGTTCTCAACATCAAGGGGCGCAGCTATCGCCTGCGGGATCTGGAGGAGGCTCTCCAGCGGGCTCACGCTTGAGCCGTCGTAAAACTGGATGTCGCCTTATCTCGTAAATCTCGGTGTCGCTTGACAGCGCGCGGCTCCGTGCGGCTTGCATCTGCCGATCCAACCGTGTTGCCGCAGGTGGATCCGCAGTTCTTCGGCCATCCGGACGATCTTCGCCTGGCCATTGCCGGGTTGCGTTATGCGCGAGAGATTCTCGCGACAAGTCCCGTTAGGGAAATGGTCACGCAGGAGCTGTTTCCAGGCGAGAAGGCCGCTTCGGACGAGGACCTAGCCGATCATTGTCGCAAAACGGTGAAGACCAACTACCATCCGGTCGGCACCTGCCGCATGGGGCGCGACACCGATCCTCTTGCCGTGGTCGCGCCGGATCTGGCAGTCCGTGGTATTGCAGGGTTGAGGATCGTCGACGCCTCCATCATGCCGACCATCCCCAGCGGCAACACGAATGCACCGGTGCTGGCAATTGCCGAAAAGGCCGTTGACATCATCACAGGTCATGCCCGCATGTTCCATGAAGGGGCAACTGCTCCATCGAACCAAGTTTCTTCCGAGCCCGATCAGGTCCATCCCTCATGAACCAAAGCTTGAATCTCGCCAATCTCGTGAACCTGTCGTCCAGTGTCGCCAAGCCGCGCTATGCCCGGGATGAGCTTAAGGCGGGCATCCTGCACATCGGCGTGGGCAACTTCCACCGCGCCCATCAGGCCGTGTATCTGGACGATCTCTTCAATGCCGGAAAAGATCTCGACTGGGCTCTGATGGGCGCGGGCATCCGCGCCGGCGACCGGGCGATGCGGCAGGCGCTGGAGCCTCAGGACTGGCTGACCACGGTGGTGGAGCTCGAGCCCGGTGCCAATATCGCCCGGGTGACCGGCGCCATGATAGGCTTCGTGCCCGTCAATGAGGACGGACGTGCCATCGTCGATGCTCTCGATGATACCGCGCTGCGCATCGTGTCCCTGACCGTCACGGAAGGCGGCTATTGCATCGATCCAGCCACGGGATCGTTCAATCCGGAACATCCTGACATCGCTTATGATGCCGCTCACATGGATGCGCCCAGGGGCGTGTTCGGGGTTCTCCTGGCGGCGTTGAAGCGCCGTCGCGATGAAGGTCGAGCACCTTTCACCGTGATGTCGTGCGACAACATTCCCCACAATGGTCAAGTGGCGAGGGATGCTGTGGCAGGTCTCGCCGATCTCGTGGATCCTTCGCTGGCGGCTTACGTGCGAGAGCAGGTGGCCTTTCCCAACAGCATGGTCGACCGCATCACACCCGCGACGTCTGACCGGGAGCGTACGATTCTGATGGAGCGCTTCGGCATCCAGGACAACTGGCCGGTTTTCTGCGAACCGTTCCGCCAGTGGGTTCTGGAGGACAACTTCCCGACGGGCCGTCCGGCCCTGGAGGACGGCGGCGTCACGTTCACGCCGCATGTGGCGGCCTTTGAGCTGATGAAGCTTAGAATTTTAAACGGCGGGCATGCCACCATCGCCTATCCGGCAGGGCTCCTGGGAATTCACTTCGTGCACGACGCCATGGCAGATCCGCTGGTGCGGGGTTTCCTGGACAAGCTGGAGGCCGAAGAGATCATTCCTTGCGTGCCGCCTGTGCCTGGTGTCGATCTTCAGGCCTATTACCAGCTGATCGCCCGCCGTTTTGCCAATCCGGATGTGGGGGATACGATCCCGCGTCTGGCCCAGGACGGTTCCAATCGGCAACCCAAGTTCATCCTGCCCTCAACGCGGGATCGTCTGAGCGCCGGAGCCGACGTAACGGGACTCGCCCTCGAATCGGCTTTGTGGTGCCGGTATTGTGCAGGAACCACCGATGCCGGTGAGCCTTTCAATCTTGATGATCCCAATGCCAGCCGCCTGACACCCGCAGCCTTGGCCGCAAAGGCGGATCCGGCATCCTTTCTCGATCTGCGCGACATCTTCGGCGATGTCGCGGATGCTCCGCAGTTTCGGTCTCGGTTCGAGACGGCTTTGAAGAGCCTGTGGCGCGATGGAACCCGCGCCACTTTGCAGTGCTACTTGAATGGAAGTTCTTGAGCTCGCTCAGGCGGGCATGTCGATCTGCACCTTCACGGATGCCGGCGGCATTGCCTTGGCTAGGTCGAAGGCTTCGACACTCTCCTCGAAAGAGAAGCGGTCAGTGATCAGCGGCTTTACGTCGATTTTGCCCGACGCGATCATCGCCACTGCCCGCGGGTATACATGGGCGTAACGGAAGATGCTCTCAACCCTGGCCTCTTTAACCTGTGCCTTGCTGACGTCGAAGGCAAACGGTTCGAGAGGTATGCCGACAAGAGCAATCTTTCCGCCGGGACAGATAAGATCGAAGATCTCCACCATGGCAGGCGGATAGCCCGAGCATTCGAAAACGACATCGGCGCCCCAATCGTCGCTCTCACGTTTGACAACGCCCAGAAGATCTTGGTTCCTGACATTGACCGGAATTACGGGACCAAGCGTACGCGCCATTGCGAGTTTCGGCTCGTGGATGTCGCTCACGATGACTCGCGAGCAGCCGGCGGCTAAAGCTGCCAGAATCGTCACCATGCCGATCGGGCCCGCACCGATGACGACGGCGAGATCGCCGGGCTGCACCTGCACCTTGGTGGCGGCATGCACCCCCACAGCCAGAGGCTCGACCATGGCGCCTTCGGCATACGAGACATGATCCGGAAGCTTGAAGGTGAAATCCGCCGGATGGACGACAGTCGGTCGCAACACGCCATGCACCGGCGGTGTCGCCCAGAACCGTACGGCCGGATCGAGATTGTACTTTCCCAGTCGGGTTGCGCGGCTTGCCGGATCGGGAATGCCAGGCTCCATGCAGACGCGGTCTCCGGGCTTCAATTCCGTCACGGCCGAACCGACCTCGACGATCTGGCCGGCCGCCTCATGTCCGAGGATCATAGGCTCCTTGACCACGAACGGACCGATGGCTCCATGAGTGTAGTAGTGTACGTCACTACCGCAGATACCGACCGTTCGAAGAGCGACCCGGACATCCCGAGGTCCCAATGTTTCCTCGATCGGGATATCACGCAAGCTGAGTTCGTCCTTGCGCTCCAGCACCAGCGCCTTCATGACCCACTCTCCTTTTCGAGAGTTCCCAGTCTGCACTATCAGGGCAAAAGTGCATAGCACTTCCGAGCGCTTGCCCGGCTCTCCTATGTCGACTGAAGAACTCGAAGGAGTGAGGAATGCCAGTCAAGGAAGTTCGGATTTCCCATCTGTTGACGAATGTGCAACCGGCGTCTCGCTTTGATCAGGCGAGCATAGGCTCGAAGCTTGCAGGAGCCCGTAGCCGTAAGTCTTGTCGCGGCCCGGCGCGCCGAGATCGAGGGTGCTGCTCTCGAGCGTCGCCTGAAGATCTGTCGCATTCAACGTGCCGCTGGACGCGCTAAGGATCGCTGCCGCGGCCGATATGAACGGCACGGCGTAGGATGTGCCGCTCTTGACGGAGGAGCCGCCACCAGCGGACGCGACCCACAGGTCCACTCCGGGAGCGGCCAAGTCGATATACTCACCCTGCGTCGCCCGGGAGTAGATGGCGAGCTTCTTGTCCACGGCGGTAACGGCGATCACTCCGGGATAGGCGGCGGGATAGGACGGCTCTGCACCAGCGCCGTTATTGCCCGCCGCCGCAACAATGACCATGCCTTTCGCTTGGGCGGAGGCAATCGCTCGCTTCAAGACTTCATTGGGCGAACCGGACAGGCTCATGTTGACGACACGCACGTTGCGTTCTGCCAGCGTCTCCAACGCCCTGACGAGCGTAATCACGTCGGTCCGATCCGTGGTCCCGCCATCGCGATAGAAAGCATCCACGGCCAGAAGACGCGCGCCGGGAACGAGACCGGGAGTGCTGCTGCCGCTCCGGCCGACGAGGATCGCCGCTATAGCTGTGCCGTGATCCTGCTGAGACGGGCTGCCGCGAAGCTCGAGACCTGACAGGACTTCGATCGCCTGTCCTTTCAGGGCTTCATGCTCGCGATTGATGCCTGTGTCGATCAGGCCGATGGTCGGAGCGGGGCCGCATTGTTCGGAGGCCGATCCGCTCCAGCCGATCAGCGAAATTGCCTCGCAGCTTGGCCCAGAGCAGGCCGAGCCTTCATCCGTGTAGTAGTAGTGGTCGAAATCGGCCGCCGCGCCCGCATCGACCATACGCACCCTGCGCTGGGCCTCGTCGAGAGATAATCCGCGTGGCGGAACGAGCCGAACCACGCTCGCAAGAGTCCCCTTCGTCTGCATCTCCGTCCGGAAGCCTTGTGCGCTCAACCGAGCCAAGCTGGTTGATGTCAGGCCAACCGCAACAATCGAATGCTCGGCGCGAACAGGTTTGGGGAGAGGTCGGTTCGCCGTTGCTGCTGAGGGAGCAGGATGAGAGGGCGGCATTGGCTCTGTTGCATGCGCCTTTGTTCCTGTCCTTCGCGTACCTCTGCTGTCGATGGCAGCCTCTGCTTTGCCTTTCTGGCCCGCGCGAGGGGATGCAGATTGGTTCGGTTCGGAAATGGGTGACCTGGACTTTTCTTTCGCGGTACTCTTGCGAGTCTTGGCTTTTTCAACGGCTCTCACGGGTGTCGCCGCGCGGGGGCGAAAGCTATCGGAGATCGCTCCGAAAAGGGCCGTCAGTCCGCCAGCTATAGGGGATGCCGACTGACCGATACCGGGACCATTGCCTGCTTTCGGGCCCGACGCCTTGCCCTTGTCCGAGGCTTTGCCCTTGTCTGAGGCCTTTCCTTGACCAGCTCCATTGCCCCCGCGGGACGAGGCTCCTTGGCTTGACGATTGCCCGGGGCTTGAAGTGCCTCTCTGACTCGATGCGCTTCCCCGGCTGCCAGAATTGCTTTGTCCCGCATTCGCGTTGCTGCCGTTTCCGTTGCCCGCTCCACCTGCGTTGCCGTTCCCCTTGCCGTTTCCATTGTTCCCGGCACTACCTGCTGCTCCGCTGTTTCCCGCGGCACCATTGCCGCCGGAATTGCCTTTATTCCCAGAGTTCCCGCTATTCCCGGAGTTCCCGTTATTCCCGCCGTTGCCATTGCCGCCCGAATTGCCGTTTCCGTTGCCTCCGTCGTTTCCGTTCCCGCCGCCATTGTTGCCTTCCTTGGCGGCAGCCGGCGCGCCCTCCAGGGCTAGCCGTTCTTATGCATGGGAAGGTTGATGAAGGCTGGCGAGTGTAGCTTAAGCACTTGAAGCAGCGTAGGATTTGGTTGCTGAGACTAATCCCTGCCACCAATTGCCCTGTGCCACACTCGCCA
>NZ_VOSK01000375.1 GCF_009296175.1 Microvirga tunisiensis | reverse complement strand
ACAGCCGGGATGGCCTCCCGCACCGCCAGCATCAGCCAATAGGCGGCCGTATGCAGCACCAGCCGAACCTGGTTGGCCACGGCGCGCCGGCACGAGGTCCGGTCGGAGGCGAGTTGCGCCTTGTGGATCAGCGCGCAGCGGGCCGAAGTCGTTGCAGTCCTCATAGCCGCACGCGATGGCGAAGATGCGGGCGCGGATCATGTCGGGGATCGCGTGCGTCACGCGGCCTGGATCGCGGCGATCGGGGATGAGGCGCGCCAGCCGATTGGCAATGCCGAGCCGGCGCTCGGCCTGGGCCAGGAGCATCACACCGCCGTCCGACGACAGGCGCCCACCGTCAAAAGCAGCGGTGATCTTCTTGCGGGATACGGCTGGAAACGAGAACGTCGGGGTTGTATCGTCCGTCATGGCGGGTGTGGCACAGTGCAATCGGTGGCAGGGGTTGGTCTCAGCAACCAAATCCTACGCTGCTTCAAGCGCTTAAGCTACATCCGCCAGCCCTCTCCAGCCCTCTCGTGCATAAGAACGGCTAATTTCGTGGAAGGATTTCGTTTGGTTAGATTGGGCTATACGACCCTACCCCTCACTTCCAGGGCTTTGCCCAGACTTGGAGATCAGAACAGGGACTTTAGGCGAGGCGTTAAAACTGACCTCCGCGCATAACCTCCTAAAACTGATTCCGGACCTGTTCTTCCTGGATTTTGGGTATGGGAAAACCCTCGATGTAGTATGCGGACAGGATATATAATGATATAAAATTATGCAAGATAAAACTGACCGGTTCTCGTAGAACAATGGGCGGGAGCTAGAGCACGCGAGTCTCCAGGTTGGATGACTGTTTAGGCTTGAAGCGCAGAAAGCCTCATGGTTACCGGAGTCACTCCACATTCCGACCCAACCTCTCGCCGCCCCTCACTCTCGATAAAGCAATTTTGTCCAGACTGTCCCGAGATCTGGCGACCGGAAGCTCATGGCCGACTTCTAGGAGGCTGCCGACCCGGATCGACAAGTTCGTGGCCCATCCGCGTGAGAGTCCGACGACGGCGAGCCGTTCGGGCATAAAACGATATCAAAGTCCGGAATCGGTTTTGCGCCTCAGTTCTGTTGCTCAGCCTGCTCCCGATAAAATTATTTTAGACCACCTCGGTCCACTCCAGAGCCGCTCGTTTTCCCGCCAGGAGGGCTGCCGAACTGGATCAACAAGTTCGAGGAGCCTCGCCGAGAGGGGCTGGCGACGGCAGCGAGGTGTTAAGGCATAAAACAATTTTAAAGCGCGAGACTTCCCATTGTCTTGTGCAAAGTCAGGATCGCATGGGCGACGCGCGCCTTGCTCGCCTTTGATGACGGCAGAATATGAATCTGCGACTTTCTTGGGCTTCGCTGGTCACAAACATGCTCTTTGTGGCGCACGCGAGCGGCATTCTGACACAGCACCCAAGGTGAAGCAAAGCGAATGGCAAGCCTGCAACTCGTCAGACGAAAATCAATTTTCCCATGAAACTCGTCAACAACTTCCCTTCTCTTTTAAGAGCCTATGGCGAACTCACTATAGAAGCGACACTCAAACTTCGTGATAATTAGTTCAACTAAAATATTCATTCGCCCGGTCCGCCACACTGTCCCGTCTCGCTAGATGTCGTATCATAGATCTCATATTCAGTTTCTGCATATTTTATTTCTTTTAACCAACCACGACTTGCTTCATAAGCGTGACGCCAGCGACACCCAACCTCAAGCTAGATTAAATTAATGTCAAAACTCGCTTCAAGGAGAGTATTTCAGTATGAAGAAGATCATGAGCGGCAGGACGTACAACACTGCTACAGCTACTCAAATTGAAATCTCCGAAAAAACCGCACTGTTCTCGGGACTATATATAGAGCGCGAAACTCTTTATCTTACACCGACCAAAAACTGGTTTGTTTATAGTGTTAACTGCATCTCAGGCCATAACAACTTACACCCTCGTATTCTTACTAAAGTTGAAAGTCATTCCATGCAAGCTTGCAGCCCAGAAGATGCTCGGTTGTGGCTTGAAGAGTGCGGCAAGGCGGAAGCTATTGCACGTTACTTCACGTCCTTAGACAGATAGTACTCTGTAGAGATGGCGGGGAGCCGCCCCTCTTGATGGCAAAATCGTTTCCTCGACCATGAAGAAAACCGAGATAATTCCGCTCAAGCGGGACATCATCCTTTTGCTGCTCTAACACCTCCAGCTTCAGACATCCAGAATGCTTCATCGAAAACACCCAGCCCGCCACGACGGGCAACGCTTCCTCATGACTGCAAGGCTCGCATGGTCACATCTCATGGTTTGCTCCTGATCATCCCTCAAGCCTTCTCCACGTTCCTGCCCAACCCCTCCGCACTCTGCTCTGTAAAATTATTTTATGCTGATCGTCAGGAGATCTGGCGACCTGGGTTCGCTGGAAAGGCTGACAAATCATGCGAGACTAAAAGCACGCTGGCAGTTGGCCGAGGAAACCTAATCTCCAACAGCAATATTCCTCTAAGCGGAGAACCCCAAAGCAATTTGAGCATCCACGCGTGCCAGGAAAACATCTGCTAAGTTATCACCAAATATAGTGACTTTTATGTGTATGGGTACTATCATAATCAAATAGTATCTGTAAGTCTGCCACAAGAGGAGGTCGGTATGGATCAGTATATCGGCGGACAAATGACTATTGCCGCCATAGTACAAGCTTTAGCAGCACTTATAGGCTTCCCGGTTATTATGTTTCAGCTTTATCTTCTGAGAAGAAACATACGAGGAGCTACCCAGGATAGGCTTTACGCACATTACATGGAGATATGTAAGCTATTCATGGGGAAACCACATCTGCGTCCTTACTTCTATTAACAGAAGAAACTGTTAGATTCGGATAACGAGCTACTCAAAGCAGAAGTTGATTTTATGAGCGAGGCTATTTGGGGTCTCGTAGAACATTCCTATGTGCAAAAGGGTAATCTTCCAAAAGATTGTTATAGGGATTGCTGGGAAGTCTACGCTGCTGAGCGGTATAAGAAAAGCAGAGTGTTTAGAGAGTACTTCAAAGAAAACTTTGGTTGGTATATCAAAGGAATGGATGACGTAGCAAAAAAACTAGATGCTCAGGATCAAATCTCTCGAAGCCGCCAATGATGCGCACACACTAAAGAAACCAATGATGCCTTCAAGAGAGGCTCCGGGTCGCGCCGAGAGCATACGGAGCCTATCTGAAGATGCTTCCCCCGGCACTCGAACGAACGGATTGGGCGGGTCGCGTCCATGGAACTGGCACACCCGTGGAACTGATCCGGATCGACGGAAGGCGCTATTTGTCTGGCCTGATGTGTAAGCCGCATGAATGTGCCGACAGTTTCATCGTCTTTCTGGTGGCAGTTGACGGGTCGAGGGCAGCGGCGTTGGGAGGTCTGACGAGACACAGGGCGAGATCGTCGAGCTTGGAAGCCCCACTGCCAGTGAACGGCAGTATCTTGACCGGCAACTTTTGAACGAAACGAACCAGTGACTTCCGCCGCGTCGGCTTGGGCACGCTCGGTCAGACTGCGATCCTCGTCGAGGTTTTAGATAGTTCTATCGCCTCCGGAAACCCGATGACCCATCTTGTTGCCGGGAGGGCTGCCAACCTGGAACGACAAGTTCGGGGAACATCGCTGTGGAGGCTCAACGGCGGTGGCGAGGCTCGGGACAAAATTAGTTTTGGGACCTGGGATCGACCTTGCGGATTGACCTCACTATCCGTGAGCATCCCGGAAAATCATTGCTGCTGAGACTGATCCGAAAAAAGGTCAGGAAGTCGGCTTACTGGCTGCGCCTTTCTGCCGAGTCCGTTTTTTCGCCGGGGCCTTGGGTTCCTGAGGAATGGGGCGGACCCGCAATCCTCCGGTCTCTGCTTGAGCAACTTCAAATGCCCCTTTCCTCCGCACGAGATCACTGAGCTTGCGATAGCCATATGTGCGTGGATCGAAATCTGTGGCGATGCTGGATAACCGCTGGCCCAACATACCGAGGCTTACCCAGCCCTCCTCCCCTTCCACTTGGGACAAGGCTTTCTGGATGAGCGGGATTGCAGCACTCGGTGATTGCAGCGGCTTCAGCGCTTTGGCTGTCTCTTCCCCAGGCGTGGGAGTCTCAGGAAGCAGGAGGTTTTCGGTGTAGATGAAGCGACGACACGCCTGCCGGAAGCTTTCCGGAGTTTTCCGCTCCCCAAATCCGTAGACTCCCAGGCCCTGCTCGCGAATGCGGGGTGCAAGGCGGGTGAAATCGCTGTCGGAGGAGACGAGGCAGAACCCGTGAAAGCGTCCGCTGTGTAGGAGATCCATGGCATCGATCACCAGGGCGATGTCGGACGCATTCTTGCCTGCCGTATAGGCAAACTGTTGTTGGGGGATGATGGCATGCTGCGCCAGGATATCGGCCCAAGGCTTCAGACGGGGACCTGCAAAATCGCCGTAGATACGGCGCACGCTCGCTTCCCCAATCTTGGCGATCTCCTCAAAGAGCCTGCTGGCGATCTTGGCCGACGCGTTATCGGCGTCGATGAGGGCGGCGAGGCGGATGGAGCGAGGCTCTGATGCCATTGAACTCTCATGGGAAACTGAGTCGTCAGCTTAGAGAAGCACAGACATGTTCAGGACCCAAGTGAATCACACCCGTGGGCGTCGGCGCAGTTCGAGATCTCATGGTTTGCTCCTGATCACTCCTCAAGCCTTCTCCACGTTCCCGATAAGTCACACCAAGTCCATCCTCGCTAAAATTATTTTGTCCGGACCGACCCGAGATCCCGCGACCGGGTTCGCCGGATGGCTGGTGATCTGGATCAACAAGTTCGAGGAGCATCGCCGACCGAGCCCAACGGAGGCAATGGGGCTCGGGATGAAGTGATTCTACGATACCGGATCAGTGGGGCAGAACTGCGCAGGACTGGTTTTTGCTGTCCAGGGAGATCCACGGAGACTGAAGCCGGGCCTACTGCTTTTGGGTTCCGTGAATCAGCGACCCGTCTCCCGGTAGGTTCATTTTACGCTGACAGGGCCATATCGTTTTGGCCGTCCACCGCCGAGCTACGACGCAAACTTGCGAACAGGACAGCAGGAGGTGCTGGGATCAGCCGAAGCCGTATCACCCGCGAAACCCTCAAACGAGTTGACGGCCTCCTGCTTTGCCTTCGGTCAGCAGACATCGTTTCTGCATCTCATCGGTGTCAGCATCCCAAGTCCCGGCCAAGATCACCGAAACCACGTCGTTTACGGCCTGCTGAAGATGACTGACAATCTGAAACTGCCTAGAGCGCGTTGACATTCAGGCTTTCGACGGACTCGCAAATCTGATTCAAGCTCCTTTTGGGCGCGGAGGCTTGGGTGAGCGGAGTTCGTCTGATGTTGAAAGATCACCAGTGGGATCGGATGGAGCCGCATTTGCCGGGCAAACGCAT
>NZ_VOSK01000374.1 GCF_009296175.1 Microvirga tunisiensis | reverse complement strand
ATCTCGCCCGGGCGGAGTTCGCAACGCTGCGGTTGCGCCTGCTCAAGATCGCCGTGCGGGTGCAGGAAACCACCAGCCGCATCCGACTGGCCTTTGCCTCGTGCTGTCCGGAAGCGGATCTCGTCCGGCGTCTTGCGAGCGCTCTGGCACCCCAGCCCCGGGCGGCCTCGCCCTGAGCGCCGGGGCTGCCATCGCCCCGGTCATCCCATCCCGTCCCTGCCAACGCGTTCCCCACGTTCCAGACCTTGCCGCGGTGAAAGAAACGCAGCGGATCGGCACGCCCGCGCTACCAAATAGGCCCCGAAACAAACTCTGGTGAATAGGAACGGCTAGAGGACTCTCCTAAGTCATTCACAAGTGCACCAACGTTCCGCCTCACTGCCGCTCACAGGACGAAGCCGTTCTGGTCGATATCCATAATACGATATGATGCGCAGTATTGTTGCTGCACCCATGCGTGCTGTGGCGTAAGGTAATTTTGATCGAGACGCCGCTGCTAGAAGGCCTAATCCATTACGGATTCGCGCTTCCGCGTCGCTGACAGCGCGGCCATCACGAAGGATGCCGCCATAAATCAGCATAGCTTTCGGTGCATTGTCAAAACACGAAAGTATATTACTAACTTCTATGCTAGGATCGATCTTGTGTTCGCTGAAAGCTGAATACAGAGGTCCAGTGTAGAGCGGACGCGTGTGTTTCATGGACACTTCATCGATCACTGCAGCGCAGAATGTCGGGTCTTTCATAAGCAGTGCCCATATTAGATCAGTACCCCAACCCGTAAAGTGCCGCTCAAAAATCGGAAGAATTTGCCGCAAGTACGAAGATTTGATACAACAGGCCATAGATTCAATGAAATTTGTGTACCGCAACCGGAATTGCTTGGATTGTAGCAATATCGGATAGCTGATGTAGCTATCGAGCGACAGCGACGGTTGCGCAATCGTCAGATCGTGCTCAACAACAATCTCAAAGACTCTATTGATGTCATCGGCACTCATAATAACATCATCGTCTGGAAGCATGACATATTCATATAGGTCAAGCAGTTCGGGATTAGAACTGAAGTAGCGAAAGATGCTGTCCCACTTCGTGCCTCGATCGACGACGAGTGGGAGGTCGCCATTCTGTATCCGAGATAGATCATGACCATAGGCATTTAACTGAAGATCCCAACTTCGTTCGCTTGAACCTTCGGCAATCCAATTATCATGTAGTGATTTATCGCCAACGCGACCAACTACGAGGAAGCGGCGCCGCGATTTTATGCTCATTCCTGTCTCCAGCCTAATATCTGAACCATTCTCACGCGAGGGCGACCAGATTCTGGAGAACAAGCCCAGCGAAGCCACATATATAAGGGAAAAAAGTACATTCCTACAATGGTCTCAGCCAAATTTTCCAGTATGTCGGCAACGTCGAAAGTATTGCATCCCAATGGAGTGGAGCAATTATTCGGATGGAACAATGAGGATACCACTGTCAGCCTAACCCATAATGGTAGTACATGGGTCGAAACTCAGTTCGGGAGCGAGAGCTATCAATCTAAAAGATGAGGCGGCTCAGTTTGTTTGAATAGCGTTTTCGGCTAGCTACGTGGAGCTTCTGCCGAGGTTAGGCCGGTCCAGGGAATTGCCGGCTCAGGTTCGCCTCGGCGGGCATTGCGTGATCCCCTAATGGCCAAGGGGCGGTGTTGATGGAGTTCAGCATGGCCGGGCTTTCAATCTGTCACCACTACTCGCCCTCAGACCTGCGCCAGTGAGCGGTCCATGAATAGCTTTGCCGGGCTGCTCTTCGATTCCTTACCATAGCCCATGCGCTCGAAGGCATGAACCAGGCGGAAGCCGCTCGGCTCGTCGGGGTGTGCCGCCAGACCCTGCACGATGCCGTCCAACATATCGATACCGAAGATCCTGAGGGTCTGCACGACCGCGCTGGGTCTTAATCGGAGCGCGACGGAGGGAGCAGTTGGCGTCTGGTCGATCTGTACGCGTAAGTCCAGCAAACAAACTGCATGAGCTGCAGCCAATGGGGGCTCTTCTGCCTACAAAAGCGCCTTGGTCTCTCCCGCCGGAGGACCCGGCCCTCGCACCCAAGGCGCGATCCGTTCGTGCGGACGGCCTTCAAAAAGGACCTCCATCACAGCTGCGCTAACAGCAATTGCGAGGCACGATCGGAGAGATTTGCTTTAAACCACCCTCGAGGAGTTACGTTGCCCGATCAAGCACCATCTCACGCTGCACCGGATTGACTGGGAGCAAAGAGCGGTGCTTCCACAGCCTCAAAAATTGAGCAGGATATGTCCGGGGTCGTGTGTCAACTGCACTGTTGATGATAGATGGACGCTAGCGGGCGGCAACCGACGAGGCCACCGAAAAAAACGCGCTACCAGATTGGAGGTGGCACCTATGCTGGGGTTGTTCCGTTCCATAAGAGTGTGCAGGGTATAAGACAGCGACGTAGGACATGAGCCAATGAACAGAGTCTATCTCGCCCTTCGCCGGAGACGTTCTTTTCCATAGGTCGGCTTGCCCGCAGGATTGACGTTGCTTGCCCGCGCGAGCCTTCCTGCGCATCTGGGGCGTCGAGCGCGACTCATGAGCTTGGCGCAGCTACGCGTACATGAGTAATGCTGCGACCAATCACCCAACCTTTGACTGCACAGTGCAGGCGCACTGAGCAACGAGGTCGGTGCGCATGCAAAACACTACCATTAAATCTGAAGCCAGCTCTCTACCTGCCTTCTCAGAAGGTCTCGCTAGCTTACGTGGACTGGCAGCAGCTATGGTCGTTGTCTTCCACGCCCTGCTGGTATTTCGGGTGAATGACCACAACGATGTATTTAAGCTCCCACTGAACATGGATGCTGGATGGCTCATCGTCCAGCACATTCTGATTTCGATCTTCAATGGTACTGCAGCGGTTGTTCTGTTTTTTGTGTTGAGCGGAACAGTTCTGACGCTATCGCTAGCGCGGGCTGGAGATCTCCGAAGACAAGAAATTGTTGCCTTCTACATCCGTCGCGCATTTCGTCTGCTTCCTCTTCTTGGTGCAGTGACTCTCGCCTCTACGTTAGCGTACTATTTATACTTTGAAGAGGTGGAGTTTGTCGAAGCAACAAGCTGGATGAATGGGTACTATAAAAGCGATCCAGGGTTGAAGGAGATCCTGCTCAATGCCGCCGGCTGGAGCCATAGCCTGAACCCCCCAGCCTGGTCGATAAGGATCGAAATCGCCGCGTCAGTGGCTTTCCCAGCTCTGTATTGGATGAGCACCCGCACTCTGCCAGTTGTAACCACAGGTGCTCTGGTGCTGCTCGTGGTGATGCTCGTTCCAGGGTTGTCGGCCGGGCATCTCGACACGTTCCTTTTTGCCTTTTATCTCGGCAGCCTGATCCCACGATGGAGCGGGGCTCCCACGCAGGTGTTCCTCCGTCTTCGTGCCCCTGCACGGGTCGTCATTACCTGCATGGTTCTTGTTGTTATGGCGGGAGCTGAACGCCTCTACACTCCGACTAACTTGTACGATTCAAGAACTGTCCTGATTGTAACGCTGTGCGCCGCGTTTCTGGTTGCTGTTGCATATCACAACCCGCGAGCTGGGGTACTCCGCCGGCCCGTCCTCGTCTTTTTGGGCGAGATATCTTACGGCCTCTACCTCATTCACATGCTCGTGCTGTTCATGTTGGCACATGCCATCACACCTTTGATCGCCTCTCCCGTTCCAGGGGAGGCACTTGCATTGAACATCGGGCTTGGGGGAGATAGCGCCAGATTTTGGTGACGGCCTGATGGATCAGGCGGCGGGTTGAGTTTGAGATCCGGATTGCGAAGCACCAACCTCAAGGCCATCAGCAAACTTCACACCTCGGATCAACTTTGGCAACTGGTTGGGGCCATCGAGCCGGCGCCAGCTTTTCTGGGCGCTCTCGACCAGCTTGAAGACCATGGCCAAGGCAGTCTGGTTCGACAGGCATCCCTTGGAGCGGATGGTTCGGTGCCGCACGGTCGCAAAGGTACTTTCAATCGGGTTCGTCGTTCGTAAGTGCTTCCAGTGCTCGGCCGGGAAGTCATAGAAGGCCAGCAGCGCATCGCGATCCTTCGTCAGGCAGTCCACGGCTTTCTCATACTTGATGCGGTAGGTTTCCCTGAAGGCGTCGAAGGCCCCTATGGCATCCTTCTTCGTCTCGGCCATCCAGATGTCCTGCAGCGCGGATTTGGCCTTGGCATGAAGGCTCTTGGGAAGCCGGTTGAGGACATTGGCCGTCTTGTGCACCCAGCACCGTTGCTCGCGCGTGGTCGGCCACACCTCGCCGAGCGCTTTCCAGAAGCCAAGAGCCCCATCCGCCACAGCGATCTCGGGCGCAACCGAGAGGCCCCGCCGTTTCAGATCCAGCAGCAGGTCGCGCCACGAGTGTGCGCTCTCACGCATCCCGTCAGTGAAGCCCACCAGCTCCTTTTTGCCTTCCGGCGTCGCCCCGATGAGAACCAGGATGCATTGGGCCTGATCTTCGAGGCGGGCTTCCAGGTGGATGCCGTCGGCCCACAGGTAGACATAGCGCTTGGCTGAGAGATCGCGCTTTCGCCAGTGAGCATGGTCCTCGGACCAGACTTGCTTCAGACGCGCAATGGTGGAACTCGACAATCCGGGCGCCTCCTGGCCGACCAGAGCCGAGAGGGCTTCAGCAAAGTCGCCGGTGGAGATGCCTTTGAGGTACAAGATCGGGATGAGCACCTCCAGGCTCTTCGAGCGCCGGGCACAGGGCGGCAGGATCGAGGGCTGGAACCGAACCCGCTCGGCCGGGGCCGCCTGACGGTCGCGCACGCGGGGCTGGCGGACCGCGACCAAGCCAATGCCGGTCATCACCTCACGCTCCGGCAGATGCCCGTGGCGCACGATGCGCTGCAGCCCATTCGCGGTTTTGAGCGTGGCGTGCTGAGCGAGGAAATCGGCAACCTCGGCCTCGATGGCCTGCGCCAGCAAGGCGCGGGCGCCCTCGCGCAGGATATCGGTCAGAGAATCGGTAAAGCTGTCTGGCTGGGCGAGCTTGAAGACGTTATGATCAGACAAGGCGTATCACTCCTTTGGTGGAGAAGTGGAGGCTCGAACACCCCCACGATACGCCGCTTCATCCCGTCAGACCGTCTCCAACTTTTGGCGCTACCTCGTTCTGTATGAGAGCCGGTTCTCCGCCTCGCATTTGGAATGGCTCAACAGTTAAGGCAGGCACGCTACAAGTCCAGCTTCGCACCTGGTCCGTATCCCAGGCATCAGAAGAACCACCTTCAGCAATCAGGTCGAAACTCTTGACTGCCTAGCCGATCGTATTCACCTGCGCTGGTTGCGATGACCTGACTTGCGGCTTGGGCGAGCCAATCTGTTGCGCCTTTTTCATCGCGGCGAGGTTTGGAACGTCGGAACGCGTTGGCGGAGAAGACATGGGGT
>NZ_VOSK01000373.1 GCF_009296175.1 Microvirga tunisiensis | reverse complement strand
TTTCCGTTTCAGGGGGCGTCTCCGCACGCTCCGTACAAGGTATTTCCATGAGCCGACAACCGCTTGTTCTGCTTGTTCCCGGAGATCGATTGGCTGGCATGACAACGGCCAGCAGCTTAGTGAGCTATGGCTTCGAGATCCTCCTGGCCAGCTCTGTGGAGGAGGCAGAACATCTGCTTCGGACGAATGGGCGCATCAGTGCTTTGGTCATCGATACCGACCTCGGGCAGGCTGGCATCAGTCTCTCGTTAGCCAAGGACGCACGTGTATCCGATCCCGAGCTCAAGGTGATCTATACGTCACGAATGCCATTCAGATTGAGGGATGCCGAGAAGGTCAGCGGGGCTCCTTGCGTGCGCACGCCGTATCGTCCGCACCAACTTGCCGGTGTGATCACCCAACTCATTCGACGCCAGGCAACTGAGGAAGCGGAGGCGTACGCGGCGTAAGCACATAAGAGCAAGTGCGAACCTGCAGCGTCTGACCCGGAGAACCGGAGGTCTGGGAACCGGGGAATGCCACCGCGCGTAGTCTCCGGCTTCCGTTGTCCTGTTCCTGGATGTGCATGACACTTGCCCTTTCTGTCCGCCAGCCCTTTGCTTGGGCCATCTTTTACGCCGGTATGGACATCGAGAACCGCGATTGGCCAACCCAGCACCGCGGACGCATTCTGATCCATGCTCCAGGAATCGTGCGGCGGGACGACTATGCTTTTTTCGAGCACGCATGCCGCAATCCGGAGCACTGGCTATGCCGGGCGGTGATGTTTGGTGGAGGCTTGCCGAAGAGGCAGGATCTCCTCAAGGGAGGGATTATCGGCGAGGTGGAGATCGCCGACTGCGTCACCGAGCATCCATCGCCCTGGTTCGCCGGCCCCTATGGATTCGTGTTGCGCGGTGCCCGCGTGCTTCCCTTCAAGCCGCTGCCTGGTTCATTACGCTTTTTCGACGTCGATGAGTGCTGCTGTAGCGGCCACTTATGATCGGCATTCTCTGAGCACCTTTCGAGCCCCCAAAGCCGTATGCGCCCGGTCCTGCCAATGGTTCAGTTGTGTTCAGGGCGGGCATGGACTTTCTGCTCACCATCCCCAGCGCGAAAGCGGGGGCGATCTGTTGTTCCATGAGATGTCCATACGCGCTCGGCAGCATTCTGCACAGCGCGTGCGGCGTCGGCGAGTTCCTGATCTGCTCGAGCGGTTGCCCGGCTCTCGACACTCTCCAGCACCAGCATGACTTGAGTACGCTTGTCAGACGGCAAAGCCATCAGAGTCGCCTCCAGATCCGAGGGAGCGCCAAGGGGGGCATCCAGATGCCGTGCCATGGCATAGAGCCGCTCCAGGATGATGGTGAAGGCCCTCGATGCTGCAGGCGGAGTGGGTTGGGGAAGTGTTTGCATGGATGCCCTTGCAGGTTCTCGGCGGACAGCTTGAACAGCCGCTCTTCGTCGTTGGTCTGGCCTGATCTGTCAGGTCGAGCCAACATAACGCCAAGCTTCGGCCAAGGTTCCGGCTCCGAATGCAGATCTTTCAACTTGAGCGATTGAGCGAAGCAGAGTCGTGCGAAAGACCTGCTCGCCGATCTTTGATTCCTGAACGGCGCCTGAAAGCGTTATTCGGATTAAGGTCATTCCACCCGCGCCATCATGCTTAGTTGAGGCACCCTGCATTGAGCATCCCCATGAGGAGGAGTTGATGTTGAGGTCATCACTGCGACTCGTTGCATGTGGGCTGATCGCTCTTGGCGCAGTGCATCCCGCTGCGTCCCAGCCTGTTCAAGGAACGCCGGTCGAGACAGGCGGGCCACGCCCGCTCCCGCCCGAGAAGCAGAAGATGATCCTGGATCACGTGAAGCGTTCCACGGATCTGCCGCAAGCCAGCCTGAGCGAGCCTGTTCGTGTCGGAATGACGATCCCGCCGGAGATCGAGCTTCTGGGATTGCCCCAAGACGCTGCAACCACTGTCCCAACCGTCACGACCTACAATTACCTGATTGTTGGAGACCAGATCGCCATCATTGAGCCGGAAACCCGAAAGGTGATCCAACTCGTCAAACGCTAGCCGCGCTGTTGAGCGCACTGCGTGCAACCTGTTGCGCTTGCAGTGGCTCGCCCTGTCCTGGTCGCGTCAACCCGCTTTAGGAAACAGCACGACTGTTCCGCCCGCCACATCTGCCTCGTCCACCGCTGCATGTGCGGCTCTGGCGGCTTGGGCTCTCTCGACGCATGACCGCACATAGGACACCAGAGTTTCGCTGGGGCAGGGTTTGGCCAGGAAAGCAGCTCCCGGCGGCAGGTCTCCCTCCCGTGGCCACTCCCGTCCTGATGTGATCAGGATTTCGGTGCTGGGCCAGTGCTCATGAACTTGGCGGGCTAGCTCGTAGCCGTTCACGCCCGGTGGCATTTCCACGTCAGAGAGAAGAACGTCCACCTCAACGCCAGCCTGCAGGACCATTAGGGCCTCTTCAGCATTGGCCGCTTCCACAACCCGGAAGTTCGCGTCCACGAGAATGTCGGCTGTAACCAACCGCACCAGCGGCTCGTCCTTGACCAACAAAATGATACCCAAAGACTGATTGGACATGGGGCTTATCAAAATAGACGCATGGCGAAGTTGAACGCACCTGCCACGCTTTGGTTCCTCTCCCTCTGATCGTCACTTCTACGTCGGAGCACACGGCGTGCCAAAAAGCCAAGTATCATCGTTCCGTCTCAAGGGACAAATCGGCACACTTCCTGCGGAGAACCGGTCGGGTTGCCGCACGTTATTGGCGCATTGAGTAGCGTAAGGGGTCAACATGAGTGCTGCATCGGTCACGGCGTTCCCGCGCCGGGTTCCTCCCGCCATTCTGGTTGTTGAAGACAATGTCCTGACGCGCTCCGCCATCAGCGATGAATTGCGAGCCCACGGGTTCAAGGTCTTGGAAGCCAGTTCAGCCAGTGATGCTATTACGGTGCTCGATACGATGCGTGTTGATCTTCTGTTCGTCGATATTCACTTGCCGGGGGAACAGGATGGCTTAGACGTCGCCCGCCACGTGCACGCTCACGGCATGCCTACCCAAATGATCCTCACCTCGGGCATATCGGACGCCTCAACGATCCCGGACCTTGGCACTCTCGGCGTGTTCATCCGCAAGCCTTACCTGATCTCACGGGTGCTCGCTCTCGTCAGCCACAGCCTCAACTGGCCGGACGCACCAGACGCTTGAAACCTGGAACAAAGGCTAAAGCGTGGCGATTGGTTTTGCATGAGCCATGCATCCACCAACCTGACGCCGCAATCTGACCCACCCTCTCACGCTATCCTCGTCGTTGAGGACGAGGTGCTGGTTCGTCTGGTCATCGCTGACTACCTGCGCGAGTGCGGCTACAGGGTCTACGAGGCTGTCAACGCCAGCGAAGCGGTCGAAATGCTGCAAGCTCCTGAGGTGACGGTCGATATTGTGTTCAGTGATGTGCAGATGCCTGGGGACATGGATGGGTTCAGCCTGGCACGTTGGATCCGGAACAACAAGCCGGGTGTCCAGGTAATCCTGACGTCTGGGGTCGAGCGGTCGGCCGACATCGCGGCAACACTCTGCGAGGCGGGGCCTCTGCTGGAGAAGCCATATTCGTCTCAGAACGTGGTTGACCGGATCAAGCAACTCGTAGCGAAGGCGCAACGATCCTGATTCAGCAGTGAGGAGCCCTCCACGTGCTCCCGTACAGCCACTCTGCTCAGGCACACGGAACCAGGTTGGGGAACGTTCGTTGCCAATCCTATGAAGGTCAAGCCGCGTGGTCCGATCCTCGATCAGCCTGTCGTGCTCCTGGTGGAGGACGAAACCCTCGTGCGTCTGACCCAGGTAGACATCCTGCGTGAGGCTGGCTTCTGGGTACTGGAGGCAGAGGACGCGGATGAAGCCTTTGAGATGCTCAGGCGGCGGAAGGATGTGAGCGTCGTTCTCACAGATGTCGATATGCCGGGTTCACTCGATGGCTTCGAATTTGCACGTCTTGTGTCGCAAGGCTGGCCGGATCTCGGAGTCCTGGTGATTTCCGGCAAGGCTTTTCCGGATGATGGGGATCTTCCACCATCGGCAGTGTTTGTAGCAAAGCCAGTGTACCCTGATGTTCTCGTGGAGCACCTTAATCATCTGATCGCCCGCTCCCACCCGGTTGGATAGAGGTGCCAGCGCACAAAGCACCTCCCGACAGGTAGCCGACCAGATGCATGACACCGGCCTGTGGGAGCGGAGGAAGCGTCTCGGATGTCTCATTCCGCGCCCCAGGTAGGTTCAGTTAAAAAGAAGGGAGACCAGCCGTGGCTGACGATCAGTCCTCAGGTCGCAAACGACCTGCCAAAGATCCCGAAACGCTCGTGGCGTCAGCCGTCAGTCAGGAGCAAGAAGCCGCTGCGCTGGCATCCAAGGCGGCTGAGCTGGAAGCGAATGGGAAACTGTTGGAGGCCAAGCTCTTGGCCCGCGCCTCGCGGCATCGTCGAGTCGAAAGCCTCAAGGTGCGAGCCGTCGCTGCTGCTACAAAGAAGGTGCCGTAGGATCAGATTTCATTGACGGCAGGCGGCTTTGCTTTTTGCCGGAGGGGGAAGATCCAGCAGGGCGCGATCTCACAAATCTCATCGGATGAGGCGATGGATTTTTGAGCATTCTTGGGGCCCGAACAAGAATTGCTCCCAAACACACGGTAACTTAGTACGTAGCAAGAACGTGAACCGGCAGAGCGACCGGAAGACGCCCACAATGGCTACATACAGCTTTCACCTTGGTGTCTGGGCCGTTATCGAGCGCGGAAAAATGGATTGGGCGGCGTACTTCTCCCCACAGTTTCGTCTGTGAGAGAGGAGCGCCATCAGGATAGGTTTGAGATAGCAGATTAACGCAATAGTCTCAAGCAAGTACCAGATCGACGTGAATATCATCGTTCTTCACGCTGAGTGGTTAGTTCGCGAGCCTTATCGAAAGGGTTGCCGATCCGTTCTAACTAATCGTGTTAACAGGAACTGCTCTTGTTCTGATCCCCATCTCGTGAATGGCTCGGATGAGATCTTGGACCCTGCAGGGATCGAGGTGTCGGATCTTGAGAGCGCCAAGGTTCAAGCGCTGCAAGCTGTCGGCGAGTTGCAATGCGAGCTTGGTGAGATGGTTGGGGATTGGAGCGGCTGGCACCTCAATATCGTCTGCCCTGAAGGAACCCTCCTGTATACTTTGCCGCTCGGAACGACACTGCACTGAGCTCCCCTCTCGACTGGACGGGCACGCTCAAGAACAATGTAATGTACCGGCCATCATGATGATTTTGCCTGGAACTTCGGGTGCGCTCGTCGAATTAACCTGCGTTAAAAAAGCAAATCAAAAATTTGGCCCCTGCGGGCCGAACTCAGGGACAAGCGCCCTCGAAGGTCAGTAGCAAGTCAACGGCAGCGAAGTCAGCTGGCGGGCGCGGTGGATTGCCCGCCAGACGTG
>NZ_VOSK01000372.1 GCF_009296175.1 Microvirga tunisiensis | reverse complement strand
CAGGCGCCCACCGTCGAAAGCAGCGGTGATCTTCTTGCGGCCAACGGCTGGAAACGGGAAGGTGGCAGGTGTATCGTCCGGCATGGCGAGTGTGGCACAGGGCAATTGGTGGCAGGGATTAGTCTCAACAACCAAATCCTACGCTGCTTCAAGTGCTTAAGCTACACTCGCCAGCCTTCATCAACCTTCCCATGCATAAGAACGGCTAGCTGCGCTTCTGTGTGACCTTCTCCGCGCGCGATCCGGACGGCTGGCTTTTGATCCGCTTTGCCTTCTTCCAGGATGGTCGCATGCGAGCTTTCTTGGCCATGACGATTCCTTATGGTCTGCAGTGATCATCGAATGTTGAATGCGCCTAGCTCCGGCCGCCGGTCATATCGCTCGGCGCACGGCCGTCTGTTCCGATCCCAGGATCGAGCGGCTTCGCTTCCGTGTTTTCGGCTCCGGTTTCATCGTCCTGCCGGCGCTTGCTATCCGCGCTCTTGTCCTGGGTTTTGTTGACCCCGCCCTGATTGGCGCCTGCGTTCTGTGCCATCGACCTTCTCCAAGGTGGTGTGACCGGACACAGGCAACTAGGACGGGAGTTTAATGTTCCTCTTTCCGCTTCGTTCCGATCGACCCACCGCGAGATGGAGGGGCACGTTCGAGGCAAGTCGAGGCGCTACAACGGGAACGTGCCCACATTCATACGATTGAGTGATTGGGGCCGAGCATCTCATGAGGGAACCGTCAGCATGACCGACAGCAAGGACAAGAAGACCACGATCACCCTGGAGCCTGGACAGGTCGCCATCGTCCTGGGCATGGAAGACGGCCAGATCAGCCGCCAGCTTTTCGCCAGTCCGGAGGTCGACGCCATGCTCGATGATGAGAAATCCGAGATTCCGTTCCACTACTTCCTGGCCTCGGCCTTCCTGGTGCGCCTAGATCAGGATGAGAATTTCGCCTCTGACTTGGCCGAGTGGTACGATGAAAAGCTCAACGGAGAAGCAGGCGAGGCAGACACCGGGCAATGATCGCCGGGCTTGTCAAGCGGATGGACGGTCCGATGGACAGGCCGCCGGAAGACAGCGGCATAATCGGCCCCCGGCGGCACCTGATTCCAGGATCAGTTCTCCACGAGCTTGTTGCGGACGGCGTAGCGGATCAGCGCGGCCGTCGTGTCGAGGTTGAGCTTGCGCAAGGCCAGGGCGCGATGCGTCTCGACCGTCTTGGTGCTGATGCTGAGGATGTCGGCGATCTGCTTGTTGGTCCGGCCTTCGGCGATCAGCTGCACGACGGCCTTCTCACGGGCCGTCAGCGCCGCCTCGTGGGTGCATCCCTTCGCTAGATAGGTCTCGAGCAGGGTTTGGGAGACCTTGCCGGTGAAGAACGGCTTGTGGGCCGCCAGACTCTCCACCGCCGAGACCAGGAACTGCCGGGCATCGGATTTGAGCAGGAAGCCGCGGGCGCCCGCTTCGAGCACGTCCCGGACCAGGCTATCCGTGTCGTGCATGGTGAAGATCAGCACCTCGACGCCGGGAAGGCGGGTCCTGATCTGCCGGGTCACCTCCACGCCGATCATCAGCGGCAGACCGTAATCGAGGATGACGATGTCGGGCCGGATCGCCAGAGCCTGGTCGACGGCCTGCTTGCCGTCTGTCGCCTCGCCGACGACTTCCCAGCCCTCATGCGCCTCCAGGATGGTCCGGACGCCGGAGCGGACCACGTCATGATCGTCGGCGATCAGGATGCGCGTCATCGCGTGCCTTCCTTCCGCGACCCAGGCCTGCGGCCGTTCCGGTGAGCCCGAGTGCCATGGCAGGATACACTTTCCGGCAGCCGGACCCACCTGCGCAAAACCCTGAAACCGTCTGAGGCAGACCCTGAAATGTCAGGAAAGGGTCCTGCCGTTTGCCTTGGGCAAGCGTACCTGCCATGGCATCCGCAGGCGGCCGGCGCTTTGCGGGGATCGTTTAGTCCGGATGACCGGGGTCATTGCGACGACACAGGTGCCGACGCGACCCGTCCGGATCCTCAGGCTGCCGCCGAACTGCTCCATGCGGGCCCGCATGCCCGCAACCCCGACGCCGAGCCGGATCGGACCATCCGGCCGGGCCGAGCCTCCTATCCCGTGCCCGTTGTCACGGATGCGGACCAGCAGCCGACCGGACCGGATCCGAGCGTTGACGGACACGTGCGAGGCGCCGGCATGCCGATGCACGTTGGTGAGCGCCTCCTGCACCACGCGCAGGATCGCCCGCTGGAGCTCCGGCTGCAGATCATCGACTTCCTCCGGAATCCGAATCCGCGCGACGAGCCCCGTGCGCCCGGCAAAGCCCTCGGCAAAGTCCCGCAATGTGGCCTGGAGGCCGTCCTTCGCCAGGTTCGGCGGATGCAGCAGATAGGTGAAGATGCGCAGTTCCCTGAGTGCCTCGGCGAGCAGGCTTTCGATCTCCGCAAACGCGGAGCGGGAGGCCGGAGTGGCCACAACCGTTCCCTCGAGAGTGGCGAGCCCGAGGTTCGCAGCCACGAGGTGCTGCGCCGTCGAGTCATGCAGCTCGCGGGCGATGCGCTGCCTCTCCTCCTCCTGGAGGACGAGCAACTGCCCGGACAGTTCGTTGACCTTGTTGTTTGCTCCCGTGACCTGATCGGACAGTGTCCGGAGCGGCTGCTCGACCTGACGGGCCGTGAACCAGGCGGCAAGCCCACCGGCCAGCAGGAGGAGAGATCCAGGTCCGGCCATCTGCCACAATGCGGCGGTGACCGGTGCATTGAGATCCGCAAGCGGCACCGTGACCGCCGTCGTCCAGTTCGTCGCCCCCGAGCGGCGGAAGGTGACCAGGACGGGCAGCCCGCGCTCATCCGTGGACTCGACCGTTCCCGTGATCGTGCTGTCCGGCCCGGCATCGGCAAGGCGGGTGGCCAATGTTGCGGGGGCCGGCAGGTCGGACCCTTTGCGACCGTCCCTGTCGGCCACGATCGGCTGGAACTTGCGGTCGTAGAGACCCTTCACCCAGCCGGTCGGCAGAGTCTGCTCATCGAGGATCGCTCCCAGGCGCGCCTCAGTCAGGATGATCGTGAGATGGCCGTTCATCCGATCCTCGGCATCGTCGAGCCGGAGGCTGAGGGCCACGACGATGCTGCCCTTCAAGGGAGCCAGCATCCGGCCGGAGACGGCCCATCTCCGGTCCCGGATCCGCTCAAAGGCCTCGCGGTAGTTCGGGAAGTCGACATGCCGCGGCAACGGTGATCCAAACGGCCGCAGGGTGTTGGCGACCTGCCCGGCGAGATCGTTGAGAACCAGCCAGGAGCCTTCCGGCACTGGGGTCGCCTTGAGCTGATCGTAGAAGGCCTTGGTATCGCCTGAGAGGAGTGCCGGGGACTTGGACAGCCCCTTGAGCAGATAGTTGACTGCCGCCACCTCCTGATCGAAGCCGAAGGAGAGCGCTTTCGCAGCCTCCAGGGCACGTTGCTCGATCGCGCGCCGCTCGTCGGCCGCGCGGGAGAGCAGCAAGGCCGCGGCGACGAGGCATGCGGCAACCGTGATGACCATGAAGATCAGGGCGATCCGCCGCCGCAGGCGGGGCGGCATGCCCGAGAAAGATCGCGAAGCCACCGGGACGGTGCCATTGCTCATAAGGGCGGTCTCCGGCCGCAAAGGCGACGCAACGGGATCGGGGTCGCGACGGAGCCCTCGTCCAACAAATCTAAGTTAAACCCTGAGGCCACTCGCTGTCGACCGGGACGGCATGGACGCGCGGGCCGGCAGATCTACCCCGTATCTCGGCTGAAGATGTTCGCGGCCACATATCAGGGTTTGCCCCCATCAAATTCAGGGTAGACCCTAATAGCCTGAGGATCGGGTCTTGGATGATACTGCGGGCGTGCCAGAACGGGAGCAACGCCCATGTCGCAGGCCACACTCCGGCATGATCAGGATCCCGAGCCAAGGGATCATTCATACGCCGGCATGATCCGGATCCCCGGCGGCACGTTCCGCATGGGATCAGACCATCACTATCCCGAGGAGGCACCGGTCCATCGCGTCACCGTCGACGGCTTCTGGCTCGACCGGACGCCGGTCACCAATCGCCAGTTCCGCGACTTCGTCCGCGCCACCGGGCATGTCACCGTCGCCGAGAAGCAACCCGATCCCAAGGACTATCCCGGCGCCCTGCCGCAGATGCTGTATAAGGGCTCGCTCGTCTTCACGCCACCGGATCATCCCGTCGACCTGCGCCTGTGGGGCCAGTGGTGGACTCTGCTCAAGGGCGCCGACTGGCGACATCCCTACGGCCCGAAGAGCAGCATCAACGGCCTCGACAATCATCCTGTCGTGCACGTGGCCTACACGGATGCGCTCGCCTATGCCCGATGGGCCGGCAAGGACTTGCCGACGGAGGCTGAATGGGAGTTCGCCGCCCGTGGCGGGCTCGACGGCGCCGAGTTCGCCTGGGGCGACACGTTCACGCCGGACGGGCGCCAGATGGCGAACACCTGGCAGGGCGCCTTCCCGTTCCAGAACAAGTGTGAGGACGGTTTTGAGCGCACGTCCCCCGTCACTGCCTTCCCGCCCAACGGCTATGGCCTCCATGACATGATTGGCAATGTCTGGGAGTGGACCAGCGACTTCTATGTGCCGAAGCATCCAGCCGACGCTCCCAAGGCCTGCTGTATTCCCGAGAACCCGCGCGGTGCTCGCGAGGACCAGAGCTATGACCCGTCCAAGCCGGAAACGCGGATCCCGCGCCGCGTGCTGAAGGGCGGCTCGCATCTGTGCGCGCCCAACTACTGCCGCCGCTACCGTCCGGCAGCGCGTCACCCGCAGCTGGTCGATACCTCGACGAGCCATGTCGGCTTCCGCTGCATCATCAGAGAGAGGAAGATCCCATGACCAGTGATCGTGCGTCCTCACAAACCAATGCCGATAGATCGCGCTTCCGACACATGCGCGCCAAGGCTGCCCTGATCGGGGCCACGGCCCTGGTCTCGACGGGGATGGCCGTCCCGGCCTTCGCCCAAGCCCCGCGACAGCAACCCAACATCGTGCTGATCGTCTCCGACGACACCGGCTTTGGCGACCTTGGCCCCTATGGCGGCGGCATCGGCCGTGGCATGCCGACACCCAACCTCGACCGGCTTTCCAGCGAGGGCATGACCTTCTTCTCGTTCTATGCCCAGCCGAGTTGTACCCCAGGCCGGGCCGCGATGCAGACCGGGCGGATCCCGAACCGCAGCGGCATGACCACCGTGGCCTTCCAGGGCCAGGGCGGCGGCCTGCCGGCAGCGGAATGGACCCTCGGATCTGTGCTCAAGCAGGCGGGCTACCGCACCTTCTTCACCGGCAAGTGGCACCTGGACGGTGTGTCACGAACACATTTCTGAAGGAGGAGATGTGGAGCTGTACAAGAGATGAGGGTCGGCCCCTCGAGGTCCGCAGTCAGGTGCCGACCTCAAACCCCTGCAAGCTGCGGCCGTCAAGAGC
>NZ_VOSK01000371.1 GCF_009296175.1 Microvirga tunisiensis | reverse complement strand
GTAGTTCACGCGCGGCTCGGCGCCGAAGATCGTGACCTCGTAGGCGCCGGGCGCCCGCTCGAACAGTTCCTCCAGGGCACGGCCGGCGGCCATGCCGTTGCCGATGACGACCAGCTTCTTGGGCATCTCAGTCTCCCTGAGAAAGTCAAAAATCCAAGAGGCCTACTCCTCGGCACTCGACCGCAAGCACAAAAGCGCCGCCTGAAGTGACCACGTGCTACTTGCGCAGCATCCCAGCCATTCATGCGACGTCGTTGTCGGAGTAGTGCCAGATGAGAGGCAAAACTGTCTGATCGCCCTTGATCAGACGGTTCAGCGAGACCTTGTGACTTCGTTGTCACGATCCGCGTTGTTTGGAAATACTATTGGTTGCCTACTTTTTGCTCAAGGAAATATTTTGGGCAGAATGGCTAACTTCTAACCAGCATTGTGCCAATGGATTGGTCATCGAGAGCACGCTCATGCCCGATGAGTCGGCCTCTCGTGGGTGGCTATCCCAGTTTCGCCCGAGAGGCAGCTCCTGGCATTGCTCTCCCAACGAGCGGCTTTGTGTAAACCAAGCGCCTGTGCCAAGGACACCAGCTCGAGCCCTCCTGCGTCTCACTTCCGCAGAAGATTGCTTTGGACTGATCCTCCGAGACGATGAAGCGGCATTGCCGCGCCTGGAGCTTCAACAGGGTTGTGTGGGTCTGGGAGAACGGTTCTCTGATCTCAGGCATGGCTCTGACATCCGGTACAGGACCAGAGTGCAACATGATGAGGGCTCAGAAGAGTTCCACGCCTGCGTGAGCTATCAACAGCTTGATCGATGACACGTCAGATTGCCGAGGTCACCGCATCGCAAGATGGTCGATGAGCCTTCCTACGGCAACTGAGTGCACAGGCTGATGACGGCAAGCGCCGCCGAAGCCGCGGTGGCCGTCAGCCAAAGATCGATGGCCTGCGGCCGGTGGGAGACAAGTCGCTTCATCAGGGCACGATTCAAAGGGTCAGGTGAGGAGCAATGGATGGCGGGGAGGACATACTGCCCAGCCATAAACCCTGAAGGGTCGATCCGGTTCCCACGGCAGATCGCATTTTGGCAGCAGCCCGGTGTCTCACTTTGCCAAGGCAGACCTGCGTATCAGCGAGAATACATTCCAACCTCTTCCTCTGAAGCCCGACCTCGACATCATCACAGAACCATGCCGAGCCTCTTGGCGGCGTGGTCGTGCTCTCGTCTTGACGCTGACAGGCTGGGCGCCGATATGGCGGATGGATTTCGGCCGGACGGTTTAGCGCAAGGATAGCGATGGCGGGACGTGTTCGAGGCCGGAAGAGTTCCCGCGAGAGAATTCTCGATGCGGCGGGGGAGCTGGTGAGCGAGATGGGTTCGGGACGGCTGACGCTGGACACCGTGGCCGAGCGCGCTGGGCTCAGCAAGGGTGGGCTTCTCTACAACTTTCCCACCAAGGACGCATTGCTTCAGGCCATGATCCAGCGCCTGGTCGATGAGGTCGCGGCGGAGCGGGAGGCGCTCCGCGCTCAGGCCGAGCCCGGGCGCAACCTGGAAGCACGCCTGTGCACGGCGGCGCTGCTCAAGCTGCGCCAGGGCAGGACAAAGGAGGTCGCCAGTGGCATGCTGGCAGCCTCGGCCGAGAACCCGCACCTGCTCGATCCCGTGCGCGAGGTCATCAAGGCAACTCTGGAGAACCTGAAAGCGACGTCGGATGATCTGGACGCGGCGCTGGTGGGCTGGCTGGCCATTGAGGGCCTGAACGGCCTCGAGATGCATGACCTCAGCCCCTTTTCGGAGGAGGAGCACGAGCGGGTCGTCCAAGCGGTCAACCGCCTGTTACTCAGAGGAATCGCTGAGTAGAGCCCTCAGACGCACGGCGGACGAGTTGGATTTGGAGGCGCGGCTCCCATCCTTCGTGCTGCTTGAGGTGGCACAACGCGGTCTACGAAACGCCACGCCAGATGCTGGACCATCCAGGAGCTGAAACGCTGCCTGCAACAGCACAGCGATCCTCCGTCAAATCCTCAGAGATCTGTATAGCCCTTGCGTCGCTGGGCTTCTGCCCAGCCTTCGCCTGGGCAGCTTGGGTCTCATCGAAGAAGGTCTCGACCTTCACCTGGCCTTTGGATCCGACCAGGCCCCAGTTGCGCACCAGCCGGATCGTGCCGAACAGATCCCGTTCGATCATCAGGCTGAAGAAGCGTGCCCTGCCCTGCCCCGGCTCGCGCCGATAGAGCACCAGGTGGTGCCGGATGGGCGAGCGGGCGTCAGGCATCCTGGGAGCGGCTTCTACTCGGGTTTACCCTTCTGCAGGGTCTTCTCCATCTCGCGCATCATGGCCGCCTCGATCTCGTCGAGATCGACCTTGACGGGTTCACTGCTGGTCTGCGCCTTGGTCCGGCTCACCGGCACCTGCTTGGCCTTGGGTCGGGTGATGCTCTTATGCGCCTGGGCAGTGGAGCGGCCTTCCAGGGTATCGATCAGGCTGTTGAGCGCAGCGTCGGAGAGCGGGATCTCCGGAACCTCGTCGAGCCCTCTCAGAGCGATAGACTGATTGGTGTAGCGAGGATCCGCCGTCACCTCAGGACCAAACCACTCTAATGGTCGGAATGCCCTCTCCTCCCCGTCAGCAGCAAATTCCACAGTGACAAGGTGCAAAACACGAGGCCGGGTGATCTCGTCGACCAAGGCATGGCCCTCGCCGATCGGCAGCGCGGTCCGGGTGTAGTCGACCTCGCCGGCGCAGACATCAAGCAGCGCGTGAGCATGGCCCAGCGGGATGTCAGTCTCATCCTCTGCCTCCCCGTCAGGGCCAACCGTCTTGAGGATCAGCAGTCCTCTGTCTTCCTCAAGGCGAACCCACGAGGAGCGATCCCGCTGCTCGGGGAAGAAGCCCTCGACATGGCGCAGCCCGTGCCTCTCGCGCCGGATCAGACGGGCGAAGGACGGTGTGAGCAGAAAGCGACGGCGAACAGTCATAACACCCAGGGGCTGCAGGGGATTGAGGACGCCTGCCATTCGTACATGGCGGAAGTCAGGGGCGGCAACCCTGATCCCGCACTATGGTTTCCACCGGGCTCGCCACCAATGACATCAGGGCGCTTACAAACGACATCGCCCTGACAGAGTTAGCCGTGCGGAGCTCACTGTCAGGGCGATCTTGTGATGCCGGTTGCAACACCACGGCACCACTATGTATCAAGAGCTCCGGATGTTCAATCAAACGCTGTGCACAAGTCCGAACGCCTTGGCGAGAAGCTGAGCACCACTGGTCGTCTTCCTGTCACCAGACTGGCACAAAGAACTTGCCATACTTCTTGGCGATGTAGTCCTTCACCTCGGGTGAGCGGTAGATGGCAATGAACTTCGCGATCTCCGGGTCATCCTTCCGGTCTGCCCGTACGACGAACTGCAGGGCGTAATGCGCATCGCCGAACCCATCGGCGATCAGTGCCTTCTCAGGGTTGCCGCCGGACAGCAACAGATAGCTGATACTGACTTGCCCCAGGGTCACATCATCGAGGGCCCGCGGTAATTGCGCGGCTTCCAGCTCCCGAAAGCGGAGGTTCTTGGCATTGGAGACGATGTCGAGGACAGTCGCAGCATCGCCGACTCCTGGCTTGAGGGTGATGAGGCCGGCCTTCTGCAGCAGTTGCAGACCTCGCGCGCCGTTCACCGGGTCATTGGCAATCGCCACGACGGCATTATCGGGAACCTGGTCAAAGTTCGTGACCTTGTTCGAGAACAGGCCCACCGGCATCACGTAGGTTGGGGCCACCGGCGTAAGCTTGTACCCACGCCCCTTGATGGCGGCATTGAGAAAGGGCAGGTGCTGGAACAGGTTGGTGTCGATATCGCCATTCGCCAGTGCTTCATTCGGCGTCACCCAATCGGAGAATTCCACCACCTGAACCTCGATGCCTTGCTGGCGGGCTCGCTCAGCGGCGAAGTTCATGATGTCGGCCACCGGCCCGCCGCTCGTGCCAATCTTCAAGGGCTTGGCCATGGCGGCGCTAGGATCCGACACCAGGAGCATGAGGCTGACAACGGCGGCAAGAAGGGCACTGATGCTGCGCCGGGAGATGGTGCCATATTGTGTGAGTAACGAGGTCATAGGTGGACGTCCTCTGTTCAAGAGTTGAATGGATGCAAGCTGCCCTATTCAGCGGCCGGGATGATGGTTTGAGAGGGAGCCGCTGAGAAACCAAGCGTGCGGAACGAGGCGCCGGGATGACTTGTTGCGAGGCGCGCGCGTCCGGGACCGAAGAGCTTCTCGCGCAAGGTGCCCTCCGCATAATCGCGCTTGTAGATGCCCCTCTCCTGCAGAAGCGGCACCACCAGATCGACGAAGTCCTCCAACCCTTCGGGTGTCACCACCCGGCTGAGATTGAACCCGTCGATGTCGGTGTCCTCGACCCAGCTCTGCAACTCATCGGCGATCTCTTCGGCCGAGCCCACGAGCGGCTCGTTGCGGCTGCCGAGGCCCTTCTCTCCGAAGATCTTGCGCAGGGTCCACGTCTCGCTGCTGTCGACGGTGAAGGCCCGCAGGATGAAGTTTGTCGCATCGTTTTCTTCGTGGCGGAGGGGTTCGTCAGGGTCACAATGGGAGAAGTCCACGCCCGTGATGCTGGAGAAGTGCGACAGCGCCCCCTCGATGCTGGCGTAGCGGTGGTACTCTTCGACCTTCTCCTCGGCTTCCTTGCGGGTGCGCCCGACAACCACGGCGCGGCCGAGAAACACCAGAATATCGGCGGGATCCCGCCCCTGCGCCTCTGCCCGGCGCCTGAGATCCGCGACGGTCGTGCGGGTGTTGTCCTTCGTTGGACCCGCGAGGAACACGCATTCGGCGTGCTTCGCGGCAAAGTCCTTGCCCCGGGACGACGCGCCGGCCTGATAGAGGACAGGCGTGCGCTGCGGTGACGGCTCCGAGAGATGAATGGCATCCACCCGATAATGCTGTCCTGTATGCTGAACCCGGTGGACCTTGCGTGGGTCGGCATAGATCCCACGCTCGCGGTCGCGCAAAACCGCGTCGTCCTCCCAGCTGCCTTCCCAGAGCTTGTAGACGACCTCCATGTACTCCTCGGCCGTCTCGTACCGGTCGTCGTGCTTGGCCTGCCTGGCCAAGCCCATGCCGCGTGCGGCACTGTCGAGATAGCCGGTGACGATGTTCCAACCGATCCGCCCGCGTGTGAGATGATCGAGCGTCGACATGCGACGGGCGAAAAGGTACGGCGGCTCGTAGGTGAGATTGCACGTCACGCCGAAGCCGATGTGCTTCGTAACGGCGGCCATCGCTGGCACAACCAGAAGGGGATCATTGACCGGCACCTGGACCGCATGGGTAATTGTCTGGATGCGAGACCTCCTTGGCATGAGCGATGACCTGGAGGGCTGGCGGCAACGCGTCTGCATCGGGTGGCTTGTAGCGGCGGTTGGCGAGCTTCGGCTCGGCAGCCAGGCGGCTTCGCACAAC
>NZ_VOSK01000370.1 GCF_009296175.1 Microvirga tunisiensis | reverse complement strand
TCGCGCCCCCGGACTCCGCCAGAACCTTCGTGATCGCCGCCGTCAGAGACGTCTTGCCATGGTCCACGTGACCAATCGTCCCAATGTTGCAGTGCGGCTTATTGCGCTGAAACTTTTCCTTCGCCATGTCCTTAGATCCTCGACACGCTTTGATACCTGAACGGCAAACTCGTGCCGCCCAATAGGGCTCTTTGCTCAGTTACGCAAGAGCCAGTTTCGATAGGCGGACAGATAATCTGTGATCATCGAATTACCAGGATCCAGCCTTTCGAAAGCCAGCGCGATCCCGGTCGCCACGCCACGATCACCAGTTTCGCCTCCAAGCGTCCATTCTGACCCCAGAATAAGTTAACCCGTCGCCTTGCCGACGAGGCCCAACGGGACATCGAACGTCTTCAGACGAACTGCGGCCAGGGCCGGCTGATTTCCAGCGCGATCAAGCTGACGAATTCATCCGTCACCCGGGCCGTCAGAACTTGCTTGAAATGCGCCATCAGCTGCGAAAATTCGCGGCAGGCTCGGTCTTGATCCGCTCCTCCGTTGCGGTATCGGCTGCCCTGGGCTGAATCAGCCCTTCCTCCTCCATCGACCAGGACCGAATGATCTCGACCCCTTCCACGACAACCTCGACGAGGCTGTACCGACTGAGACCTTGAACAGCCAAGCCATGGAGCGGAAAAGGCATCCGCTCAGAAACGCACACAAGAGCGCTACAACGACGCTTCTCAGAACGACAGAACCGGCGGCGCCGGCAAAGAACGACAGGAGATTTATCGGATTAGAGGGTTGGAGCGGGTGAAGGGAATCGAACCCTCGTATTCAGCTTGGAAGGCTGCTGCTCTACCATTGAGCTACACCCGCATGCCCTTCTGATTGGGTGGTGGGGGAAGTAGGACTCGAACCTACGAAGGCATAGCCAGCGGATTTACAGTCCGCCCCCTTTGCCGCTCGGGACATTCCCCCATAGAGCCCAACCCGAACGCAAAACGCCGAGGCTGTTCTGCAGAGCGCTCGCCGTGGCTGAGCGTTCCGTGGCGCTCTTATGGTGACCTGCATGGCCGGTGTCAACCTCAAAGCGCAACGAAATCGGCGGGTCGTGAATGGACTCACTCTGTGCTATGGCCCCTTCCGTCAACACACGAGATCCAACGATCATGAGCGACCGTCCTTTCCAGTCTCGCAAGCCGAGATTCCAGCGCCCACACGGGAAACCCGGTCGCCGCGACCCTCAGGCCAGACGGCCGAATTTCGAGATCGACACCACCATTCTCTATGGCTGGCATCCCATTGCGGAAGCCCTGCGCAATGGCAAAAGAACGATTCGTCGGCTCCTGGCCACGGAGAACTCTGCCAGGCGCCTGAGCGAAGAGTTGGATGCTCCCTTGCCTATCGAACCTGAGATCGTCCGCCCGGACGAGATCAACCGCCTCCTGGAGCCGGATGCGGTGCATCAAGGCCTCTATGCCGAGGCCGATCCCCTGCCCTCCCCGTCCGTCGACACCCTGAGCGGCAAGCGTGTGGTCCTGGCCCTCGACCAGATCACCGATCCCCACAATGTCGGCGCCATCGTCCGCACGGCCGCCGCCTTCGATGTCGAGGCCATCATCACCACCGCCCGGCACAGCCCAGCCGCCACGGGCGTTCTCGCCAAATCGGCGTCCGGCGGCCTCGAGCATGTACCCTTCATGATCGTGCGCAACCTCGGCGATACGCTGACCGCGCTCGGCAAGCTCGGCTTCCAGCGAATCGGGCTCGACTCCTCGGGCGAGGTCAGTCTGGACGAGATCGAGATCAGTCTGCCGGTGGTTCTCGTGCTGGGATCGGAGGGCAAGGGCCTGAGACAGCGGACCCGGGACTGCTGCGACGTCATCGGCCGCCTCGACATGCCCGGAGCCATCAAGAGCCTGAATGTCTCCAACGCCGCCGCGGTCTGCCTTTATGCTGTGGTTAAGGGGGCTTCCAGAAGCGCTCGGAAGTAAAGCCGGAATGACGCCTAACCATCTGCCGCTATTCAGTAATTTATTTGGTTGTACGGCTTCTTAGACGGAAGTCGCAAATACCAATTGTGAATTGTGGAAAGGAAGCCCGGAGGTAGCCTCCCATTCGTTGGATTCTTGGCTGCCATGCGCAGTCACGATGCCGCGGCCCAGGCCTGCACTGCATGGCTTGCGGCTCAGAACCCGGATCACCGGGCATACGAATGGAAGGGAACCCTATGGCAACAGCAGCTATCACGCCTCATTCGGCTGCCGCAACGCGGCGGCCGATGACGTGGGAGGAAAAGAAGGTCATTCTGGCCTCCTCTCTCGGTACCGTCTTCGAATGGTACGATTTCTATCTCTACGGCTCTCTCGCCACGATCATCGGCGCGCAGTTCTTCTCCGCCTTCGACGTGACAACCCGTAACGTCTTCGCGCTGCTCGCCTTCGCGGCGGGCTTCCTCGTCCGCCCCTTCGGCGCAATCTTCTTCGGCCGCATCGGCGATCTCGTCGGCCGGAAATATACCTTCCTGGTCACGATCCTGATCATGGGCTTTTCGACCTTCCTCGTCGGTCTGCTGCCCAGCTATGCTCAGATCGGCTGGGTCGCTCCCGTCGTTCTGATCGCCCTTCGCATGCTCCAGGGTCTCGCGCTCGGCGGCGAATACGGCGGCGCTGCGGTCTATGTGGCGGAACATGCACCGGTGGGACGTCGCGGCTTCTACACCAGCTTCATCCAGATCACGGCAACTGTCGGTCTTCTGCTCTCCCTCGTCGTCATCCTCGTGCTTCGCACCTGGATGGGCGAGCAGGGCTTCCAGACCGGCGAGGGCTGGCCGATCGCCGGCTGGCGTATTCCGTTCCTGCTTTCCGTCGTGCTTCTCGGCGTCTCGGTCTGGATTCGTCTCCAGATGCAGGAATCGCCGGCTTTCAAGAAGATGAAGGAAGAGGGCACGCAGTCGAAGGCTCCGCTGAAGGAGGCATTCGGCCAGTGGAGCAACCTCAAGATGGTGCTCATCGCCCTGATCGGTCTCGCGATCGGCCAGGCCGTGGTGTGGTATACGGGCCAGTTCTATGCCCTGTTCTTCATCCAGAGCATTCTGAAGGTCGATCTGCTCACGTCGAACGTGTTGATCGCCTGGTCGCTGATCCTTGGAACCGGTGGCTTTGTCTTCTTTGGTGCGCTGTCAGACAAGATTGGCCGCAAGCCGGTGATCCTCGGTGGCTGCCTGATCGCGGCGATCACCTACTTCCCGCTCTTCGGCGCCCTCACGAGCGTGGTCAGCCCTCGCCTCAACCAGGCTCTTGAGACCGCGAAGGTCCAGGTCGTGGCCGATCCCGCCACCTGTGGCTCGGTGTTCGATCCGGTCGGCATCCGCACCTTCACTGCGAAGTGCGACATCGCCCGCGTGGCCCTGGCTCGCTCTGCGGTCAAGTACGAGCTCGTTCCGGCTGCTGCCGGCAGCGCCCCGAAGGTGACCTTCAACGGCAAGGAAACCCCGATTGCCGATGCCATTCCGGCCAACATCACGGCCTTCACGGCAGCAGCTGCAGAAGCGGGTTACCCAAAGGCAGGCGATCCGACCATCCTGAAGGTCGGCGGCTTCTTTGACGCCCTTGGCAACACGCAAGCCCTTAAGGCTATCGGCATCCTGACGATCCTCGTGATCTACGTCACGATGGTCTACGGCCCGATCGCGGCGGCTCTGGTGGAGTTCTTCCCCACCCGTATCCGCTACACTGCGATGTCCCTGCCCTACCACATCGCCAACGGCTGGTTCGGCGGCCTCCTGCCTCCGACAGCTTTCGCGATGGTGGCAGCCACCGGCGACATCTACTACGGCCTCTGGTACCCGATCGTGATCGCCCTCGTGACCTTCGTGGTCGGTCTCCTCTTCGTACCGGAGACCAAGGACCGGGATATCTTGACCTTCGATGGCCTCGGCGCGAAGCGCTAAGCTTTCGAAAGGCCCTGACAGGAAAGCCCCGCTCACGGCGGGGCTTTTCATTTCGCGTCAGGCGAAGTCGCCGCTCAGTAGCAGGTCGTCACACGGCGGACGATCCAACCCTCGCCCTCCACGAAGAGGCGCTTGCGAGAAATGTCGCAAGGAACGTCGTTCACGGATTTTGTCTCGATCGAGGACGTGGTCTCCACATCCTTCGCCGCGATCGATGTCGCCGTCTGCTTGTCAGGCTTGGCCTCCACGCCGTGGCCCGCGTGAGCGGCATCCGCACGCTCTGCGGCAAGACCGAAGCCCACGGCAACCGCAAGAACGGCAACAACTTTGAGGCCGCCGCTGAGCGGCGAGATCCTTTTCCGAGCAGAAGCCCCTAACGCCTTCATAACACCGACTCCACGATCAGGTTTTCCTGACAATTCCAGAAATCAGGGTTGGTTTCGGTGTGCTGGGACACTTAATATTTACGTTTGTGTGGAACTTGCGTCCCGCCTCGCGGACTGCTACCTGAGCACCGTGACGTCAGCCGGTGTAGCACAGCGGTAGTGCAGCGGTTTTGTAAACCGAAGGTCGGGAGTTCGATCCTCTCCACCGGCACCACTCTCTTTCCCTTGAGAGTAAAGCCTTTCAGCGATAACAATGACTTACGTAGCGTCCACCTCTCACACAGGGCGCTCACATGGCGTTGATTATGGCTAGACCTTGGAAAGATCCCAGGAGCGGCGTTTGGCACCTTCGCCAAAGAGTTCCCCAGGATCTTATTCATCTCAAAGGACAGAATGTCACACTTCCAGTGGGTGGCATTTCCGCTGCTGTGAAGATTGGCGCGATCGTTCAGATCTCACTACGCACCAAAGACACTAGAGAAGCCAAGGAGCGCCACTCTAAAGCCGATGCTGCCCTCCGTAAGTTCTGGGATTCTCAACGTGCTGGCCCTATCCGGCTGACGCAGAAGCAAGCCTTAGCCTTGGCTGGCACACTCTATGACGCTTTCGCAAAAGGATTTGAGAACAACCCAGGCTCGCCAGAAACATGGGCATGGGTCCAGGACGTGAATGAACGCGCAAGGGAAGGAAGGCTAGGTAGAGCTGCCCTCATGATTGGCAGGAGGAATGCAAAGGCACATTCGATGGAAGAGCGATTCGGCCCCTTTGCTGACCTAGTTGTGGCGCGGGAGGGCTTAGTTATTGATGCTGATAGCAGGATGCTTCTCATCAAAGCCGTTGCTCACGCGCTCGACTCAGCAGCAAGGAAGTTAGAGCGCAACGCTGAGTTCGATTACTCGCCTGATCCCGTTGCCTCATCCTTCCCCGCTTGGGTGCGACCACAAGCCGAGACTTCCACAACAGGCTCTACGAAGGGCATCACTGTCGCTGAGCTGTGGAACAGGTGGAGTGCCTATCACGCTGACAAGAAAGCCCCCACCACAATCGAGAGAGCTGGCTCGGGAAATTTGGACAGCGGGATAAGTGGAGTTTCTGCCTGAGAGCAGCCAGAATGGCTGCTGAACAGGAGAGACGATGAGCAAGAGACCCCGCCGGAACCACTCTCCGGCTTTCAAA
>NZ_VOSK01000036.1 GCF_009296175.1 Microvirga tunisiensis | reverse complement strand
GCCGTGGCAGCCGCCCTCAATGCAAGGCCGAGAAAGACGCTGGGCTGGAGATCCCCTGCCGAGGTGCTTGACGAGTGGCTGCGGCAGGTCAACAGAATACGTGTTGCGACGACTGCTTGAATCCGTCCAGTGTGCCCTCGCATCTATGATGCAGGCGAAACCTTGGTCTGCCACCGTGTAATATGGTGAACATACAACTATAGGCCAGACAGCATAGTCTTACTACAAAGTGATGATTGACTAAGCAACGGTTGTTTAGGATTACTTAAAATGCGTTACGGAGGCAAGCTCAATGAATTGGCTTAAAACGGTTTTATTAAAACTAAACACTAATACGTGCTGTATCAATGGTAAGCAATACCTGATTGCTTTTGGTGCCACACAATGTGTGATTATGCCGCTCGAGCAACATGGTCGACCACACGGCTCTTGACCAATCCGAAATTTCGTAGGGGGTGATGAGTAACTTGCTCTCTTGCACGGTGAGGTTGCGATATCCCGCTCACGCTCAGGACGGCCCACATTAGTTGAACAAGGTGCCGATGAGCCCGGTTAGTTGCATAGACCGTGAACTTTCTTCGGGCAGGTCTCAACCGTCCACATACTTTGATCCGGAACCACCTTGTGGCGCCGGCTATTGACCGATCTTTCCCTGAACGGCGAGA
Organism: Microvirga tunisiensis; assembly: GCF_009296175.1. Lineage (GTDB taxonomy): Bacteria > Pseudomonadota > Alphaproteobacteria > Rhizobiales > Beijerinckiaceae > Microvirga > Microvirga tunisiensis. Next base: position 42,657 of record NZ_VOSK01000036.1, on the reverse strand, counting down.
TCGTGCAACGGGGAGACGGCTCTTCTTCCGTGAAGCAAAGACAACGGTGGGCTCGGCCCTCAATCCCGACCTGCGGCAATTCCAGTCTCATGCCGGCGCAACAGCGTTCGTCGAACATCGAGGCCATCTTTCGCCGCGAGGAGTCGGATTGCCCAAAGGTCTTGACGAGGCTCAAGGCCTTACCGCGCCGACACTGAGGGACCCGAATGGTATGCCCGAACAGCGGATGCCAAGGCTGCCTAATACTCGCAGGCCGAAAACCGGATTCTCCTTATTGCTTGCTGGCTCTCATGTCCGCGGACGCACACCGAGTGCTCGCATTGCTGATCCCACTTCAATCTCTCCTGCACAATTCTCGGGAGACCTAGAAGGCGGCTCCGCCTGTCCATGCAGTCTGTCGCCAGTCAGGCCCTCAATCCCTTGCACGGTGGAAGCGCCCGCGACGGCACCGCCGGGGTCGACGGCGCCAGCAGCGCCTCGATAACCTCCATGGGAATGGATTGCGGAAAGACAGCTTGGGCATCCAGCAGAGTTCCTTGCGCCAAAGGATGAGCTCGCTCCCATCAGTGCAGACCCATCTAGCGACTCCTGAAATGATGTCGCTCGGCTCAAATGTCTCGGTGACGAGCCGCTCCTTGCCTTCGCCAGCCGGAGCTTGTGCCAGCCCGCCCGACCGATGTGATGACCCTAAAAAGCGGCTGTGACCGGAGATCAACGACTTTTGGAGAGAGGTTCGTTCTGTCGATCAACCTCGCCGAATAACCTCCGCCCGGGATGCAGGCTCCGCCCCGCCCTCTAGCAGGAATTTTCCGAACCAGTTTACAGCGCCTGGGAGATCCAAGAAGGCGCTGTCAGTTCTTCGATCAGCCAAGGATGGCGTACTCCCGAGCCACGCGCGCCCCTCGATTGTGCAGTAAGATCAGCGGCACGCCGTCCGATGAATCCAGAAGCTGGAGTTCCTTGGCGTTTGACGCCTTAAGGAAGCTTTGGCGACATAGGACCGATCTATAGGAGATAAAGAACTATCCCGGCTTTTCGGTTGAGGTCGCCAATGTCAGCATTGTCGCAAGGCCGTCGAAGGCTGCGCTAAACGCGCAGCCCACGCTCAACCAATTCGGGGAAGAGGCAATGAATCTCAAACTGATAAAGACGCGTTTCTATGTACGGCGGCGAGTCCAGTAGCAGCTCTGCTATCGATGACTTAGCCCGAGCGCGGACTACATAGATAGGAGATACTCCCGACGAGCTGCCGATGCTCGACGTTCGGGTTCTGCGCAGCTCCGCGCTCTATTTCGTCGATCGTCGGCTGGGCGTGTCATGCGTCGCCGACTTGATAGCTCGATGCATGAGTCAATCAGGGCGTACCAACGCACAACAGAGATACTGAAAGATTGAGTGCGTAACAAATGAGGCAGCTCATGTTTGGCGCGAAGATGGCACAGGACACCGAAGGCGTGACGCCGGATGCCGGTCATTGGGATTACATCATTGTTGGAGCTGGGAGTGCAGGCAGCGTCGTTGCCGCGCGACTCAGTGAGAATGCATCGCAACGCGTCCTAGTCTTGGAGGCCGGTCCGCCGGACACACCCCTTCTTAAAGCATTTGGACTGGGTTACTATCTGAACCTGTCTCGCTACGAGTGGCATTACTATTCGCAACCCGATCCTTCGCGCAATATGCGGACCGACCATTGGCGGAGGGGTCGCGTGGTAGGAGGCACCGGCAGCATCAACGGGATGAACTACGTACGTGGTACCCGAGCGGACTATGACCGATGGGCCGCAATGGGCAACACCGGTTGGTCCGCCGATGATGTCATGCCGTTGTTTGCTTCACTTGAACGATGTGAACCGGGCTACCTAACTCCACCTGATCCCCGGTTTCGTGGTCATTCCGGAGCAATCTCGGTTCGCGAGGCCCGCCACTGTCATCCGTTGACTGAGGCATATCTCGAGTCGGCGCAAGTTGTCGGATTTCCATGGACACACGACTACAATGGCGTTCAGCAAGAGGGTGTTGGCTATGCGCAGTTCAATCAACGCAGGGGCTTTCGTCATACTTCGGCTGATGCGTTCCTGAAGCCAGCATTAAAGCGAAGGAATCTCAAACTTGTCACAAACGCCCATGTGCACAAGTTGCGGCTTGCTAACAGGTGCGTGACCGGAGTCATTTATGAGCACAATGGCGAAATAAGAGAGGCGCGCGCCGCCAAGGTTGTTCTTTGCGGCGGAGCGATCAACACACCGCAAATTCTGATGCTCTCCGGCATCGGCGACGCAAATGCCTTGCAATCTCTTGGAATAGACGTCGTGATCGACCGCCCCCAAGTAGGCAGGAATTTGATGGAGCACCCGATCCTCAGAACGGCACTCCGAGTCAACATTCCCAGCTTCAATCCCACAGGAGGTCTTTGGCAAAAGGTCTGCTTTCTCACCAAATTTGTACTGCAAGGTCAAGGGCCGATAGCCTCCGTTGTCGAAACTCAAGGGTTCGTGCGAAGCGCGCCGCAGGAGCCCATTCCTGACGTGCAGGTACTCTTCTCGCCGTTCGGCGCCGTTTTCTCCAATGAAAGCAGCTTCTACAAGAGTGTCGATATTCTGAATTATCCTTCTGTCTCGATCCACTTCGTGAAGAGCTATCCCAAAAGCGTTGGTCAGATCCGCCTCGCCAGTGCCGATCCAACGGATGCCCCGCTGATCGAGCCGAATCTTCTGGGCGATAGGCGGGATGTGGAAACTCTTGTCCGATGCGTCGACATGTTCCGTCGCATCGTGTCTACCGCCCCAATGGCCAACTTGGTGAGCGAAGTGATCGAGCCGGGTCCGCACATCAGCAGCCATGAACAGATCGTCGACTACGTACGAGAGCGCGCCGGCTTGGCATATCACCCTGCCGGCACTTGTCGTATGGGGGCCGACGAAGACTTCGTCGTTACGCCGGATCTCCGCGTGCGGGGCATCGACAACCTCTGGATATCCGACGCCTCGGTCATGCCGCACCAGATCAGCGGGAACATCTATGCAGCGTGCATGATGATCGGTGAAAAGCTCGGCCGCCAGCTTAGTTCGAAGTAAGATAGTCACGTCGATCACGCAGCGCGGGTCGGAAACCACGGATTTTGTCCGCCGTGACGCACAGAACTTGCGATTGCCCAACGCGGGCACGATCCAAAGTGCTTAGGCTCTTGGTGCGCACCAACGGCCGCGCAAATGCTGCAGAACGACTGCCAGCAATTCCCGCATTGGTGGACGCACGGCCAACCCACGGCTATCGGGGAAGCGCCGCCCCTCTCTGTCGGGGAAGGCGGCCTACCGATCAGACAGCCGTAAGTGCCAAGCGTGTCCAACTGTTATTGGATAGTCACGCCATCCTGCCGGAGAAATGCACGGCCGTTTGCAAACGTCGTGTCCTCGACGGCCGGGCTGACGAGCACGCACTCGATCTCCCGCTGGCGCTCGAACGGTATGGATTTGACCTGCTCAGCTTGGGGAGATACCTGTCTCGCCTTCGCCATCGATGCAGGGGACTCGAGCGAATGATCCTTTCTGAGACATGTAGACCAGGATGGAGTGGCGCGATGGCTCAGCACGGAATACGGCGATGAGCCTAGATCCGCATCAGAACAGATTTGGTTTGTGTGTAGGTCTCCAGCGACTCATGACCGAGTTCCCGGCCGATGCCAGAACTTTTGTAGCCGCCGAGCGGCATGACCTGGTCAACCTCAGCATAGGTGTTGATCCAGACCCGCCCGGACTTCAGCTTGCGCGACATCCGGTGGGCGCGACTGATATCGCGGGTCCAGATTGCCGATGCCAAACCGTAGTCGGTGTCGTTGGCAATAGCCAGCGCCTCGGCCTCGTCGCGGAACGGGATCAGCATGGTGACGGGGCCGAAGATCTCCTGGCGGGCGATCGGCGCCTCGTTCGAGAGCCCGCAGATGATGGCAGGCGCCATGAAACTACCCTGCGCTGGTCCCGACCGTCCGCGCAATACTTGGCTGCCATTGGACGACTCGGCCGCTGCCAGATGAGCCTCAACAGTTTCGAGGTGCCGCCGTGACGCCAAGGGCCCAATCTGAGTGCGTGGGTCCAGCGGATCACCGACGACCTGATCCTGGACGACGGCATGAAGCCGTTCAGCAAAGCAGTCGATGATCGTGTGATGCACAAGAATCCTGGAGCCGGCAGAGCACACCTGTCCCGAGTTGCGGCAGAAGCCGGCGACGGCCCCGACGGCTGCCTTGTCGAGATCGGCATCGGGAAAGATCAGGTTCGGTGACTTGCCGCCGAGTTCCAACGTGATCTTGCGCACCGAGTCTCCGGAATCGCGGTAGATGCGTCGGCCAACCTCACTTGAGCCGGTGAAGACGATCTTGGCAATGCGCGGGTTCTGGACCATCGCATTTCCCACGATACCGCCTCGCCCCGTAAGCAGGGCGACAACCCCGTGCGGTAGCCCGAGTGTCGCAATCAGTTCGAAGAGCCGAATTGTCGTCAACGAAGCAACCTCGGAGGGTTTCACAATACAGGTGTTGCCAAAGGCCAGAGCGGCAGCGATCTTGTTCACCGCTTGAGTGAACGGCGTGTTCCATGGTGTTATGAGACCGCAGACCCCGACGGGTTCCCGTAGGGTATAGATGAATCGCTCTCCATCTGATGGTAGTGTCACGCCGAACACCTTGCTGGCCCAGCCCGCGTAATATTTCAGAGTTTGTGCACCGTTCTCGACCCATTTGCGGCTGAGAGTGAGCGGCGCACCCATGTCCAGGGTTTCAAGAACAGCAAGCTGATCGACATTCTCTCCGACTAGACGTGCCAGTTCGAATAGGTAGTCGGCCCGCCGATGGGGAGATAGCTCCGACCAAGCAGGGTTGTCCATCGCGGCTTCGGCCGCAGCCGCAGCACTGTTCACATCATCCGGAGTTGCGCAGCTGACCTCTACAAGTTTTCCATCCGTCGTAGGATTGGTCGAAGCGAACAGGCCGCCATCCGACGCAGGGCGCCAGGAACCTTCCAGAAAGAGCATTTTTGGTCCGTCTTTCAGCCATTCGCGAGCCTCGTTCGACCCGGATGTAATGCTTACCTGATTCATGGCGCCCTCTCATTCGTCTTACTTCTCCGACTACGCTCTCAAGCCGCGGCAACGGTTCTCTGGTGTCTTGCGTCTTCTAGAATCATTCGCGCTGCATTCTCGCCAATGACCATCGAGGCGGCATTGGTGTTGCCTGAAACGACCACCGGCATAATCGAGGCATCAGCCACCCGCAGACGATCGATCCCATGGACGCGAAGGCGACAATCGACCACGGCCATTGCATCGGGTCCCATCTTGCATGTGCCTGCGGGATGGAAGGCGCATTGCCCATCAGCCCTAAGATAGTCCAGAAGTTGTTCGTCACTTCGCACGTCAGGTCCTGGAACCATTTCGGCGACTACACGCTCGCGCAGCGGGCTTTGCGCGATAATCGATCGGAATGCTCTGATACCCGCGATCATTGCCGCAATGTCATCGTCCGTGGCCAGATAGTTCGGCTCGAAGCGTGCGGGTTGGCGGGGATCGGACGAGTGCAGCCCGATACGACCACGCGATGACGGCCTCACTCGATAGACCGAGGCGCTCATCGCATCGAATTTGTGTACCGCGACGCCCCCCCTGGTGTCGAAACCGAATGTCATCGGCCGGAAACTGATTTCGACATCGGCATAGGCCATGTCAGGGTGGCTTTTCACGAACGCTGCCGCCGGTGACGAGCCGAGCGCCAAGTATCCCGACTGCTTGAGCAGATACTGGGCCCCAGCCAGATATTTACGCCATCCCTGGAGTGATTTGTTGTAGGAGCTGCCTGGCGTCACCCGAACTTGCACCCGGCTGACGAAATGGTCCTGAAGATTTGCTCCGACACCGGGTAGGGCGTGCACGACGCCGACCTGATGCCGTACCAGTTCTGCTGGATCGCCGACACCTGAGAGCATGAGCAACTGTGGCGAATTTAGCGCCCCGGCAGCCAGGATGACTTCTCCCCTAGCATGGAAGGTCACATGCTGCCCGTCCGGCAGAACCGCTGCAATCCCCTTTGCTGTCCGCTCGTTCAGTACCACGCGCGTAACATGAGCGCCCGTGATTACCGTCAGGTTGGCCCGATCGCGGACGGGTGCAAGGTATGCGTCGTAGCTGCTTTGGCGTTGCCCATTGCGGATATTGAACTTCAGAAGGCCAATTCCTTCAATGTCGCCCGAGTTGACGTCGTCGTTGTACCTTAGGCCGAGTGCGCGCCCTGCCGCGATGAAGTCGTGCACCGTCGGGTGTATTACAGCTGCATGGCTGATGTTCAGGGGGCCGCCTAACCGCGGCTTGGCCGGACCAGTGATATCATTTTCCATGGCGTCGAAGAGCTTACCAATTCGATCCCACCCCCACCCCGGGTTACCTAGGGCCTCCCAATGATCATAGTCGCGTCGGTCTCCCCGGATGTGGACCATGCCGTTGATGGCGCTTGAACCTCCCATGGTCTTGCCGCGCGGCCAGTAGATTCTGCGGTCGCCCAGGGTAGGAACAGGTTCCGTCTCGAAGTTCCAGTTATATTTTGGATGGTGCATCATCCGGGCCATGCCAGCCGGTGTACGCAGCCAAAAGTCATGCGCTTCTGGCCCAGCCTCAAGTAGCAGGACACGGACCCCTGGCGCATCCGTCAGCCGACGGGCTAGCACGCAACCAGCTGAGCCGGCGCCAACGATGATATAGTCATATTGATCCTTCATAAATCAGCCCCCTGCTTTGTCGTCGTATCGAACAGCCAAGGAAGCGCATGCCGCCGCGCCATTTCAAACCGCTCGATCTCGGCGGCATGCGACTTGGTCAGTCCAAGTTCGTCGCCACCGGATAAGGCGATCGTCCTTACATGTTCGTCGAGCGCGAACTCCAGCACGGCACTATTCGCGAGCTGAATTCGCTGCTGCTGGAGGTTTACCTCCAGCATGGTTAAAGGCTCTGCTTCCAAATAACTCAGAAGAGCCGCCATGTCCCCTCCGCTCAGTTCGATGGGTAATACGCCGAACTTGTAGCAGACGGTGGGAAATACTGGGCCGAACGACTCGGATATTAGAATTCGAATACCGAAGTCTCGATGAGCGAAGATCGCCCCTGGTCTGGCCGAGCCGCAGGCGTAGTTTCGCGAAGAGACCAAGATTTGTGCGCCTTGCAAGCTCGGATCATTCAGCACCATCGTCGCGATCGGCTGCCCTTCGGCATTGAACCGGCGGTCATGGAAAAAATAGGGTGCCAAGTCGTTCCTGCCGTCAACGCGGCTCTGGAAGCGCGAGGGAAAGATCTGGTCTGTATCAATGTCGGAGCCAGGCAAGAGATAGGCTCGGCTGCGGATTATCCCGTGCATGGTCATGGCAACTCCGACAAGTCGCGAATGTCATGAAAACGGCCGGCTACTGCGGCGGCGGCAGCCATCGCGGGAGATACAAGATGCGTTCTGCTGCCTGGACCCTGCCGCCCCATGTGGTTGCGGTTGCTCGTAGACGCGCAACGCAGACCAGGCCGAACGATGTCACCATTCATCGAATTGCACATTGAACAGCCACTTTCTCCCCAAACAGCGCCTGCTGCCCGGAACGTGTCGACCAGACCCAGAGCCTCGGCTTCGGCCCCGACATGACCCGAACCCGGCACGACGAGCGTTGGCACCCGGACGCGGCGCCCCTTTAGGATGGCAGCAGCCTCCTTCAGGTCCTGGATGTGTCCGTTCGCGCATGAGCCGATGAACACCTGGTCTATCTGCAGGTCACGGATCTCGGTCCCGGGCACAAGGCCCATATAGCTCAGAGCTTCGGTCATTTTACTACGACGCAGCGGATCGGGTTCGTTCCGCGGATCGGGAACGTGTCCGGTGACGGGAACAGCCTGCGCCGGGCTCGTGCCCCAGCTTACCATCGGCGCAACCTCCCCAACGTCAAGCGTGACGCTGCGGGACCAGCTGGCATCCTCATCGCTACGAAGCTGTAATCGCTCCGCGCGGAATTGATCCCATGCTGCGTCTTTGGGCGCAAATGTGGCGCCTGCCAGTGCGTCATAGGTGATATCGTCCGGAGCGATGATTGCAGCCCGCGCCCCAAGCTCTGTCGCCAGGTTGCACAGTGTCATCCGCCCTCCGATGCCGAGCGCGCGAACATGGCTACCGCAATACTCCACTGCCATGCCTGCTGCGCCGCGCGGCCCAAGCCGCGCCAGTAACAAAAGGGCGACGTCCTTGGCCGTAACACCTGGCTTGCAGCGGCCCTCGAGCACGATGCGCATCTGACCAGGGATCTTGAGCCAAAGCGTCTGGGTCGCGAGGGCATGGACCATGTCGGCGCTGATACTCAGGGCAATAGCGCCAACTGCACCTTGGGTCAGTGTGTGGGAATCCGTGGCTGCGACAGTCAGCCCTGGCAGTGCGAAGCCATGTTCGATTGAGACCGTATGCTGGATGCCGCGCCGCGGATCGCCCATCGGAAACATCTGCAGCCCCTCACGACTGCTATAATCCTGCGTCTCGACAATCGCGCGCCAGCTCTCGGGATCGGCGGCATCCAGCGGTGACATCCCCCGTGATGGGGTGTAATGATCGGGGATGAACAGTGTCTGGTTGGGCCGGCGGACCCGGTGTCCGCTCGACTCAAGAAGCTGATAGATTGGACGCGAGGTATCTGCCGTGATGATCCGGTCGAGATAGATTAGGCTCCGGCCCGGACGCATTGTGATGGTATGTGCGTCGATGATCTTCTCGACCAGCGTCCGCGGGCGGCTTTCGCAATCCGACATTCTAGCCTCTCGCGTTTCGATCAGGCGCGGAGCCCAGCGCCAACTGGTGGCACATCACCCGAGTAGGTGTGATTGATGTAAACGCTTTTCTGGTATAGGAAGTTATCCATGTGGGTCGGGCCACCCTTTCCACCATAGCCGGAAAGTTTGTAGCCGTTCATCCCCACGCCTGCGTCCATCCAGTCATAACAATTCACCCAGAAGGTGCCTGCCTTCACTCTGTTGATCATCCGCATCGCCTTGGAGAGATCCTGAGTCCAGACGGCGCCACCGAGACCGTACTCCGTTTCGTTGGCCAGTCGCAGCGCCTCCTCCTCAGTGTCGAAGGGAATGACCGAGATAACAGGTCCAAAGATCTCTTCCCGCGCAATGGTCATCTCAGGTCGCACATCGCAGAAGATCGTAGGTTCGACGAAGTAGCCCTGTGAGAGGTCGCCGCCCAACCTCTTGCCGCCAGTCACCAGCGTAGCCCCTTCGGGTGCAGCGCCGTCAACATAGCTCATCACCCGGTCAAGCTGGCCTTGGGAAATGAGTGGCCCCATGTCGGTGTCATGTGCGATACCCGGTCCGATGCGCATCTGGCGCGAGAATTTGACCAGTTTGTCAACGAACTCATTATGCGCTTTGCGCTCGACGAACAACCGCGTGCCGGCAGTACAGACTTGTCCGCAATTGTTATAGACGGCCATCGCTGCGCCTGGGACCGCGAGCTCCATCGGAGCATCCGCAAAGACGATGTCGGGCGACTTGCCACCAAGCTCGACCTGGACCCGTTTCACATTCGATGCCGAGGCCATGATGACCTTCCGGCCAGCCTGCACCGAACCCGTGAACACGACACGGTCCACATCATTATGCTCCGCCAAGGCCTGACCGACGACACCGCCACGGCCCGCAACGACGTTGACCACGCCTTCAGGCAAGCCAGCCTCGTAGAGCAGTTCGACGAGGCGCAGAATGGTCATCGTCGCATATTCCGCGGGTTTGAGCACAATAGTGCAGCCGGTGGCCAGCGTGCCGCCCAAAAGCCACCACAGCCCCACCAGCGGGACGTTCCAAGGAAGGATTCCTCCTATCACACCAACCGGCGCCTTGACCGTCATGGTCATGACACCCGTCCCGATGTTGTTGGGGAGAGTCTGGCCGCCAATATTGGTCGTTTGCGTAGCGAAATAAGTGATGGCCTTCAGGGCGTATTGCTTCATGCCCAGTGTTTTGGTGATTGGTGTGCCGATGTCGAGCGTCGTGAGATAGGCAAGTTCGTCGAAATTTTGCTCAATCACTTCATAGATGCGCATGAACAGGCGATGGCGTTCCCAGGGCAGCCATTCCGACCAGGGCCCCTCGAACGCCTTGCGCGCTGCAGCCACTGCCAAATTGACATCTTCAGCGGTACCCTCCGGGATATATGCCAACACCTCGCCGGTGGCAGGGTTGAAGGACGGCATCATCTGGTCCGAATGCGGCGGTACGCTTTTTCCGCCGATCAAATGGCCCAGTTCTTTGCCGAAGTATTTGTGGCTGAACATCGCAGACGAGGGTCGTTCGTTCATCATTAGCTCCATCGCGGGCCGGCGTTAGTAGCTGGCCGGTTTCGGGCATTGTATCGATCTCAGGACGGTGACAGGTAACTTCGGCTCAGTGCGAGCCGATCCCGCATGGCGCCAGTCCCACCGCCATGCTGGCGGTGATGCCGCTGACCCGAGATCTCGAAGCAACATAGAGAAGCTTGTTGGACACACTGCGGAGACCCGCTAATGCAAGGTTCACGACGACAGCTGTGACCGCATCCTCGTTGTCCGGCACGCGAACAAAAGCCTCGCAGGTTTGGTTGGAAGCCTGAGGGTTGTCATTGACGTTGCTGTCCGAGATGCCGACGTCTTTGATCCCTGCGTTGAACACGTGCGTGATCTTGCCGAACAAGACTTTCGTCCCTTCGACAAAAGTCCAGGCCTCTGTGGCGACGTTGATGCTGAAGGCCTTGAGGCAATCCTCGCCCGGAAAGGTATTCATCAGTTTGCCGAGCCGAGCCAGTTTCAGACCGGCCGCGCCGATACGGGATCCTTCGCTATACAGCCGCCGCATGGCAGCATGTTCGGTGCGGCTGGCCGTCCCTGTCACCAAGACGACACTGTCTTCAAATCGTTTCATGGGTCCTCTCCCGCAGTCCACGCTGCGGTGGCATTTGGCCTGGGCGGGGTCCCGCTCCTCCACTGGGACTGAGGCTGGCATGCTCAATTGAGGTTGTTAAGGCATCCTGCTCATTCAGGTGGTATAGCTTTGATCTATACACTGGACTCAACCTGGGCCATAATCCCACAGGGATACCAGCCAGACGGCCGATTGCACCCATAGGGGATCAAGGCCGATGAGTGGATATGGACAGGCTGAAATGCTCGACCGACAGCATCAACCAGCGGCTGGCCGCGACAGGGCAGGGCGATCTTTGCACGTGCGATGGAGACTAGGGAGAGGCCGTCATGTATAAGCCTCGCCCTCCGCTGATCGAGTTGAAACAGTTCTATTACTTCCTCACCCTCTCACGACATAGGTCCATCTCTGCAGCGGCGCAGGAGTTGGGCATCGCCCAACCCTCCCTATCGCAATGTGTGTCGAATCTCGAAAGCCGACTCAACATTGATCTCGTGATCCGTGGCAGCAGCGGCGTTCAGCTAACCGAAGCAGGCGATGAGTTGGCGCGCTATGCGGCCGAAGTCATTGAGCGGACCGACGCCGCCATAGAGCGGATTTCGGAATTGGGGACCAAAGTTCGCGGCGCCGTGTCGCTCGGTTTGCCGCCTTCACTCAGCGCTATCCTCGGCGTGCCACTGCTCGAGACGGTGCAGAACCAACATCCCAGCGTGCAAATGACCATCGTCGAGGCTTTGGATAGGACGACACTCGACTTGCTCAGTTCGGGCGAGCTCGATCTTGGCTGCGTCTATGCTCAGCCTGATACTAACGAGTTCTCCTCATGGGCTATGTTCCAGGAGGATATTTTCCTTGCCACCGCACCCGACAACTGGCCGCACGAGATCAAACCGGACGGCTTTGCAACACGCCCGATTGAAGCGATTACTCTCCAGGAATTGCCGCTTGCCATGCCCAGGGCGACCCAGGGGTCACGCCGGATGATCGAAAGAGCGGTTAGGAAATACGGCATCCGTCTGAACATCGTGACCGAGATCGACTCGGTACCGCAAATGCTAGAACTCGTTGAGCGAGCCAGTTGCTATTCGCTCGTGCCCCAGAAGGCGGTCTTGCCGCAACTGGCAGCCGGAACCATTGCCCTCGTTCCTATCGTTGCACCCACAATCCGCCAAACGACCTTTATTGCGCGGAAATCCTCGCATCCTACGACGCGAGCAATCGCTGTGGTTGAGGAGCTGATTGTAACAGTATTAAAGGATGTGATCCGGCGCCGCAAGCTGGATATCGACCTGATGTAAAAGACGAAGCACTCTACGGAGCATACCCTTATCGGTTCTCCCGATGACTTTCGCCCTGAGCTGCTGCTTTAACAACCAGCCAATTGGTAGGTGCTCCTGGCGGGATTATGGCCCAGGTCGAGCCAGTGTATAGATCAAAGCTATACCACCTGAATGAGCAGGATGTCTTAACAACCTCAGTTGAGCATGCCAGCCTTGGTTGTTCCAGGGTCTTCGCCAACTGCCTGATCGCAGGCTCCAGCCCGGATTGGGATACGTGACTGTTTAATCCCTGGGTATCGGTTACAGCCCAACGCGGCTGTTGCATAGCGTGACGAATGCTTGAGATCAGGAGAGTGTATTTCAGGAGCTTCAACGTTCCCCCGAAATCGCAGGAAGGAGAACGAGCCGTCGGAGAACACGCACACTACTTCGTCCAAGGCCTCGCGGCTCAAAAATAAATCAGCCTGGCCGGGCCTGTAACATAGAATATCTGGGAGGAAACGATGCTTAAGATATTGCGCCTTGGTGCCGCGCTCCTGTTCGGTGCGCTTCCAATCGCTTCGTCCGTTCAGGCACAGGAATTCCCAACGAGAAAGCCCATCAAGATCATCGTTGGTTTCAATCCAGGTGGCGGATCAGATGTAATGGCCCGGATAACGGCCGAGTTTCTCCAGAAACGGCTCGGGCAAGTGGTCGTCGTGGAAAACAGGCCCGGCGCGGCGTCCGCGATTGCAGCGGAATACGTGGCGAAATCCAAACCGGATGGATACACGCTGTTCGTTACGACTGCGGAACTATCCATCATTCCTGCTGTCAGAAGCAATCTGCCGTATGACTTTTCGCAGTTCACGTTCCTAGCCCGGCCCTTCTCAAGCACGCCTCTCGTTGTTGTCGGGCCAAACAGCCCGATTGCCTCGATGAAGGATCTGATTTCGCAGATCAAGCTCAATCCCCAGAAACTTCGTTATGGTACTCCAGGTGTCGGATCGCTCAACCATTTGGGTACCGTGGCGCTTGAGCAGGCCGTCGGAGCGAAAGGGGTTCATGTTCCCTACACGGGCGCGAGCGCCGTCTACACTGATCTTCTGGCAGGCGTGATCGATTTCTACACAGGGGCGTCACTGCCAATTCCCGAAGGCCTGAAGGTTCTCGGCCCGGCTGGTGCCAAGCGCCATCCGGCCTATCCCAATCTGCCGACCCTTGAAGAACTCGGCTATAGCAGGCTTGAGCATGAAGCATGGTGGGGTGTGGTGGCACCGCCGGGCCTACCGGATGACATTGCGAACCGGCTGAGGACCGACCTGCGTGCCGTTTATGCCGATCCCCAAGCGATCGAGAAGTTTCAGCAAGCGATCAAACTTCTGCCCGACGACAACCTGCTGGTTGGTGATGCCTTCAAGGCAAAGATCGTCGAGGACTACAAGCGGTGGAAGAAGATTGCCGACGATGGTGGCATCGTGATCCAGCAGTAGTATGCTCGGGTCGAGGAGAATATTCGACGATCGCGCGAAAGGATCTGCCGATGAGACATGTCAAGGATGCGACCAGTGTTCTAACCGGCATTTTCTTGCTCCTTGTTGCCTGCTTTGCGTTCTATGCGGCACGGACATTGAGCAATTTTACAGACATCGGCCTTGGCCCTGGCTTTGTCCCAAACATGCTTGCGGTCATACAACTTGGCCTGGGCTTGGCACTTATTCTTCTCGGACTTACCAAAGATGGTGAGGCGCTATCTCCATGGCGCCTCCGTCCCCTGCTCATTTTTCTCGCGCTCGCATTCTTTGCAATGACGATTGAAAGCATGGGTCTTGTTATCGCCTTGACAGGCTTGATCTTCATTTCCTGTGCGGCAAACCGCGGCACGAAGCTCGTGGACGCGATTGGATTGGCTGTTCTTGTCAACCTTTTTTCAGTTGTCGTGTTCGTGAAGGCAATCGGTGTTTCCATTCCTATCTGGCCGACGTTCATATAAGGAAAGTCTCATGGAAATTCTGAATGGCCTTACCGGGCTCGGTCACGGGCTGTATGTCGCCTTCGATCCCTCTAACCTGCTGTACTGTTTTCTTGGCTGCTTGCTCGGAACCATGATTGGCGTTCTGCCAGGATTGGGCCCGCTCAATGCAATGGCGATGCTTTTGCCGGTTAGCTATTACTTACCGCCCGAAGGGGCCATCATTATGCTAGCAGGCATATATTATGGCTCGCAGTATGGCGGATCGACGACGTCCATTCTTGTCAATATGCCGGGCGAGACGTCATCCATCGTGACATGTCTTGACGGCCACCAGATGGCTCGCCAAGGACGGGCTGGTCCTGCTCTGGCTATTGCTGCGCTCAGTTCGGTTTTTGCGGGAATCGCGTCTACACTATTTATCGCGCTGCTTGCCCCGCCTCTCGCCAAAGTCGCGCTATGGTTCGGGCCAGCCGAGTATGTTTCCCTCATGGTCCTCGGCCTCATCGTGGCGGTGGTGCTAGCGCATGGCGCGGTTCTACCAGCGCTTGGAATGATCGTGCTCGGCCTGTTGCTAGGAACGGTCGGGACCGATGTCGTAACGGGCGCATATCGCCTGACCCTTGGTATTCCTGAATTATCAGACGGGGTGCCAATTGTTCCGGTTGCCATGGGCTTGTTCGGCGTAGGCGAAATCGTCGCCAATCTCGAGAATACGGAGCGGAAGGTCGAGGTCACGCGCCATATTAGCCACCTCTGGCCGACAGCGGAGGATTTCAGACGTTGTTGGCGAGTCGTCCTGCGTGCTACGGGTGTCGGCTCTGTTCTCGGATTGCTGCCTGGTGGCGGCGCAATGCTCTCCTCCTTTGCAGCGTATGCCCTCGAAAAGAAGATCTCCCCCAACGCGTCGAAGTTCGGCTACGGCGCCGTTGAGGGCGTTGCAGCTCCTGAGGCGGCAAACAATGCTGGTGCGCAGACGTCATTCATTCCGCTTCTGACCCTTGGCATCCCCTCGAATGCCGTTATCGCCTTGCTGGCCGGCGCGATGATGATTCAAGGAATAACGCCGGGGCCCAATATCATAACAGAGCAGCCGCAACTTTTCTGGGGCCTAATTGCATCAATGCTGATCGGGAACGTCATGCTCCTAATCATCAATCTCCCGCTGGTGGGAATCTGGGTCAAACTCCTACGGATCCCTTATCACCTGTTATATCCGATGATCCTTGCGATTATGTGCATCGGAACTTACACGATGAACAATAGCATGGTCGATGTGCTCATTCTGATCACCTTCGGATTTTTCGGATATGCGTTCATTAAGTTGAGATGCGAGCCGGCTCCCCTAATCCTTGCACTCGTGCTGCAACCTATTCTGGAGCAGAATTTCCAGAGGGCGCTTCAGGTATCCTATGGCAATCCGGGCATTTTTGTCACCCGCCCGATCAGTCTCGCATTGATCATCACAACACTGATAATCCTGTCCTTGATGATCTTGCCCGCCATCAGGAGCACTCGGGAAAAAGCATTCGAAGAATGAGGTCTTGCCTCGAAGGCCTGGATCACAATGGTCTGGTGGGCACCAGTTTACCGCCTCCTGGCGGACCGCCCCAGTCGTCCGGTGCTGGTGAGCCGGTGCCCCACGCCCACCACACCAACTTGATGGAGAAGGTGTCGCTGACCGACGTCAGAGTGCTGGGGTGCCGCCCGGTAGGAACGCGCTGCCTCAACGAAGGCTGGTCTCGCACCCGAGGGTCGAGGAAATAGCGGTGACAATGATCCACCTCCTGTTTAAGGCAGTGAGTCACAGCTTCAGCCGGCGCGGAGGCGGTAGAGTTCTGTTTCCAATTCAATGCTCTAGAAGACGTCATTTACAATGCGCAGCAATTCGGATGGGCAGCGGCAGACCTATCCGCATTGCTACATAGCACATCATGCTCGGGCAGGGCACAGTCGCTGTAATCAAGATTGCTGGCGGAAACAAACATCGGTAGCGCAAGCTGCAAGATCGTGAGACTGTCAGCATTTGCCTTAGCGACCGAGCGTGAACCCGTTCAGGATGCGCTGTTTACAACGACGGACCAACTGGGCCGCAAGCATTCAATATGTACGGACACCCTTAACCAGTAGGTGTACCGCATAAAGGGACTTTGTGGCACAGATATAGAGTATGTTGTTTCTCGCACCACCGAAGCAGAGGTTTCCAACTACCTCTGGGACACGAATCTTGCCAATCAGGGTTCCATCTGGTTCATAAGCGTGAACCCCATCCCCGGCACTTGTCCAAATCCGACCGTCTGTATCGATGCGCATGCCGTCGAAAATGCCTACTGTGGCTTCGGCAAACACCGTGCCACCGCTCACCCTGTTGTCGTCGTCCACGTTGAATACACGGATGTGTGCGGGGTAGTCCAAACCGTGGGTGCGGCCACTGTCGACCACATAGAGCTTGCGTTCGTCCGGCGAGAAGGCCAGACCGTTCGGCCTAACCATGTCTGTGATTGCCGCTTCCACAATCCCGGATCGCAGATTGATGCGGTACACATGGGAGGCGCCAATCTCGCTTTCACCCTTGTTGCCGGAGTAATCATCGTCAATTCCGTAGGGCGGGTCGGTAAACCAGATGGTCTCGTCTGATTTGACGACAACATCGTTGGGCGAATTCAACCGTTTACCGTTCCAGTTCTCGGCAAGTGTGGTGATAGCACCATTATGTTCTGTACGAGTGACCTTTCTAGTCCCGTGTTCACATGAAATGAGGCGCCCGACGCGATCCACAGTATTGCCATTTGCGTATCCAGACGGCTGTCTAAAGACACTAACTGACCCGTCGGTTTCATCGTAACGCAACAGGCGGTTGTTTGGGATATCAGACCAGATCAGATATCTACCACCCGCGAAGTAGGCTGGGCCCTCCGCAAATCGGCAACCGGTGTACAGTTGCTCAACATCAGCGTGACTGCTTATCAGCTTCTCAAACCGTCGGTCGAGTAGATCGTACTTCTCTGGCATCCTAGCTTTTCCTCCCAATCACTCGAATTAGGCAGCCCCCATGGCCGCAACTAGCCCTTCCCGTGTCGCATCTCTTGAAGCGATTTCTGCTACAATGCGCCCACGTAGCATCACCAGTATACGGTCAGATATCCGAATCGCCTCGTCGAGATCATCGGTCGCAAGCAGAATGGCGCTGCCGCGCCCCGCCATCTTGAAGATTTCGTTGTGCAGTTCCACCGCCGCTTTGACATCTACACCTACTGTCGGCGCCTCTATGATGTAGAAGGATGGATCGGAAATCATCTCTCTGCCAAAGACTGCCTTCTGCTGATTTCCCCCGCTCAATTGGCCGATTTTCTGAGATCCGCCGGCGCTCTTGATTTGCAACCTGGCGATCACATCGTCTCCAGTTGCGCGAATTTTTTTGACGGGAAGGAGTGAGAAGGACGATTTTTCACGAAGGAACCCTAGTGAGATGTTCGCACCAACGGAAAGTTCAGGAAATATTCCCTCCACACGTCGGTTCTCCGGCACGAAACCCATCTTGGCACGCTTTTGTTTGTGGCCCGAACGAACGACGATGTCACCCTTAACGGATCGCCGCCCACGGATGCTACGCGTCAATTCGTGCCTGCCGGAGCCCAGATGACCAACAAGCGCCACAATCTCACCTGCCGATATTGACAGTGAGATATCATCGAAGGTAGCGCCGTCACTCAGGTTGTTCACCGACAGAACCTCATGGCCTACTTGAGGCTTGGCGGCACGCGAGACGCCCTTGACGTCGACCCCGACCATCATGCGGCTGAGTTCCGTGACACTTGTCCCGCAGATCTCCTTGGTCGCTATCATCTTACCGTCTCGCATCACGCTTGCGCGGTCGGCGACAGCCATAACCTCATCTAGATAATGAGTGACGAACACGACCATCTTGCCGCTGCGCTTCAGAGATTGAAACACTTCGAAAAGGCGATCGCGATCACGCTGTCCCAGGCGCGCCGTTGGTTCGTCAAAGATCATCACACGTCTGCCCAGAGCAATGACGCGTGCAATTTCCGTGATCTGTTGCGCACCTATTGGGAGCTTACCAACCACGGCGTCAGGGCTAACCCCGAGGTTGAACTTATCGAGTATCTCACGAGCGGCACCTATCATTGCATTCCGATCGACAAGGCGCCACACTGAAGATCTTGCGTCGAGCTTCAGGCTTTCGAAGCCGAGGAAGATGTTCTCGGCGACAGTAAGTTGAGGCACAAGATCGAACTCTTGATGCACGATTCCGACACCTGACAGACGCGCTGCTCTGGGACTCGAGATATCCAATGGTTCACCGTCCAGCGTCGTAATGCCGGCCGCGTCTGGGTACTGTCCGCCCAGCACCTTAATCAAGGTCGACTTGCCGGCTCCATTCGCGCCAAGCAGTGCATGCACGCTGCCAACTTCCACATCAAAATCGACACCATCTAGGACCCTCACCCCGGCAAAGTCTTTGGTAATACTGCGCATTGAGAGCATGGCGGTCACCGGATTACCGAGCGTGCTTCCCGATTGCCCCAAGTACTGAACCCGACTGCCAGCAAGAGGATCAGACCAGTAACACCGGTTTGCCAAAACGGAGACACGTTATAAAGATTGAGGCCGTTGCCGATGGCGGTGATCAGCAAAATCCCGAGCACTGTGCCGAATATTGAACCTTTCCCTCCGCCGAGAGCGGCACCCCCGATGACCGCCGCAGTGATTGCTTGCAATTCGTAACTTATCCCAGCGTTCGGTAAGGCCGATGCGGTTCGGGATGATAATAATAAACCACCAACCCCTGCCATCATACTACAGATAGCGTAAGTCAAAATCTTGACCTGAAGAACAGGTAGCCCAGCAAGCGACGCGGCCTTTTCGTTTCCGCCAATCGCGAAAATGTACTGGCCAAATATCGTGCGCCGAAGCACCAGTGCAGCGGCGACGGCCAAGCCAACAAAGAGCAGCCCAGCATTGGGAAGCCAAAGCGTTGAATCCTGTAGGAATTCGGAGAATGCATATGCTGGGCCTTCGGCGTAGACCAGTTCGCCGTTCGTGACGATCAAAACAAGTCCCCGAACTATGCTGAGTACTCCAAGCGTTGCGATCAAAGGCGTTATATTGAACACTGTAATGAGCAGGCCGTTTAGTGCCCCAACGATGGCACATGCAGTCAAAGCAGCCACCACGCCTCCCACCATCGCCAGACCTCCCCCGCCCAGCCCAAACATCAGATAGCAGACCACGCCAGACAGGGCGGCCACAGCTCCGACTGAGAGATCAACCCCCCCTAGAATGATAACCATCGTCTGGCCGATGGCGATGATGCCGATAATTGATGCTTGCTGCCAAAGATTGAAAAGGTTGCCCGGCTGCCGGAATACGGGATTGAGGATCATGAGCAACGCGATAGGTAGGAGCAAGATCAAAAATATGCCCCACCGCTGCCAGTAGGTCGACATCCTGTGAGTCATGCGACTATTCTCCCTGTAACTCGAGAGTGGCTTGCGAGTAAGCCTACAAACTGGCTTTTTATATCGCCATCAGAATGGTTTGAACTGTTCGAGATTTGACTTGGTGCAAGTTGGCAACGGGATTACGGCGTCGGCCGGGACTTTTTTGAAATCCGGCGCCATCTTCGCTATCGCTGATAGCGCAACCCTGCCCACTGTTGTCGGATCTTGGACGACGACACCATACTCCCAACCATTCCGTATCGCTTCAGCCGTTTGAACGGTCAGTTCGGCTCCCGTAAACACGACATCGGATCGGCCGGTCTTATGAGCATATCGAGCGCCGGGCACTTCAACCATTCCACCCCAACCGTGCACGAGATGAAGCTGGCCTGGGCCAAACTTTTGCAGCAGGTCCTGTGTGCCGGATAATCCTTTGTCAGGGCTCCATTCTGTGACAACTTGTGCGACAACTTCGATATCTGGCCTACTTGAAATAACCGACATGATTCCTTCATGTCGCAGCCGATCGGGAGCACCGCCTGGCAAACCCCGGAGAAAAGCGATCTTATATGGCCCCGATGTACCAGACTTTTCCAAGGCTTCCAGGATTAGTTGACCCATTTTAACGCCGAAGTCTTTGTCATCGACGCCAATGTAGGGGAATCCTTCGACCTTTCCATTTATGGCTACGAACGGGATTCCCGCTGCAGTTGCTTGTCTCGCAGCTGGCACAATTGCGCGAGCATCGGCTGGTCCAACGCAGACGACATCGACCTTCTGAACAATGAACTCTGAAACCTGTTGCGCCTGCAACGCCGCATCGAATTTTGCATCAACGAGTTTGAGGTTGATGTTGTTTGCGGCGGCAGTCTCGCGCAACGCCGTGGCCATTGGTACGGAAAATGGGATTGATAAGTCCCACAAGCTAAAACCTACCGTAAGCGGACCGGGCTTAGCATAGGCCTTTGCGGCAATCATTGCAGTTGGCAGACTGAGACCCGCCGCGATAGATCTTACGAGAAATTCCCTGCGGCTAACGCCGAAACCCGACTTGAAGCAATCCATGTCAGTCCTCCCGGGCGATCCGCTCGTCCTCGACGATGCGGCGCACTGCCGTACGACAGTGCCATCCTTGCTAGTTCGCGCTATTTGGGATTTATTGTCAATCGCTGAGATTCCGGGTATAGATTAAATCTATACTCGCTGAACGGGTAAGTCGGCTTATCAGGGTAGCTCAATGCTGGCAGTCTTTAGTCATACGAGTGGTCGGGCTGCATCTCGCAGTCCTTCGTACCATTGGTCGTGGCTTGAGAGTTATTGGTTAATAATGATCAGTCTAGCGGCGATGAAAGGACGCAGCTGCCTGTAGACAATCCGGTTATATGACACTTTTCTGATTTTGCTCTATGTTCTTCATGCCCGAGAGTTATAGGCGTCAAGCTTGCATCTAGGCCGCGTCCTGTGGGACGCGCCTCAGACCTGATCAAAACAATAACTCGTAAGCATACCCAGGAGGAAACCGTGAGATTGCTTGCAAATACCCTTGTGCTCTCAGCCACCCTACTAGGTCCCGCTCTCGCTCAAGAGACGATAAAAATCATAAACCTTGCAGAGCTCTCCGGTCCCGGCGCTTCAGTAGGGACAAACGTCAGGAACGGCGCCGACCTTGCCGTCGCCGAGATCAATGGCAAAGGGGGCATTCTCGGGAAGAAGATCGAGATCACCCATCTAGACACGCAGAGTAATCCGGGAATTGCGCGCGCCCTTGCACAGAAGGCGCTCGACGAGAATCCATATGCGATCATCGGTCCCGGCAATTCTGGCTCAGTCAAAGTCACGGCACCGCTCATCAGCCAGACCGGCATTGCCCAACTCGCAGGCGGCGAAGCCGCCGAGCTGACGCAACTCGGCCACCGCACGCTGTTCAGAACCAGCTTCGGTCAGCAGTCGTCAGTGCCAAAGGTTGCGAAGTATCTGGCCGAAGACGTCAAGGCAAAGAGTGTTGCGATTGTATGGGTCAGCAACGATTTCGGCAAAGGCGCACGCGATGTGATGTCCAAGGAGTTGCAGTCGCGCGGGATAAACATTGTCGCCGACGTCTCGACAGAGGTGGGCCAAGCAGACTTCGCCGCCGACGTGGTGAAGGTGAAGAACTCAAATCCAGACGCGGTCTTCATCTACCTCTCAGAGGAGGAGGCAGCCCGCTGCCTCAGAGAACTGCGCCGGCAAAACATCTCCGCACCGCTTGTGGGCGAGACTGTGCTTCTCACGCAGACTGTGATCCGGCTGGCGGGCGATGCCGCCAATGGTGTGCGTGGGCATGTCGGGCTCACAGTGGATGCCCCGATTCCCGCCCTTCAGGACTATGGGAAAAAATTCCAGGAGAAGTACAACTACGTCCCGGACCACAATGGGGTCCGAGGCTATCTTGCCGTCTATACGATCAAGGCCGGAACGGAGGAGATGGGCAAGCTAGACCCTAAGGGCCTGCCGGACGCACTGCACGACCTTACTATAAAAGCCTCGACAGAGCCTGGCATTCTTATGGACCTTACGATCGACGAGAAAGGCGACCTCGACCGTATGAGCTTTATGGGCGAGGTCGTCAACGGCAAGCAAGTGATCAAGACCGTCCTTCCCAAGGTGAACCCGTGACCCCGAAGGGGATTCGACTGCACCGAATCCCCTTGTCCCGGCCCTAAGGTCATCAGATCCGCCCCAGCGGGCGCCAAGAATGGATCGGACAAGTCCATGTCGAACGTCATTAATCTGCTGATTGCGGGGCTGGCCACCGGCGCTATCTACGCGCTGATCGCCCTCGGCTTCACGCTGCTCTGGCAGACATCGCAGACAATCAACTTCGCTCAGGGTGAATTCGTCATGCTGCCGGCCTTCTTCGCCCTGGCCGCGCTCAACCTGAACGCGCCGTTGTGGGTCGCCTTGCTGCTTGGGCTCGGGGCATCGCTCCTCGTGCTGGGCGCGTTGTTTAAGTGGATTATCGTTGATCCAATGCTGCGGCACGGCGTGCTGCCGCTTGCCATCTGCACCATGGGGCTGTCGATCTTTCTGAAGGAGAGTGTCAAGGAGGGCTACAGTGCCGAGGCATGGTCGTTCCCATCCTTCCTGCCGAGCGGGGACATCCCGGTGCTAGGTACACAGATCTCGGTGCAGAGCGTCTCCCTCTTCGTGTTCGCGCTCGCGGCTGTCTACCTGCTGCAGGTCTTCCTGAACGGGACTTCCACGGGCCGCCAGATGCAGGCGACGGCGCAGAATTCCTCGGTGGCCCGCCTGCTCGGCATTCCGGTCCAACGTATGATCCTTTACACCTTCCTGATCAACGCCACTCTTGTGGCGCTGGCATCCTTCCTGATCAGCCCGGTTTATCTCGCGAAGTTCTCAGCCGGCGAGACCCTCGGTCTTGCGGCGTTTATCGCTGCTATCGTTGGTGGCTTCAACCAGATTCGCGGAGCCATCGCGGGCGGTCTGCTGCTCGGCATCGTGGATAATTTCGCAGCCGCCTACGTGTCCACGCAGTACCGTGGCGCGGTGCCGCTCTTCCTGCTGATTGCAGTTATCCTGTTCCGGCCCCAAGGCCTGTTTGGCCGCGTCGAGGAGCGCACCGTCTGATGAGCGCTAACACCACCACTCTTCGCGCGGGGCTTCTTGTCCTGTCCCTAGCCCTCCTGATTGCTGTGCCTCTGGGACTCAACCGGTACGGGCTCTACATCATGAGCATGTGGGCGGTAATGAGCATCGCTGCTATGGGCCTAAACCTCACTCTGGGCTACGCCGGCCAGGTGTCGCTGGCGCAGGGCGCCTTCGTAGGCGTCGGGGCCTATGCGGTGGCCATCTTGATGACGCACGGCATGCCGTTCCTTGTGCCGCTTGTCGTCGCTGTCGCGCTCAGCTTCGCCATTGGATGGGTGCTGGGCTATCCGGCACTGCGGGTGCAGCATCACTATCTCGCATTCGTGACGCTAGCCTTCTCGACTCTGGCCTACCTCGTGTTCCGCAACGAGGAATGGCTGACCAAGGGCATCTACGGGATCATGGGTTTCCAGCGGCCAACCGTCTTCGGCCTATCGACCCAGACACCCCTCGCGTTTTATTATTTCTGCCTCGGTATGCTGGTTCTGGCCTCGGCCTTCATGGCTTGGATCGTTCGCTCGCCTTGGGGGCGCGCCTTCGTGGCGTTGCGCGAGAACCCGATCCGGGCGCTGTCACTGGGCGTCGATACGCGCCGCTATACGCTAATAGCCTTCGCCATTGGATCGGCTATGGGGGGCTTCGCGGGGGCGATTTATGCACCGCTCGTCGAGTTCGTTGATCCGACGCCTTTCACGCTGGTGCTGTCGCTCAACCTCCTAATGATGGTTGTCGTGGGCGGGGCCGGCTTCTTCTTTGGCCCATTTCTAGGCGCAGCCATCGCGGTGTTGCTGCCCGAGTGGCTGCGCTTCGCCCATGACTGGTACTTGGTGATCTACGGAGCGTTCATGATGGCCCTGCTCGTTTATTCGCCCACGGGCCTGCTCGGTATCGCGGACAAGTGGATCACGGATCGCAAGACCCGGCGGGCCAGCGCCGCGCGGGCCGCCGCGACCCCGACGCTCAAGGCCTCCATGTTCAGCCCGGAGAAGCGCTGATGGGCACGACCATTCTGGAAGTGCAGGAGCTCAAGAAGTCATTTGGCGGCATCTCGGCCGTGAGCGGCGTAAGCTTCGACGTGCGCGACGGCGAGATCCTCGGCATCATCGGGCCGAACGGCTGCGGCAAGTCCACGCTGTTTAACTGCATCCTGGGCCAGCTGAGGCCGACGGCGGGGCGGGTATTTCTGGACAACCAGGATGTGACTGGCCTGCGCCCATCCGAGCTGAATCGGCGGGGCGTCAGCCGTACCTTCCAGCTGCTGCAGGTTTTTCCACAGCTCTCGGTGCACGAGAACCTGATCCTGGCGGGCCAAGAACACAAGGGCACGATGGTCTCGCGGCTGTTCGGGTCGCGGGACGTGGGGCTCACGGCAGAGGCGAACCGGATGATCGCCTTCTTCCGTCTGCAACATCTCGCTGACGAGAAGGCCAGCGGCCTTAGCTACGGCCAACAGAAGCTGCTCGATGCTGCCATGGCGTTCATGGCAGGCCCCCGCTTGGTGCTGCTCGATGAGCCGGCAGGCGGCGTCAACCTGACCATGCTGAGCCACCTCGAGGAACGGCTGCGCGCCATCAATGCGGAGCAGGGCGCCACCTTCGTGGTGATCGAGCACAACATGGACTTCGTCATGCGCTTGTGCACGCGCGTCGTGGTGCTGGCCGAGGGCCAGAAGATCGCCGAGGGGACGCCAGCCGAAGTGCGAGCCAATCCTACCGTCATCGAAGCCTATCTGGGTCACTAGGAGGCGCCATGACCAAGCCCGTGCTTCACGTGAAGGACATCGTCGCCGGCTACGGCGAGATGACTATCCTGAATGGAACAACCTTCCACGTCCGCCCCGGCACGATCACGACAGTCATTGGCCCCAACGGGGCCGGTAAGTCGACCGTGTTCAAGACCATCTTCGGAATGCTCAAGGCCCGCAGCGGCTCGGTGACGTTCAAGGACACGAACATTACGAATGTGCCGCCCAAGCGGCTGCTGTCGCTGGGGTTGTGCTACGTTCCTCAGGGGCGGAACATCTTTCCCGAGCTGAGCGTGCGCCACAATCTCGAACTCGGCGGCATTGCCGCAGGCCCCGACGTGGATGTGGCAGCGCGTGTCGAGGACCTGATGGATCGCTTCCCCATGCTGCGGAAGAAGGCCGACCGGCAGGCCTCAACCTTGTCGGGGGGCGAACAGAAGCTGCTTGAGATCGCGCGTTCGCTCCTGCTGGACCCGCAACTGATGCTGATCGATGAGCCGTCGATCGGGCTGTCGCCGCTGATGGTGCAGGAGGTGTTCGGCATTCTGAAAGACCTTCGCACCAAGGGAGTTTCCGTGTTGATGATCGAACAGAATGCTCGTTCGGCACTGGAGATCTCAGACGACGGCCTCGTGCTGGAGCTCGGACGCACGCGCATGCAGGGCACCGCGGCCGGGCTCCTCACCGACCCGCGCGTCGGCAGCCTGTTTCTTGGCGGCATTGTGGAACCGGCATGAGCCACGATCGCCTGTCAGATCCACAACGGGACGGCGAACCGGCGCGGTGCGACCTTACGCAAGACGCTATGTCGCGTGCACGCGGAATGCCTCTCGTCAAGAACAATACCGGTGGCGTTCGCCATTATGCGAACGTGAAGACAGTAACTCGGGCCCTGAGCATCTCCTTGTTTCGCCTGAGGTGCGCCCGGCTGAGCGCTGCAACCCGAACTTGGCCGCGTGCCCTAAGCACAGCCTCCAAGGAGAAGTTGATTCACATGATCACGGGTGTATTGGCGAGGCGATGTTGCCTGCGATTATCGTCCGCTTTGATCATATCGAATTGCCCGATGAGCCGGTGCGCTGCGCCATGTCTCACCTGAACAGCCTCAAGACCTAATGATCGGGCTCAGACTCGGATGGGGGCCTGAGATTAATGCCCAACATTTCCTGAAACAGCTTCTTGACGCCTATGTAGCACGACGAAGTATGGAGATTGTAATGCAGCTTAAAGATAAGGTTACCTTGCTCGTTGGTGGTTCGGCCGGAATAGGAGAAGGAGTAGCTCGCCTTTTCGCGAAAGAGGGATCGAGAGTAGTAATAGCTGATATAAACGCCGAACAAGGTGAAAAGGTAGTAGCTGCAATAAGAGAAGCGGGCGGCATCGCTTCCTTCATCACTACTGATGTGACCTCTATGCAAGATCTGGATAGGATGGTTCAATTTACTATAGAAACGTATGGCAAGATCAACGTTTTCTGGCACAACGCAGGCATAGCCAACCAAAGCAACATTGAGCAGCTTACCGAAGAAGATTATGACAGGGTCATGGCGATAAACCTTAAGGCCGCTGTGTTCGGAACGAAATTAGTAGTCCCCCATTTGAAGGGCGCCGGTGGTGGAAGCATAATTTTTACCTCTTCGGTTTCAGGAATGAGACCCTCGCCCCTGGGTTCAATTAGCTACTCGGTCTCCAAAGCAGGCGTTGTAATGCTTGTAAGAAATCTGGCTGTTTACCTCGGGAAATACAACATAAGGGTCAATTCCATTGCCCCGTGGGCCGTGTGGACGGATATGACAGAAGCTTCACTCAAGAAAGGCGATTTCGAAGAGAACAAAAGGAATTTCTTGAGTAGGATCCCTCTGGGACAATTCCTTTCGGTCGATGACATCGCCAACGCAGGGCTTTTCTTAGCGTCGGAAAAGGCGTCTAATGTTACAGGAATATGCTTGCCGGTTGATGGCGGGCTGGCAACGATCTAGCTGTTTGGTGGCGGAACGTTGTTGGGATCAGGTGCGTTGCGCAATTGAGGAGTATACGTGGCGCTTTGACGGCCTGCGACGCCGAGCTTCTCACCGCAGGAGGACGTGATGCACTCCCTTCATCCGCAAGCCCGTACCACCCCCGCTGTCCGCCAGGAGATCGCCCGCTCGCGCGAGCCCACCGGCGTGCTGGCCCAGCGCTTCAGCGTGAGCACCGAGACCATCCGCAAATGGCGCAAGCGCGGAGCACAGGACTGCCAGGACCATAGCAGCCGGCCGCACAAGCTGCCCTGGAAAGCGACCGAGGAAGAGCGAGCGATCGTCTGCGCCCTGCGGCAGGCCACCGGCTTTCCGCTCGACGATCTGACCTTCATCGTCACGCACTTCCTGCCGCATCTCAACCGCGATGCCGTCTACCGCATCCTCAAGGCGGAGGGGCTCGGCCGCCTGCCACCGGCGCAGCACCGCCAGCGCCGGAGCGGCACGTTCAAGGATTACGATCTCGGCTTCATCCACATCGACATCAAGCACTTGCCCAAGCTGCAGACCGCCGATGGCGAGCGCCGCAAGCGCTTCCTGTATGTGGCCATCGACCGCTGCTCCCGCTGGGTGCACCTGGCGGTCAAGGACGACGAGCTGGCCACCAGCGCGGTCGCTTTCCTGAAAGAGGCGGTGCGCGCGTTCCCCTTCAAGATCACGCACGTGCTGACGGATCGGGGATCCTGCTTCACCGCCGACGGCTTTGAAGAGGCCTGCCGCAAGCTGAAAGTGCAGCATCGAAAAACCAAGCCCTACACGCCGCAGACCAATGGTCTCGTGGAGCGCTTCAACGGCCGGGTACAGCGCGAGGTGCTCGGCATTACGATCTATAGCCATCGGGACCTCGAGACGCTGCTCAAGGGCTTCAATCAGGCCTATAACAGGAGACGTCAACGCGTGCTCAAGGGGCGATCCCCGGATGAGGTTGTGCGAAGCCGCCTGGCTGCCGAGCCGAAGCTCGCCAACCGCCGCTACAAGCCGCCCGATTCAGACGCGTTGCCGCCGGCCCTCAGGGTCGTCGCTCGCGCCAAGGAGGTCTCGCATCCAGACAGCTAGGTCGTGTGGACAAAAAGTGCCTAGATCACCTTATATGGGATTCAGTGCTGCTTTCTAAGAAGGGCGGCGTGGACTCCAGATTTGATGAACGATGGGCAACTGGCGTTCGCCATCGGCGGCAAGCCGGATTTCTCGAAGCCCGTGACCGTGCGGCTGCACTCCGCCTTGTCTCACGGGCGATCTCTTGGGCAGCCCGAAAGGCGATTGCGGCGACCAGTTGCGTGAGACGGTGCGCTTCATGGCCTCGGGCGAGGGAGGCATCCTGCTCTATCTCGATCAGGAGGAACGCGGGGGCCTACAGGCTCCAGTCGCAGGGCTACGACACCTACGATGCCGACGAGATGCTGGGCTTCGACGCCGACCAGCGCCGCTTCGATTCCGCCGCCGTGATGCTCAAGGAGCTGGGCGCCGCCAGGGACCCCTCATGACCAACAACCCCGACAAGATCGCGGCTCTGACCAGGGCCG
Source organism: Microvirga tunisiensis (assembly GCF_009296175.1). Classification (GTDB taxonomy): domain Bacteria; phylum Pseudomonadota; class Alphaproteobacteria; order Rhizobiales; family Beijerinckiaceae; genus Microvirga; species Microvirga tunisiensis. Next base: position 14,069 of record NZ_VOSK01000036.1, on the reverse strand, counting down.
GGCTCGAGGTCATCTCGGACCATCGCTTTATACCTTAACCGGTCGCAACCACCTCGACTATAGGAGTGAACGCTCCTTTCGAAATTTTATTACATAGAGACCGTTCCTAACCCATGGAGGCTTTCATATAAAGCCGTTCCAGGTTGCAGCTAACTCTCTACGTTCCAAGTGGAGCAACGAAGATTCCCGACCCACGTCCCTTTTGAAACCAGTTGCACAGTGTGGGATTTTATGGTTTCTATGATTGAGTTGATGCCGGACTGAGGCCATTTCCGCACAAACAAGCCCGGGCACAGCATATGTTTGTGCGAGGTATGCAGGATCAAATGCAAGTTCTCCCGAGCCGCCGGTCGGGTGCGTGCATACGCACAAGGGAGAAATGTGCAGAAACGAAGGATGTCAGGCGAAAATACCCAGATAGCCAACCCCAACTCTCCTTAGCTCGCTCGATGTCTGGAAAGTCACGGCAGGTGAGTGGGAGCGACGAGATAAAGCTGGGCCACGTGTTACAAACGGGAGGAGCAAAAATGATCTCCAGAAGGAATGTTCTGCTTGGCGCGAGCACTGTAGCGTCTTTGGGACTGTTGCCCAGTATTTCACATAGTCAAAGCAAGTGGCCTGCACGTCCGATTGCTATCAATATCGGCAATGCACCCGGTGGTGACGATGACACCTTAAGCCGGTGGCTGGCCGAGACCATGACCGGAGGACTCGGGCAACCGGTTGTCGTCGAGAATCGTCCCGGTGGTTCAATGACACTTGCGGCAACTGCCGTCGCTTCCTCTCGACCCGACGGCTATACAATATTTTGTCTGGTCACCCCGGTCGTAGTTCAAACCGCCCTGCGCTCCAATCTCCAGTATACGCTCGACAGTTTTGCGCCGATAGTTAAGATTGGCAGTTATCCTCTAGCACTCATTGTGTCTGCAAAGGCAGGAATCACAAGCCTCGACAACTTGATGGCCACCGCTCGCTCGGGACAGGGCGTCACCTTTGCAAGTGGCGGCGTCGGCACAGTTGGGCATATCACCTCCACAATGTTCCTTAAGGCGGTGGGTGGGAAGGGCGTTCACGTTTCCTACAAGAATAATCCTGAAGGAATTCAGGCGTTGATCGGCGGCTTCACCCAGATGATTTGTGCCTCGGCGCGAGAAGCCGCTATCCTCAAAGATGATCCAAATCTACGCGTACTCGCAGTAACTTCCCCTGTTCGCGCCTCGAACCTTCCCGATGTGCCAACAATGGCCGAACTCGGCTTTCCCAACATCAATTCGCGTGTTTGGTACAGCTTCGTTGCGCCGGCAGGCGTCAAACCAGAGATCGTCAACAAACTCGCAGATGCAATCATAGCTGGTGTGAAATCGACGAAATTTCAGGAACGTTTTACGCCTCTCTCGTTCCAAACTGAAATCCTTACCGGAGATGATCTTAAGCAGTTCCTCCATAGTGAGGCCGACCGCTATCGGACCATCGTCGCTGAAAACAACATTCGACTCGAAAACTAAACCGCCACGAGACAGTAAGCTGGTCCCGAGAGAGATGGGTAACCGCAAGTCGGGCCGCAGATTGATGCGGTTCGATTTGCCAAGAGTGCCGCCAGTCCTCTGCGCACTCCAATCACCAGAGGAATACAATCGTGCAGCAATGTGGGCTTTTTATCGAAAGGATCACTGTTAACCTGCACGAGAGAAGTTGGATCGGTGGACTCAATCCACTCCAGAGGGCCGCGCTGGCTCATATAGTTTGCTCCTCTCCAGGATGTGTTAGGCACAGAATGCCTCCGACAAGGCACGATAAGGACGTGAGTCCTAGTGCTGACGTGAATGCCGCGGGACGAGGCAATCTGTTGCAAATGACTGGGGACTACATCTCACTCAGCGCGGAGTGGCTATCTGGCTGTGGATCAGCCCACGAGGGGCGGCTCATGCCCACAGCCCACGAAGGAGCGCATCCTGGGCAAAGACCTTGGTTTCGCTGTGCGGGACCTGCTCGTCAGATGGACGTTGCCACGGTTCCAGTTGGAACGCCTAGTACCTTCGTTCTCGCTCGCTGCGATTCAATTGATGAACAACGCCCGCCTCATTAAGAGCTCAGACAATGGTGGCATGACAATGCAATTTAAGCATCATACACGACGTTCATCCAGCAGAACAAATGCGAGAGACCTTGCGGCAGGGATCTTTCTGACTGCGACCGCAATTGTAGGGCTTTTTCTGAATCGCGAATACACGCTTGGTTCCGCCGCCCAGATGGGCCCGGGCTACATGCCAATGCTTGTATTTTCGCTCTTAGGCTTCTTAGGAATTATCATCATCATCGGGGCGCTAAGGAACGCACCAGATCCTCTCGGACGGTGGGCCTGGCGCGAACTCGTCCTTATTCTTGGAGCCATGGCTTCATTCGGTGTCTTGCTTGAAGAAGTGGGATTAGCGCTCTCGGTCGCTACAGTCGTAGTCGTCAGTAGCTTGGCAGACCGTTCACAAACCATCAAGGGAATAGTCGTGCTCACGGTGTCATTGGTCGCGATTTGTTGGCTCATCTTTATCTATGGCCTTGGTCTGAACGTTTCATTCTTGCCACCAGCGCTCATGGAAGGGTGAGAGGCAAACATGCTCGATAACATCACGTACGGCCTCTCCGTCGCTCTATCATTTCACAATCTTGCTTTCGCATTCATTGGTTGCACCGTCGGAACAGCCATCGGAGTCCTACCGGGTGTTGGGCCACTTGCGACAATTGCGTTGCTTCTCCCGCTGACCTTCTCGCTAGATCCAACTACAGCGCTTATTATGCTGGCCGGCATCTACTATGGTGCACAATACGGAGGCTCGACCTCGGCAATTTTGCTCAACTTGCCTGGAGAGGTGACGGCGGTTGTTACAACGCTTGAAGGTCACAAAATGGCCCTGCAAGGTCGTGCAGGGGCCGCTCTCGCGACAGCTGCGTTGGGTTCCTTCTTTGCAGGTACCGTTGCAACCGTAGTGGTTGCAGCTTCGGGCCCTGCTCTTACCTCTGTCGCCCTTACCTTTGGACCTGCCGAATACTTCTCTCTAATTTTACTCGGACTTTTGGTCGCTACTGTTCTCGTTCCAGGAAATATTTTCAAATCCCTGGCAATGTTGACATTGGGCGTCGCGCTAGGTCTCGTGGGCACAGATATTCAAAGTGGGCAAACACGCTTTAGTCTCGGGTTCTTCGGACTGTTGGAAGGGGTCGACTTTGTTGCTGTTGCCATGGGTATATTTGGCCTGGCCGAGATCGTAAGAAACTTGGAGAACCCGGAAATCCGCAGTGGAAGCATAGCAAAAGTCGGAAGCCTGATGTTGACGAAGGAGGAGTTTAGGAGAGCGACGCCATCTGTTCTGCGCGGCACGGTTGTTGGGTCGCTTCTCGGAATCCTGCCAGGAGGAGGATTGGCGTTGTCAACGTTCGCATCATACATGATTGAGCAGCGCGTTTCGAAGTTCCGGCGAGAGTTCGGCACCGGCGCCATCGAAGGCGTTGCAGGACCGGAGAGTGCGAATAACGCAGCTTCGCAAACGTCCTTTATTCCAATGCTTACGCTGGGTATTCCCGCCAATGCGGTGATGGCTCTGATGATCGGCGGCTTGATGATACACGGCATTCAACCTGGGCCGAACGTTATGCAGGCGCAGCCGCAGCTTTTTTGGGGATTGATCGCAAGCATGTGGGTTGGCAACTTGATGTTGCTAATCATCAACCTACCACTCATAGGAATATGGGCATCACTGCTTCGTGTGCCGTATCGGTTTCTCTATCCGTCGATTATTGTTTTTTGCGCAATCGGCGTCTATTCAATCAATTACTCAGTTTTCAATGTCTTCCTAGCCGCTTTCTTCGGGTTCGTTGGATATCTCCTGTATAAAGTGAAGTGCGAACCGGCGCCTTTACTAATAGGATTCGTTCTTGGCCCAATGCTCGAAGAGTACCTCAAACGGACCATGGTAATTTCCCGTGGCGACCCGATGGTATTTTTGGAGCGTCCTGTCAGCGCGGTTCTGCTGGGCATCGCGTTGATTTTTTTGATCGTGATGTTGCTGCCGGTGCTGCGTCGCAACAAGGACGCTGCTTTGCAGGAGTAGTCGTTGGAACGACTGGGACTTGCCGGAACACATTAGTCTGCGTCGTCGTACACATATCCAAACTGGCGGCTGTAGCCCTCCATCGCGAGTTCGTCTTAATTCAGGGAGAACGCCGTTCAGACACAGGTCAAGTGACCTACGTGAAGTCTATCGAGCTGAGCCGGTGGCTTTCTGTGGAATTTCATTCTTTCACAAATCGCAGCATTTTGATCTACAAGAAATCCCACCAAGTGAGAAAACTCTTGACTATACCCGTCAATTCGCGTGAACCTTAGGCCATTACTCAATACGCCGCCCCACGTCACCGATCGTGGCACGCCATAAACTGTTGTGGAGAAACCATGCAAACATACTCACATTGGATCGCCGGAGAATTCAGGGCTCCGGAGAGTGGCGAATGGATCGACACGATCGACCCCTATCGCGGTGAGGTCTGGGCACGGATCCCAGCGGGAAATGTGGCGGATGCCAACTTGGCGGTGGCAGCAGCCAAGCGCGCCATGACAACCGGCCCCTGGTCGAAGCTTACCGCGTCGGAACGTGGCCGGATTATCGGGAAGATCGGCGACCTGCTCTTGACGCATGTCGACCGACTAGCAGAACTCGAAGTCCGCGATAATGGAAAGCTGATGGCCGAAATGCGCGGTCAGCTAAAATTTGCCTCTGACTATTGGCGCTATTATGCAGGTTTAGCGGACAAAATCGAAGGCTCGGTGATGCCGATAGAGAAGCCCGACATGCTCGGCTTCACGCTGCGCGAGCCTGTCGGTGTTGTTCTGGCAATCACGGCCTGGAACTCGCCACTCAACTTCTTTGCCCTCAAATGTGCACCTGCCTTGGCAGCCGGTTGCGCCGTGGTGCTCAAGCCATCCGAATTCTCCTCTGTCAGTTCGCTCGAGTTTGCCGCGCTGACGAAGGAGGCTGGGCTTCCCGACGGAGTCATCAATGTCATTTCGGGGTACGGCGGCGATGTCGGGCCGGCGCTTGTCGAACATCCTGACGTCGCGCAGATCACCTTCACCGGCTCGGACGTGACGGGCACCCGTATTTATGAGGCAGCTGCCCGGCACATGAAGCGTGTGGCGATGGAGCTTGGCGGCAAATCGCCAAACATCGTATTTGAGGACGCAGATCTGGATGCGGCAATCGGGGGTGCGATCTCGGGCATCTTCGGCGCTGCCGGGCAGATGTGCACAGCCGGGTCGCGGCTTCTGGTGCAGAACTCGATCAAGCAGGAGTTCACTCAACGCCTCTTAGAAGCGACACGATCGATCAAGATGGGCGATCCTATGGACGCGGCGACGCAGATGGGCCCGCTTTCCACTACGCCGCAGTACAACAAAGTTTTGGAGTATATCGACGTTGCCCGGGCCGAGGGCGCACGCCTAATCCATGGCGGCAAGCCTGCTGAGGGACCGGGCATCCAAGGGGGACATTTCATCGAGCCCACGATCTTTACCGATGTCTCTAACAACATGAGGATCGCTCAGGAAGAGGTGTTCGGCCCGATCCTGTCTCTCATCGGGTTCGAAGACGAAGCCGAGGCGATCGCACTTGGCAACCAAATCGCCTATGGGCTAGCAGCGGGGGTTTGGACGCGGGATATCGGCCGCATGGTGCGCGTGTCAAAGGCACTTCACGCCGGCACCGTCTGGGGAAACACCTACCGGACCTACAGCTACATGATGCCAGTAGGAGGCATGAAACGCTCTGGCATCGGACGTGAATATGGAATCGAGGCTATCAATGAGTTCCTTGAGACCAAGAGCATCATGATTTCCACTGCGGCCACTCCGCCTAGAAATAATTTCGTACCGCGCTGAGCTGCCAGACGCGGAACCCACGTTGCTAACATGTGCTTCAGTGATCCGTCGGATTTGCTGACGGGTCTCCAATCCGGCGGCTCTGCAGCTTTCCCAACGACGCAATAGGACTTGGCGAAAACTTAGGAAATGCCTCGTCACCGGCTACGGAACTCGGCGCAAGCCTATCGGAGCAACCCTGTCCAACACTTTATATCAAAAGCAAGGGCTATCAATCATGTCGAACACAGCCGAGAAATCTACTGCCCGTCGGCTCGCCGACCGGCGCATTCTTATCACTGGGGCTGCTTCGGGAATTGGACGGGCGACGGCGGAACTTTTCATGGAAGAGGGCGCAAGGGTCATCCTGCTCGACCGCAACAGCGATGGTGCCAAAGCCACACTCGGCAATGGCGATGGTGTCGCCATCGGAGTGGACATCACCGACGAAACAGCTGTCGCGCAAGCTGTGGAACATGCTGCGAGTGCTCTTGGTGGCATTGACGGCGTGATCAACGCCGCAGGAATCATGCCGACCGGCCCCACGATGGATATCACCTCTGAGACCTGGCGTCAGGTGATTGACGTCAACCTTTCGGGCACCTTCTTTGTGGCCCAAGCCTGCCTCCCCTGGCTCAAGCGTAAAAAGGACTCGACTATCGTCAACATCTCCTCCGGGGCAGGTCTCTTGCCCAACGCGCCCGGCCTCGTTGCCTATGCGGCGTCTAAGGGTGGTGTGATTGCGCTAACCAAGGCGCTTGCCTCCGATCTTGCCCCCGATATCCGCGTGAACTGCGTCTGCCCCGGCATGGTCGATACGCCAATGGCCGATCGATTTCGTGCGAACGTCGGTAATTACGCGCTGAAACGGTTGGCCGACCCTACAGAGATTGCCCGCGCGATGCTTTTCCTCAGCTGCCCAGAGTCATCCTACGTTACCGGCGCGACCTTGGCGGTCGATGGCGGGCGCACCTTCCACTGATAACAAGAAAGGAATGACATCTGGGTTTCGCCCTAGTGGGATATATGTTGCCCCATGACATACCGGCAGAGATCAATCGCGTCGTGCCGGACATAAATCCTTCAGTGTGCGGAACTCACAAAACCAATATAGGAATTTGCTATACTGGTACTTTCGCATCCACGGAAAGCGCGAATGCTCAGGCTAAGCGTCAGGGCATTCAGTAAATCGAACGCCAAAAGGAAGGATTCGAGCGATCCATGTACCAACGTCAAGAAGCGTCCATTCGCTGGTGCGCCCAGTTCTGAAACTCTCGCAGCGATAACTGCAGTCTGTCCAGCTCATCGATGGAAGTGATAACGCCACCCTATACATACTGGTTTTGCGTGTTGCCGCGGGCCCAAGAATTCGGATTTCTTCCCGCTCAGTCTTTCACCAGAGGAAGCGTTACAGGCGGACGGGCCTGCAACGGTGGACGATAGTCGAGCTAAGGAGATGCTCACGTGCGAAGGATACGGACTGCTAAAATCAAAGACGCCAATATGGCGTTGATCGGAGCCTTCTTGATTCTGACCGCGCTAGCCGGCTTGTATTTGGCATGGCCGCTCGCCACAAGCACTGATGTAGGCATAGGGCCGGGCTACGTGCCCCGGATGCTCGCGTTCATCCAAGTTGGCCTAGGAGCTTTGCTGGTTCGAAATGGATGCACGTTTCCGGGTGAGCCGCTTGAAACTTGGTATGTAAGACCCCCTCTCTTCATTTTATCCGCGGTTACATTCTTTGCCTTCTCCATAGAACGCTTTGGCTTGGTAATCTCGCTGATTGGGCTTGTAGTGATCTCATGCAAAGCTAGCCGTGACACCACTGCTTACGAAATCCTTTCACTGATCGTGGGCGCTGTTCTGGTCTCGGTAGTTGTGTTCGTGAAGGCTCTCGGCCTTTCGATTGGGCTATGGCCGGTTCAAATGTTGGGGCTGTGATGGATATTTTAGCGAACTTAGCAGGTTTGATGCACGGATTGAGCATAGCGTTTGAGCCAGCCAACCTCATGTACTGCCTGATTGGCTGTTTGCTCGGAACGCTAATTGGGGTCCTTCCCGGGCTGGGGCCTTTGAACGCAGTTGCCATGCTCCTGCCGATCAGCTTCTATATGACGCCTGATGCAGCCTTGATCATGCTGGCGAGCATCTACTACGGCGCCCAGTACGGCGGATCAACCGCATCGATTCTCGTCAATATGCCAGGCGAGACCTCTTCAATCGTTACATGTTTGGACGGCCATCAGATGGCGCGTCAAGGCAGGGCCGGACCTGCGCTCGCTGTGGCTGCTCTCGGCTCTGCCTTTGCGGGGATTGTCTCTACATTGTTCGTCGCGCTATTCGCGCCACCACTCGCAAACCTTGCGCTCTTGTTCGGTCCCGCCGAGTATGTATCCCTGATGGTTTTGGGCTTGATTGTCGCGGTTGTACTAACCCATGGGTCGGTTCTAGTTGCCCTCGGAATGCTAGCACTGGGCCTCTTGCTCGGATCCGTTGGGACCGACGTCGTATCTGGCGCCTACCGCATGACACTAGGTATTCCTCAGCTAGCCGATGGCATTGGTATTGTCCCGCTGGCGATGGGACTCTTCGGTATGGGCGAAATTATCAAAAATTTGGAATCCAAGGAACGCCAAATCGCTGTTGAGGAGCGGATTGGCCGCTTATGGCCATCTCGGGAAGATTTTAGGAGTAGTTGGCGTGCTGTGCTCCGGGGCACTGGGCTTGGGTCGCTCTTGGGACTCTTGCCTGGCGGCGGAGCGATGCTGGCGTCCTTTGCGGCTTATGCACTAGAGAAGAAGCTCTCACTGAATCCCTCGCGTTTCGGTCGGGGCGCAGTGGAGGGTGTTGCGGCCCCTGAATCTGCCAACAACGCTGGGGCGCAGACCTCGTTTATTCCGCTTCTAACTCTCGGCATCCCGTCAAATGCCGTCATCGCCTTGCTATCTGGCGCCATGATGATCCAAGGTATTACGCCAGGCCCGAATATTATCCAAGAGCAGCCAAATCTATTTTGGGGTCTGATCGCATCGATGATAGTCGGCAACGCTATGCTGCTGATAATAAATCTGCCTCTTGTTGGAATCTGGGTACAACTTTTAAAGGTTCCATATCACCTGTTTTACCCAATGATGCTAGTTTTTATGTGTATTGGGGTTTACACGATTAATACAAGCGGATTTGATGTTTTCCTCTTGGTTGTATTTGGATTGATCGGATACGCCTTCATCAAGTGGCGATGTGAGCCAGCGCCATTGATCCTGGCATTCGTACTTGAGCCAATCATTGAGCAAAACTTCAAGCGTGCATTGCAGGTGTCATACGGGGATCCAGCGATCTTCATCTCGAGGCCCATTAGTCTTGCGCTTTTGCTGATTGGAGCAGTGTTTTTGGTGATGCTGCTTCTACCTGCGATTCGGAGAACACGCGACGCTTCGTTGCAGGAATGACTTATGACGTACCTCAATGGGCGCAGAGCTGAGGTCCTAATCCTGTGTTGAAGTACGAGAGTGTCCGGCCCATTCAGACGGACCAAAGCAACATCGCCAACGTTGGGAATGCGGCTTTAGAAGGATGGTGCCGGAAAGGTCGGGCCTGAAGCGACTTTATGGCTGAAAGGTACAAAACGTTGGTGCAATAGGAGGAAACAGTGCTCAAATCACTAGTCGTCATTTCCGCGATGCTTGCCTCTGTGCCGGCAGCATTTGCTCAAGGCTTTCCTAGCGAGAAGCCAATCAAGATCGTTGTGCCGTTCAACCCAGGAGGGCTGACGGACTTGCTCGGTCGCATCACTGCAGATTTTCTGCAGAAGCGCTTGGGCCAAGCCGTTGTCGTCGAGAACAGGCCGGGTGCGTCCGGTGCTGTTGCAGCGGACTACGTCGCAAAGGCGCCGCCGGATGGTTATACATTGATGCTCACTGCCGCGGATCTCGCTGTTCTACCCGCGGTCAGAAACAATCTTCCTTACAGCCTCGAAGACTTCACTTATCTTACGAGATTCTGGACGGCCGGTACGATGATTGTTGTGGGTCCGAATTCTCCCGTCTCTTCGATGAAAGATCTGGCCGACGAGATGAAGAAGAATCCGGGTCGCGTTCGGTATGCGACCACAGGTGTGGCTTCTCTAAACCATCTTGGTACAGCTAAACTCCTGAGTGCAATCGGCGTGAGGGCTGTACATATCCCGTATACTGGCCAGGGTCCGATTCAAACCGATCTTCTGGGCGGGGTGGTTGACTTTTATACGGGCGCCTCGGTTCCGTTCCCAAACAATCTCAAGGTTCTCGCTCCTGCCGGTACGACGCGCAACCCTGCATTCCCAAATTTGCCAACCCTCAAAGAACTCGGCTATGAAAACGCAACTTACGACGCATGGTTCGGGGTGATCGCACCGGCTCACCTCCCGGAGCCGATCGCTGCCAAGCTCAATGACGAATTGCGCGCCGTCTTCACGGATCCGCAAGCGATTGCCAAGTTTCGAGATGCTGCAAAGCAGGAGCCAGACAAAGATCTCTTGGTTGGAGAGGCGTTCCACAAACACGTGATTGAACAAACCAGCTTGTGGAAATCTGTTGCGGAGAAAGAGAATATCACTGTCCAGCAATAGCCGCCGACTTCTGTCTCCGTGATCCCATACAAACTAAATCCTGAGCTCGTTGAACCGGGCTCAGGACTTACTTGGTGGGACTTTGCAGCAGTCGGCGCGAAACGTTGAGCGATATCCGCCGACGTCCCTTCTGAAAACTGATAGATACTGAGAGAGCGGCTCGACGTTCGTTCTGCCCTTGGCCTGAAATTATTTAATAATTGGAGTAACCGATGCAAACCAATGCAACTCAGGCCCTAGCCAGGTTTATCTCGAAGACAGGATACGACGATCTTCCCCGGGAAGTGGTTCATGAGACCAAGCGCATTCTTCTTGATGTGCTAGGCTGCGCTCTGGGATCTATCACTCTCGACAAGGGAAGAATCGCTATTCGATTCGCTCGTGAATTGGGTGGGCGGCCAGAGGCTACAATCTTTGGGACGAAGGAAAGAGTTTCTTCAGCTCTTGCCGCCTTTGCAAATGGGGAGCTGATGCATGCAACCGACCATTGCCCATTGCTGCCTCCGGCCCACATAACGCCATTTGTAACCTCAGCCCCATTGGCACTTTCTGAGGCGAAGCGAGTGTCTGGAAAGACATTGATCACCGCAGTCGCGTTGGCGCATGAAGTCGCTTCGCGCGTAGGCCTATCGCTTGATCCAATGCGTGTCACAACCGGCGGTCCTATCGCACAAGCCTGGGGCTTGGGATTTGACCAGTTCGGCGCAACAGCGGGCGCAGCAAAGATCCTAGATCTGGCGGAGACTCCCGCGCTTAATGCGCTTGGACTTGCGGGCTACATCGCCCCTGTGCCGTCCCACAACAAGTTCTTATCGTCGCCCCGAGGCGGCGGCATGGCAAAGTATGGGTCTGCCGGCTGGACTGCACAGGGCGGCGTAACTGCTGCCCTTTTGGCCGACCTCGGATATCAGGGCGATAGGACCATTCTCGATGGCGAGTTTGGTTTTTGGGCGATGACGGGCTCAAAGCAATTTGACAGCCAAGCCATCGTTGCGGGTCTTAACGAAAACTGGAAGATCCTCAGGGTGATGTATAAGCGCTGGCCTTGCGCGGGGAATCTTCAAGCGCCCTTGGGTGCGCTTACGAAGTTGGTCGCTGAGCATGATTTGAAGCCGGGAGAGATTGAACGGATACTAATCAAAAATGAGGGGCAGGGCCTTTTGCCAAGGTTCCAGTACCCGAACATTGATCACCACGTCGATACACAGACTAATTTGGCATACAACATTGCGCTTGTCGCACATCGTGTGGCGGTATCTTCGGACTGGCAAAGCGAGCGCTATATCAATGACTCCAACATCCGGACGCTGATGGGGAAAGTGGTCATTGAAGGGTATGAAAAGGCCAATGAAATGCGTCATCAGGAGCTGGTGGTTGAAGGGCGCTCTTACATAGAGCGGCGGCCATGTTTTGTGGAAGTGTCCGCACGGGGAGCTAAATTTACTGAAGAGGTCGAGTATGCTTACTGGTTGTCTATGGACAATCCGCAATATCGGGCAACCGACGAGGACTTGATAAGGAAATTTCGTGCAAACGCGGGTCTGACTTTACCGACTCATCAAGTAGATCGGGCTGTAGAGAAGATCATGGGTATCGAGGAGCTTACGGAGGTAGAGGCTCTCTTCGAAGAGCTCAGAGCCTAATTGGATTTGGTTCGCTTGGATGGAGAGCGGTTTTGTAGCTATCCGACCAGCCTTTCGAACTGAACCGGGTTGAGGTAGTCGAGCGTCGAGTGGCGCTGGACGGGGTTATAGAAGCCGTCGATGTACCGGCCGAGAGCCTGCTTGGCCTCGGCTCGGGTCTGGAAGACGGTGCGCCAGACAAGTTCAGATTTCAGGGTCTTGAAGAAGGTCTCGACGACTGCGGTATCATAACGGTTTCCTTTCCCGGCTATCGAGATCTGGATGCCGTGTTTCGTCAGCTCCGCCTGATACTCGATCGAACACTATTGACTGCTGCGATCCGTGTGATGGGTCAGCCCCTCCCCAGGTCTGCGGATCGCCACAGCCTTGCGCAACGCCTCGAGCGCCTGTTGCTTGTGCAGCCGGTCACTTATCGCCCAGCCGACCACCGCTGGGCGAAGAGATCGAGGTTCACAGCCATATACAGCCAGCCCTCTTTCGTCCACAGGTAGGAGATATCGGCGGCCCACTTCTGGTTCGGGCGATCGGCGGCGACGTCCTGCTCGGGCCGGTTAGGCGCGATCGGGAAGACATGATGGCTCTCGGTGGTGCGCTTGAACCGCCGCTTCTGCCGAGCTTTCAGGCCGTTCTCGCGCATCAACCGCGCCGTCCGGCGGCGACCCACCGTCACGCCCTCATCCTGCAACTCACAAGTTATACGCGGGGTGCCATAGGTCTCATGCGAGCGGGCGAAGGCCGAGCGGATGTGGGCCAGCAGCACCAAGTCCTCCCGTTGGCGCGGGCGGGCCGGACGCGATCGCCAGGCGAAAGAGCCGCTCTGGCTCACTTCGAGAAACTGGCACAAGCGTGTGACGGGGAAGCTCTCTTTCGCCACATCGATGAACTGAAACTTCATCGACTTCCCTCCTTGGCGAAAAAACCGTGGCCTTCTTCAGGATTTCCCGCTCCTGGCGCAGGATCTCGTTCTCGCGCCGCAGCCGCTTGAGCTCGGCGGCCATGTCCTCCTGGCGCTCTGTGGGCGGATCATCAATCTCGTGCTCGCGAGAGCGATCAAACCAGTGGCGCAGGGTCGACAGGCCAATGCCGAAATCCGCGGCAATGGCCCGTCGGCTGCGGCCGCTGGTCAGCGCAAGCCATACCGCCTCATCCTGAAACTCTGTCGTAAAGCGTGTCTGGGGCATGGAGATCCTCCTGAGCTATAAGAGTGCTCTCCATTTTTCCGATACTGTTGGCGAACTCGTCACGCTGGGATGGGAGCCATCATGAGCCGGGTAAATGCGGATTGCCAGGTTTGTGAGAGCCGCGTGCCCGCGAACCAGGCACCAAGCCGAATGAGGTTCATGGCGGCGGCCGTCAGCAAGTGCTGGAGATGCGTCTTGGTGAGACCGATGGAGCGGGCGCGCCGCAGGTGTTCCGCGCTTTCATCTGCACGTCACGGCGACCTCGGCTTCGTGGCTCAACCTGGTCGAGCGGTTCTTTGCCCTGATCACCCAGGAGCGCATCCGGCGCGGTGCCTTCTCGAGCGTGCCCGATCTGGAAAGCGCGATCATGGACTACCTGGAGCACCACAATGCGGATCCCAAACCCTTTGTCTGGACCGCCCCGGCCTCAGCTATCCTGCAAAAGGTCGCCCGTGCGAAACAAGTGTCAGAGTCACAACACCAGCGGCCTATCCGTTTAATCCGATCCAACATAGCTCTCCGACGCTAGCCGTTCTTATGCATGGGAAGGTTGATGAAGGCTGGCGAGTGTAGCTTAAGCACTTGAAGCAGCGTAGGATTTGGTTGTTGAGACTAATCCCTGCCACCAATTGCCCTGTGCCACACTCGCCATGCCGGACGATACACCTGCCACCTTCCCGTTTCCAGCCGTTGGCCGCAAGAAGATCACCGCTGCTTTCGACGGTGGGCGCCTG